>CAMLKW010000039.1 GCA_946480605.1 uncultured Roseateles sp. | reverse complement strand
TGAACCTCGCCATCTGGCTCAAGAAGAACGGCTTCCGCGCCGACCAGGTGCAGACCTTCTATCCCAGCCCCATGGCGACGGCGACCGCGATGTACCACTCGGGCCGCAACCCGCTGAAGGGCATCAGCCGCGACGAGAGCCGCGGCGAGAAGGTCGACATCGTGCGCGGCGAGCGCCGCCGCCGGCTGCACAAGGCCTTCCTGCGCTACCACGATGCCAACAACTGGCCGCTGCTGCGCGAGGCGCTCAAGGCCATGGGCCGCGCCGACCTGATCGGCAACGGCAAGCACCATCTGATCCCGAGTTACCAGCCCGTCACGGACGGCAGCTACGAGAGCGCGCGGCGCAAGAACTCCACCGGCGCCAAGCCGGCGGCAGCGCCGATGAAGCCGGCCACGCCGCGCAAGGGCCAGGTGCTGACGCAGCACACCGGCCTGCCGCCGCGCGTGACCGGCGCGGGCCGGCCGACCGGCTCGCGTCCGGGCAAACCCGGTAAGCGTTGAGCTGTACTGCGGGACATTTGCCCGCGCTTTTCGTGGCGATGGCTGCGCGGATGCACTACCCTTGCGGCTCTTGAACGGCGGGGCTGTTGCCGCCGCCCGCGCCCGAAGCCCTCGCCCTCATGCAAGACACGACGCCCGCCGTTGACGACGACCTGCTCGAACTGCTCGACGAGCCCGAGCACGGCGAATTGGAGCATCGCCCCTACGACCGGCCCTGGCGCATCCTCATCGTCGACGACGACGGCGACGTCCACAAGGCCACCGAGCTGGCCATGCAAGGCCTGACCATCGAAGGCCAGCCGCTGATCTTCTTGCACGCCAGCTCCGCCGCCCAGGCCCGCCAGCTGCTCGCCAGCGAGGACGACCTCGCCGTGGTGCTGCTGGACGTGGTCATGGAGAGCGAGGACGCCGGCCTTCAGCTGGTGCGCCACATCCGCGACGAACTGCGCCTGAACGCGCTGCGCATCGTGCTGCGCACCGGCCAGCCCGGCTATGCGCCCGAGATCGAGACGGTGCAGGCCTATGACATCAACGACTACAAGACCAAGTCGGAGCTGACCCGCACGCGGCTGTACACGGTGCTGACCGCGGCCGTGCGCTCCTACCGCCAGATCTGCGCGCTGGAAGCCAACCGCCGCGGCCTGGAGATGATCGTCGAGAGCAGCACCTCGCTGTCGCGCATGCGCGGTCTGTCGCGCTTTGCCGAGGGCGTCGTCACGCAGCTGTGCGCGCTGCTGGGCATCCTGCCCGAGGGCCTGGTCTGCGCCCAGGTGCACGGCGAGGCGGGCGAGGAGGTTCGCATCGTCGCCGCCGCGGGCCAGTACAGCGGCCTCATCGACCGGCCGCTGTCGCAGGTCAAGATCATCGCCGTGCGCGAGCGCCTGGAGCGCTGCCTGCGCGAGCAGAAGAACCTCTACGACGATGGCACCGTGCTGTACTTCGGCATGGGTCAGGGCCGCGCGATGGCCGCGCTGGTCGACGTGGGCCGCCATCTGGACGAGCTGGACCAGCAACTGCTGCGCGCCTTCTGCTCCAACATCGCCGTCGGCTTCGAGAACGTGCTGCTGTACAGCCAGCTGCTGGACCAGGCCTACAACGACCCGCTGCTGCGCCTGCCCAACCGCAACCGCTTCGTCGAGCTGCTGGACAAGAACCTGAAGGATCCGTCCGGCGTCACGCTGGCGCTGATCGACATCGACGACTTCTCCGACATCAACGACGCCTTCGGCCAGCACTTCGGCGACCAGGTGTTGCAGGCCGTCGTGCACCGCATGAGCGAGATGCTGGGCCTGAACACGGCCATGGCCCGCGTCGGCGCCGACACCTTCGGCGTGCTGGGCGAACACGTCAAGGTCTGCCCCGAGACCGTGCAGGGCGTGTTCGCCGAGCCCTTCGTCGTGTCCGGCGAGCGCCTGCAGCTGTCGGCCACCACGGGTCTGGTGCGGCTGGGCGAGTCCACCGCCGTCGGCTCCGAGCTGCTGCTGGACGCCCAGATCGCGCTCAAGCGCGCCAAGCAGCACCAGCGCGGCTCGTCGCAGTACTTCTCCGCCGCCATGGGCAGCGACGCGCGCGAGCGCTTCAAGCTGCTGAAGGGGCTGCGCACCGGCTTCGAGGAAAGCCAGCTCTTCGTCGTCTACCAGCCGCAGGTGGACCTGGACAGCCGCCGCGTCATCGGCGCCGAGGCGCTGCTGCGCTGGCGCACCGCCGACAACCGCTTCATCCCGCCCGACCAGTTCATCCCGCTGGCCGAGCAGAGTGGCCTCATCATCCCCATCGGCGAGTTCGTCATGCGCACCGCCTGCGCCCAGCTGAAGAAGATGCAGGCGCTGGGCCATGCCGACTTCCGCATGGCGGTCAACGTGTCCATGGCGCAGTTCCGCCATCCCGGTTTCATCGACATGCTGGACCGTGCGCTGCGCGATGGCGGCGTGCCCGGGCAGAGCATCGAGCTGGAGATCACCGAGTCCATGGCCATGGAGGATGCCGAGCTGGTGCGTCGCGTGCTGGCCGACATCAAGCACCTGGGCTTCAGCGTGGCCATCGACGACTTCGGCACGGGTTTCTCGTCCTTGAGCCAGTTGCGCCAGCTGCAGGTGGACCGGCTCAAGATCGACCGCGCCTTCGTGCAGGAGGCGCAAACCTCCACCGCCGGCTCCACCATCGCGCAGATGGTCGTCAACCTGGGTCGCGGCCTGGGCCTGACCGTCATCGCCGAGGGCATAGAGACCGAGGAGCAGCGCCAGTACCTGGTCGGGCTGGGCTGCCACGAAGGCCAGGGCTGGCTGTTCGCCAAGCCCATGCCGGCCGAGCAGCTCGAGACCTTCATGGCCGGCTGAGCTGAGTTCTCGCGAGCCGGTCTGATTCGGCCGGCGCTTGGCCCCAATACCTAGCTGAACTGCCGATTGCGCCGCGTGCTGGCGCTCCTAAACTCCGCCGTCCTTTGACGACAAGCCAGGAGCGCCCATGAGTCTCGCGAAGATCCTCGTCGCCCAGGGCGGCGGCCCCACCGCCGTCATCAACCAGAGCCTCGTCGGCGTCGTGCTGGAAGCGCGGCGCCAGGCCGGCGTCGCGGCGGTCTACGGGGCGCGGCATGGCGTGCGCGGCATCGTCAACGAGGACTTCGTGGACCTGGCCCAGGAGACCAGCCACAACCTGGAGCTGGTGGCCATGACGCCCGCTTCGGCGCTGGGCTCCACGCGCGACAAACCCGATGCGGCCTACTGCCGCGAGATCTTCACGGTGCTGCAGGCGCACGGCATCACGCACTTCTTCTACGTCGGCGGCAACGACTCGTCCGACACCGTGCGCATCGTGTCGGAAGAGGCCAGGGCGGCGAACTACCCGCTGCGCTGTATCCACATCCCCAAGACCATAGACAACGACCTGGTCGGCAACGACCACACGCCGGGCTATGCCTCCGCAGCGCGCTTCGTCGCTCAGGCGTTCGCCGGTGCCAACCTCGACAACGCGGCGCTGCCGGGCGTCTACGTGGGCGTGGTCATGGGCCGCCACGCCGGCTTCCTGACCGCCGCTGCCGCTCTAGGCAAGAAGTTCGACGACGACGGCCCGCACCTGATCTACGTGCCCGAGCGCGACTTCCACATCGACCAGTTCCTGCGCGACGTGAAGGCCACGCACGAGCGCTTCGGCCGCTGCGTCATCGCGGTCAGCGAGGGCATCCACGATTCGACAGGTGCACCGATGCTGGCCAAGCTCGCGGGCGACCTGGAGCGCGACGCGCACGGCAACGTGCAGCTCAGCGGCACCGGCGCGCTGGCCGACCTGCTGTGCGAGGAAATCAAGACCAAGCTGGGCATCAAACGCGTGCGCGGCGACACCTTCGGCTATCTGCAGCGCAGCTTCCTGGGCTGCGTGTCCGACGTGGACCAACGCGAGGCCCGCGAGGTCGGCGAGAAGGCCGTGCAGTACGCCTTCTACGGCGACCGCGACGGGTCCGTCGCCATCCAGCGCGTCGGCTACTACTCGGTGGACTACAAGCTGCTGCCGCTCACCGCCGTGGCCGGCAAGACGCGCACGATGGAGGACGTCTTCATCAACGCCGCCGGTACCGACGTGACCGATGCCTTCCGCCTCTACCTGCGCCCGCTGCTGGGCTCGGGCATGCCGGACGCCTACCGGCTGCGGCCCAACCCCGTGGCCAAGGTGCTGAACAGGGGCTGAGCGTCGCTCAGCCCTCGGCCGGTGCGGGCAACTGCTTCAGCGCCCAGGCGTCCGCCTTGTCCTGCATCCGGGCCGTGCCCAGGATGCCGAACACCCAGACCAGGAAGACGCTGGTCGCCCGGACCTCGCCGTCGGTCAGCACCATGTAGGCGGCCGCGCAGGCCAGCGGCAGCAGCGCGACCGAGTAGGTCCAGCGGTCCGACAGCGCCAGGCTGTTCAGCACGGGCCGCAGTGGCCACAGCGCCAGGCCGGTGGCGCGGATGCGCTCCTCGTGCACGGCCGCGGCCAGCTGCATCCAGGCCAGCGCCAGCAGCAGGCAGCTGGCCAGCGGCAGCCAGCGGTCCAGCGCCAGCACGGCCAGGCCGCCCACCAGCGGCGTCAGCCCGGCGATGACCCAGCCGTGCAGCGGCACCAGCGGCCAGGCCGCCACCAGCCCGGCCAGGCCGAACAGCGCGGCCGCCCATGGCAAGAGCCAGTCCGGCATCAGCGACAGCACGCCGTTCGGCGCTGCGGGCTCCTGCCCGGCCAGCCAGGCCAGCCAGGCGGCGAACAGCAGCCACACCAGGCCCAGCACCGGCTGCATGCTGTGGCGACGCCAGCGCTCCAGCGGCAGCGCCAGGCGCTTCTGGCCGGAGGTCAGCGTGGGCCCCGCGGTGATCAGCGTGGCGGCGAACATGCCCACCACCATGATGCCGCCCGTGCCCAGCAGCCAGCCCAGCGCATGCGCGCCGGCAATGATCGCGTCGCGGAAGAGCAGCAGCCCGACGCCGAAGCACAGCGCGCTGGCCAGCCCCACGCGCCACCACAGGCCGCGCTTGATGGCGGCGTCCAGCCAGCGCTGCGCCGGCAGGTCCAGCCCCAGCTTGCGCAGCCACTGCGCGCCCAGCAGGTTCTGGCTGCGCGCCAGCGTGGGCTGCAGCAGCAATAGCAGCAACTGCAGCCGCCACCAGGCGGCGCCGGCCTGGCGCAGCGCGTCCAGCCGCTGCAGCGGTGCGCCCAGCTCGCGCACGGGCTCGGGGATGGGTGCGGGCCGCAGTCGTTCGTCAAACGCGTCGTGCAGCGCGTGGGCCAGTGCGACGCCCAGCTGACGTTCGGTGCGGAAGTCGTTCAGCCAGCCGAAGTGCGCGTCCAGCGCCTTCAGGAAGTCGTCCGGCAGGCTGGGCAGGCCCAGCGCCCACTGCGCAAACGCAGCCGAGAACTCGGCCTGCCGGCTCAGCGGCTGCTGGTCCAGTGCGCGGCGGGCGTCGGCCCAGCCGTGCATCAGCGCGGCCTCGCCGACGCGCCGCCATGCCAGTTCCAGCTCGTCGATGAGCTGCTGCGGCTGGACGACGGGTTCCGGTGCCGGCGACTCGTCGGCGGGCGGTTCGATCGGCGGCACGGGCACCGGCGCCTCGGCCACGAGCGCTTCTTCATCGGGGTTCTCGCGCTGCCACTTCGCCCATTGCTGCGCGCGCTCATAGGCCGCGCGCAGCGCCTGGTAGGCCTCGGCGTCGTCGTCCGGCCGCGTGAGCTTCAGTTTCAGCGCATAGGCCTTCTTGATCGCGCCGAGTTCTGTCGTCGCCTCAATGCCCAGCCGGGCCCAGTCTTCTTCCCACATGCTCAGAACCTGAACGACGTATCGATGCTGTCCAGCGCTTCCTTGAACTGCTGGCGCGCCGTGCGTATGGCCCGTGCGTCCTGCGTCTGCAGCACGGCCTCGAACTGTGCCAGCCAGTCCTGCAGCATCTGGCGGTCGTTGCCCAGGCGGTCCTCGAACAATCGCTTGGCGCGCTCGATCAGGTAGCGGTTGTCCTGCTCGTCGCGCGGGTGGCGCTTCAGTGCCTGCAGCCGCTCGCGCGTGGCGGCGATCTCGGCCGCGCTGAGGCGTGCGCCCTGGCTCTCGATGATGAGTTCATGGCGCTGGCCGCCCGGCGTCTCGCGCGCCTCGACCTCCAGCAGCCCGTTGGCGTCGTAGGTGAAGCGCACCTCCACGCCTGCCTGGCCGGCCGGCGCGGGCTTCACCTCGATCTCCAGCTTGCCCAGGTGCAGGTTCTCCGAGCCCACGGGAGACTCGCCCTGGCGCACGTCCACCAGGATCTGCCGCTGCCCGTCGCCCAGCGTGTGATAGCGCTCCACGCGGGACACCGGCACCGGCGTGTTGCGCTCGATGATGGGCGAGAAGCGGTCGTCGACCATGCGGCCGGCGATGTGCGTGGCCGCGACGATGCCCAGCGAGTAGGGCATCACGTCGGTCAGCACCACGTCGTCCAGCGCTGCGTCGCGCGCCTTCAGGCCGGCCTGCACGGCCGCGCCCATGGCGATCGCGAGGTCGGGGTCCAGCGTGCGCAGCGGCAGGCGCTGGAACAGCCGCGTGACCAGCTGTCGCACCATGGGCATGCGCGCGGCGCCGCCCACCAGCACCACCTCGGCCAGGCCGGCCGGGTCTAGCTGCGCATCGGCCAGCGCCCGCTCGATGGGGCGGCGCAGGCGCTGCAGCAGCTCCTGCGCGCCGGCCTCGAAGTCGGCGCGCGTGATCGTGGCGGTCAGCGGGCGGTCGCGCCACACGGTGCTCATCGTGGCGCTGTCGCGCTCGCCGAGGTCGCGCTTGGCCTGCTCGGCCAGGCGCCACCAGGTCTCGCCTTCAAACCAGGCGGTGCGCTCCTCGGCGCTCAGGCCTTCGGCGGTCTTTGCGAACAACTGCGCGATTGCGCGGCTGAAGTCCTCGCCGCCGAGCCGGGTGTCGCCCGCGCTGGCGCGCACCTCCACGACGCCGTCGAAGTACTCCAGCACCGACACGTCGAAGGTGCCGCCGCCCAGGTCGAAGACCAGGAAGCTGCTGTGCTCGGGGCGCTGCTGCAGGCCATAGGCCAGGCCGGCCGCGGTGGGCTCGTTCAGCAGCCGCTCGACCTTCAGCCCGGCGATCTCGCCGGCCGTGCGCGTGGCGCGGCGCTGGGCCTCGTTGAAATAGGCCGGCACAGTGATGACGGCCTCGGTGACGGGCTCGCCCAGGAAGGCCTCGGCGTCGGCCTTCAGCGCCTGCAGCACCAGCGCCGACAACTCCTCGGCGCGCAGCTCCTTCACGTGCGGCCCGGTGCGCAGCGTGATCTTCTTGTCGCTGCCCATCCAGCGCTTGAAGGCCAGCGCGGTGGACTCGGCATGCAGGCCGGCCCGCTCGCGGGCGGCGAGGCCCACCAGCGTGTGGCCCTGGTCGTCGAGGGCCACGGCCGACGGCGTCAGATAGTCGCCGTGGGCGTTGGGGATGAGGACGGCCGCGCCGTCGCGAAACACCGCCGCCGCGCTGTGCGTGGTGCCCAGGTCGATGCCCAGGATCATTGAGGAAGCCTCCCGTTGGAACGGGCGCTAGCGTAACGCCGCTCAGGGCTTGGGCTTGATCAGCCTGGGGTGCCACTCGTTGACCGCCAGCAGCGCCGCGGAGCCGAAGTGGCGGTGGATGTCGGCCACCATCTCGCCGCTGACGATGACGGGGTCGGTGTCCACGGCCTTGCGCGCGACTTCCAGATCCTTGGTCGCGAAGATGAACAGGCCGCGCAGGCCGTTCTGGCCGTCCAGCGGGCCGGCATAGACCAGCAACCCCTCCTTGGCCAGCCGCTCCATGTTGGCGAAATGGCCCTTGAACATCGCATCGCGCTCGGGGCCGGCGGCCATAGTCTTGGGGCCGGTCTTCAGCAGTACGAAGACGTAGGGGCGCAGCCCCTGCTCGTTGGCGCCCCAGGCCTGGGCCTTGGTGGCGTCGTAGGCGGGCGCTTCCTGGGCCTGGGCTCCGAGGCAGGCGAGCAGGGCGAGGGCGCAGGCGGCAAGGCGGTTCGGCATGGCGGGTTCCGAAGTGGATGCACGATTGAACCGCAGCGTGGCGCGTTGCGGGACGCGATGAAACCCGCGCTGTCTGCCGCGCCGGCTACGGCGCGCCGGGGCCGGTCGTCGGCACTTGCACCGTCAGGCCGTAGTGCGCCAGCAAACCCACCACATGCCCCACCGCCACGCCGGGCTCGCCGGATTCGATGCGCGCAATGGTCTGCACATGCACGCCCAGCCGGGCTGCCGCGGCGGCCTGCCCTTCGCCGGCGGCCAGGCGAGCGCGCCTCACCGCCGCGCCCAGTGCCTGGATGGTGGCGAGGGCATCCTCGCCGATGTCGCTGGAGATGCGTTTGCCTTGAGCCATGCGCGATTGTGGCGGTGCGCGTGCCCGTCCCCAGGCGGCTAGCGCGCGTCCATGATGGCGCAATGAACGATGCGCCAGCCTTCGGCCTGCCTGGCCAGCACCAGGTGGATGTGGGTGCGGCGACTTGCCTCGCCGGCGTTGCGCGAGGGGCCGCGGTGGCCGTCGGTGTACAGGTGGGCCACCGCCGAGTCCGCGCCGATGTAGCGCATGGAGATGGGTTTCATGCGGGACACCTCGCCGGCTGCGACCGCAGCGCTCATCGCGGGAAAGAGGCGTTGCTGCAGGAAGGGCTGCAGCGATGCCGTTCCGCGGAAGAGGCGCGCGTAGGCGTTGATCCACTCGACGTCCGGCGCATGCAGCGCGATCACGGCGGCGGTGTCGTGGGCCTGCCAGGCCGAGGCATAGGTCGTCAGCAGGGTGTCGATGGCGGCGGCGTCCTGCGCGCGGGCGGGGCTGCCGAAGACGGTGAACGGGGGAATCTCCCGTCGCTCCGGGGGCTGGGCGGCGGCGGTGAGCGTGCAGCCGAGCGCGGCGGCGAGCAGGAAGGACGACAGTGTCTTGGGCATCGTGAAAAGCTCCGGGCAAGGGTTGAAGAAGCGTCGACGCCGCGCACCGTGTGGCGGCGGGTCGACTCCCCGAGCTTCTGCCGCGTGCCCCTGTCAGGTCTTGCCGATTCCTGCGCCGTGCTGGCCGATTCCCTGCAATCTATGGCCGCGTTCGCGCAGCGTCGCGGAATTCGGTGGGCGTCAGCCCCGTTTGCGCCTTGAACGCCCGGTTGAACGGGCCGATGGAACCGTAGCCGAGGTCCAGCGCCATCGTCAGCACGGGCGTGTCGAGTTGCGGGTCCGCAAGCTGGCGGCAGGCCTCGGCAACACGGTGCTTGTTGAGGAAATCGCTGAAGTTGCGATGGCCCAGGCCACCGTTGATGAGGCGGCGCAGCCGGTGCTCCGTGCATCCGAGCGCGTCGGCCAGCGCCGTGATCGTGAGGTTGGCCCGCGTGTAGCCACCGCTCTGGAGGAAGGCGTCGAGCTTGTGGTTCAGCGCCCGCAATTCGGCGGGCACCTCGGGCGGCGGGGGCGCGTCAGGCGCAGACGACACAGGCTGTTGAGGCACGGGGGCGGCCGGCATGGGGCGCCGCAGTACGTGGCGGCCGAACATCAGGGTGCCGGCGAAGCTCAAGGCCGCGTTCGCCAGGCTGAAGGCGTCGCTGTCGCGCCATTCGTTGCCGACCAGTTGGGCCGCTGCCAGGACGATGCCGTAGGCGCTGATCATGCCGGCGATGAGCAAGCGCGTGCGGCGGCGGCTGTCGATCAGGTCGTCGCGCCAGCCCAGCAGTGCCACCGCAATGACGTGCAAGAGCAGGATCACGGCGATGACGTGGTTGGCCGCGTGGTAGGGTCCCTCGCCACCGAGCACGCCGAAGAAATAGACATGCCAGACCGCCAGCACCGCGAGCGCGAGCTTCACACCCGCTGACCAGCGGGCTGTGGCGAAGCGATCGTCGATGGCGGTCAGCGCGGCGAACCAGACGGCATAGGCCGATGCGTCGGTGAACACGAGCAGCAGGTGGCGCCAGACGCCGGGTGCGTCCGCCGTGGCGCCCAGCAGCAGTTGTGCCACGAGGCACAGGCCCACCGCCATCAGCCCGCCCTCGCCGCGCTGCAGCGGCCCGCGCAGGTGCACCGCCGCCACCAGCAGCACCTGGCCGATGGCGGCGGCGCGCAGGAACAGGTCGAGGCTGACAAGGGTGGACGAAGGCATGTCTCGAGATGGGCGAAAGGGCCGGCGAGTCTAGGGGCTGCAGGATCGCCCGGCGATGCTCGGCCGCCCCTGCCAAAAGGCACTTGCGCGCCAGGCGATTGATCTTCTACATTTGTAGTACGACAACTGTAGAAGTTTGCCAAATGGACGAGGACATCGGCAGCGGCGACGTGTCGCTGAGCGAGCTGCAGCTCAGCCTGATGCGCGTGTTGTGGGCACGCGGCGAGGCCAGCACGGCCGAGGTGGCCGAAGCGCTGCGTGGCGAGCGCGACCTGGCGCACACGACGGTGGCGACCTTGCTGACCCGGCTGGAAAAGCGCGGCCTGCTCAGCAGCCGCCGCGAGAGCCGGGCGCTGCTGTACACGCCCCTCGTCAGCGAGAGCGAGGTGCAGCGCTCCATGGTGGGCAGCCTGCTGGACAGCCTGTTTGCCGGCCGAGCCAGCGCGCTGGTCAGCCACCTGCTGGATGCCCGTGGCGTCGACGCCCAGGAGCTGGCCGAGCTGCAGACGCTGCTGAAGCAACGCAAGGGAGAGACGCGATGACCGATGTGCTGCTGACCTGGCTGTGCAGCTACCTGCTGCACAGCAGCCTGTTGATCGCGGGCCTGTGGGCGGTCGAGCGTGCCGGCGGTCTGGCGCGCCTGGCCACGTCCACGCAGGAGACGCTGTGGCGTCTGGCTTTGCTGGGTGGTCTGGTGAGCGCCAGCCTGCCCTTGCTGCCGTCGGTGGCGGCCTCCGTGGCGGTGGACCCCGTGCGGCCGTCGCTGGTCGCCGAGCCCGCCCCGGCGCCTGTCGCGGCGCAGGCCGTGCCCACGGTCGTGCAGGCGGTCGAGCCCGCAGGGCCCACCGCGCAGCTGGGCGCGCTGCCGATCACGACGCGCTTCGCGCCGCAGGCCCATGACCTGGCCGTCGGCCTGGTCGCCGCCTGGCTGCTGGGCGCCGTGCTGATGGCCGCCGCGCTGGTGCTGCAGTGGGCCTGGCTGTGCCGCACCGTGCGCCGCCTGCCCGCCGTGGCCGATCCGCGCTGGCAGGCGCTGGCCGCGCGCCTCGCGGCGGACATGCGGGTGCCGCAGCCCCAGCTTCGCCACGCGCGCGCCGGCTGGGCCAGCCCGCTGCTGGCGCCCGGCCGCCAGCTGTGCCTGCCGGCCTGGTGCCTGGACCTGCCCGATGACGAGGCCCGCGCCGTGCTGGGCCACGAACTGGCCCACCTGCGCCGCCGCGACCCGGCCTGGCGCCTGCTCGCCGCCGCCATGCAGGCCCTGCTGTGGCCGCAGGTGCTGAACCGCATCGCGCTGCGGCGCCTGGACCTGCTGGCCGAGCTGGCGTGCGACGCCGCGGCCGCTGCGCCGGCCGGTCAGCGCCTGGCGCTGGCGCAGAGCCTGCTGCGCTGCGCCGAGGCGCTGAAGGCCCACGGTGGTCGCCACGGCCCGGCGCTCGCTTGCGGCGCAGCGAGCGCTGGATCGCCGCTGTTCGCCCGCGTGCGCCGCCTGCTGAAGCCCGAGGGCGAGGACGCGCCGCGCGAACGCCGTGCGCTGCGCTGGGGTCTGGTGGCAGCCATGGTAGGCGCCCTGGTCTCGCTGCCGGCCGTGGTGGTCAGCCGCACCGACGGGCGCGAGCTGCTGGAGCGCTTCGGGCTGGACGAGCTGAGCACGCCTGTCTTCATGCGCCCCGGCACGCGCCTGGTCAGCCGCTACCCCGGCGGCAGCTTCGCGGTGACGCTGGACGGCAAGGTGGGTTTCAACGACGCCGAGGACGACGTCAAGACGCTGACCGGCACGCTCACCGTGCGCCATCGCGAAGGCGGGCTGACACGCGAGATGACGCTCACGTCCATGGGCGAGGGCCGCATCCGGCGCGAGTACCGCGAGGGCCGCGAGGCCCGGCCCATGGATGACGCGGCCCGCGTGTGGTGGGGCCAGGCCGTGCAGCGCATGGCCGAGCACCTGACCGACCCCAAGGTGCGTGCGCAGCGCCTGTTCGAGCGCGGTGGCATGGAGGCCGTGCTGGCTGATGTGGAGCGCGCGGCCGAGGACCACTCGCGACGCCGTCGCGTGGAGGCGTTGGTGGCCCTGGGCCAGCCGCTGCCGGCCGCCGCGCAGGACCGCGTCATTGCGGCGGTGGCCCGCATCGAGGGCGGGTTCGAGCGGCGCGAGGCCTTGCAGTCCCTCGCGACGCTGCCGCTGGCCGAGCCGCAGCAACTGGCCTGGCTGAAGGTGGCGGGCGGCATCGACGGCGACTTCGAGCGCCGCGAGGCGCTGGGTGCGCTCGCGCCGCGGCTGATCGACAGCCCCGCCGTGCTGGCGGCCTGGGGTGAGGCGGTGGGCCGCATCGGGGGGGACTTCGAGCTGCGCTCGGCGATCGACACGCAGGTCGCGGCCACACCGCAACCCGCCGTGCTGGCCGCGGCGCTGCACGCGGCGCAGCGGCTGCAGGGTGACTTCGAGAAGCGCGAGGCGCTGGGCGCCGTCGCGCGCCGGCTGCAGGGCGATGAGGCCTCGCTCGTGGACGCCTATGTCGGCGTGGCCGGCGGCATCTCGGGCGGCTTCGAGCGGCGCGAGGCCTTGAACCTGCTGCTGGACCGGCCCAAGTTGGGCCTGGCGGGCCTGGAGCGTGTGCTGGCCAGCGCCGAGGGCATGGATAGCGGCTTCGAGCGTCTGCAGGTGCTGCTGCGCGTGGCGGAGCGGCTGGGGCAGGCCAAGCCGGTGGATGCGGCCCTCATAGCCCGCCTGCGCCGCGCCGGCCGCGGCCTGGGCGACCACGAGCGCGGGCAGATCGAGAACGCGCTGGACCGGATCAGCTAGCGCGCTTGGCCAGTACCGCCCGCGCGACGCGCGAAACCGGTGGGCGGCCCAGCACGTTCGAGATGAAGGCGCCGGCGTCCACGAGCTTGTCTAGGGCTATGCCGGTCGTGATGCCGAGGCCGTCCAGCATGAACACGACGTCCTCGGTCGCCACATTGCCGGTCGCGCCCTTGGCATAGGGGCAGCCGCCCAGGCCGGCCACGCTGGCGTGGAAGCTGTGGATGCCCAGCTCCATGCTCGCGTAGATGTTGGTCAGCGCCTGTCCATAGGTGTCGTGGAAGTGGCCCGAGACTTCGGCCAACGGGAAGTGCTTCAGCGCCCGTTCCATCGCGAGCTGTACCTTGCGCGGCGTGCCGACGCCGATGGTGTCGGCGATGTCGATCGCGTCCACGCCGAGCGTGCGCAGCGGCCTCACGACGGCTTCCACCTGGTCCGCCGTGATGTCGCCTTCATACGGGCAGCCCAGCGCACACGACAGCGCCGCGCGCACCTTCACGCCGGCCGCGTGCGCGCCCTCTATGACGGGCGCAAAGCGCTCCAGGCTCTCGGCGATGGAGCAGTTGATGTTCTTCTGCGTGAAGGCCTCGCTGGCCGCGGTGAAGACCAGGATCTCGTCGGGCCTGGCGGCCAGCGCCGGCTCCAGCCCCTTCAGGTTGGGCACCAGCACCGAATAGCGCACGCCCGCCTTGCGCGCGATGGCCGCCATGACGGCGGCGTTGTCGCCCATCTGCGGCACCCACTTCGGGCTGACGAAGCTGGTGACCTCGATCTCGTTCAGGCCGGCGTCCTGCAGCATCGCCACCAGCTGCGCCTTGTGCTCGGTGGCGACGTTGTCCTTCTCGTTCTGCAGCCCGTCGCGCGGGCCGACGTCGAGGATCTTGACGTGCGAGGGCAGGGCCATGCTCAGGCTTCCAGTTTGAGAAGTTCGGCGCCGTCGCTGACCTGGTCGCCGATGGCGAACAGCAACTCGGCGACCTTGCCATCGCGCGGCGACGAGATCGTGTGCTCCATCTTCATCGCCTCCATGACGGCCAGCGGCTGGCCCTTGGTGACGGTGTCGCCGGCCTTGGCCAGGAAGGCGATGAGCTTGCCGGGCATGGGCGCCGTGAGGCGACCGCCTTCGCTCGGGCCGTCGCCGGCGTGGGCGATGAGGTCCACCTCGGTCAGCACGGCGGAGCCGGTCGCGGCGAAGACGGCGACGCGCTCACCCTGCGCATAGGTCTTCACGCGGATGCGGTCGGTGCCGAGAAACAGTTCGTGTGTCTCGGCGTCGCTGGACTTCACGGCGAACTCGATCGCCTCGCCTTCGACGGTCAGCGTCATGCCACCGCGGTGGTGGCGGGACAGCAGCACCTCGTGGTGCGCGTCACCCGCTGCCAGGTCGAAACGGCGCGCGGCCGAGCCGAACAGGCGGAAGCCGTCGCGGGCGCTCCACGGGTCGGTGCCCTGCGTGGCGGCTTCGACGGCCAGCGTGTGGGCCACGACAGCCGCGGCCGACACGCGCAGCGGCAGGCCGGGCTGATCGAACAGCACCGCCTTCTCGCGCTCGATGAGGCCGGTGTCGAGGTCGGCGCCGGAGAACGAGGCCGTTGCTGCGCAGCGGCGCAGGAAGGCGACGTTGGTCTGCAGGCCGACGATGTGCGTGTCGCGTAGCGCCGCATCCAGCCGGGCCAGCGCCTGCGCGCGGTCCTCGCCCGAGACGATGAGCTTGGCGATCATCGAGTCGTAATAAGGGCTGATGGCATCGCCCTCGCGCACGCCGGCATCGATGCGCACGTCGCCACGTTGGAAGGCCACGTGCGAAGGCCAGCGTGCTACGTCCAGCGTGCCGGTGGCGGGCAGGAAGCCGGCGTCCGGGTTCTCGGCGCAGATGCGAGCCTCGATGGCGTGGCCGTGCATGCGCAACTCGTGCTGCTTCAGCGGCAGCGGTTCGCCCGATGCGACGCGCAGCTGCCACTCCACAAGGTCCTGCCCCGTGATCGCTTCCGTGACCGGATGCTCCACCTGCAGCCGCGTGTTCATCTCCATGAAGTAGAAGCGGCCGTCCTGCTCGGCGATGAACTCCACCGTGCCGGCGCCGACATAGCCCACTGCCTTCGCAGCGGCCACGGCGGCCTCGCCCATCTGCGCGCGGCGCTCCGGCGTCATGCCGGGTGCGGGCGCTTCCTCCAGCACCTTCTGGTGGCGGCGCTGCACGGAGCAGTCGCGCTCGAACAGGTAGACGCAGTCGCCGAGCGAGTCGCCGAACACCTGGATCTCGATGTGGCGCGGCTTCTGCACATAGCGCTCGATCAGCACCGCGTCGTCGCCGAAGCTGTTGATGGCCTCGCGCTTGCACGAGGCGAGGGCCGCATCGAACTCGTCGGCGCCATAGACGGCGCGCATGCCCTTGCCGCCACCGCCGGCACTGGCCTTGATGAGCACGGGATAGCCGATGCGGTCGGCTTCGCGCTTCAGCAGCGCGGGGTCTTGATCGGCGCCGTGATAGCCCGGCACCAGCGGCACGCTGGCCGCCTCCATCAAACGCTTCGATTCCGCCTTCAGGCCCATGGCCTGGATGGCGCTGGGCGGTGGGCCGATGAAGACGACGCCGGCATCGGCGCAGGCCTGCGCGAACGCCTCGTTCTCGCTGAGGAAGCCGTAGCCGGGGTGCACGGCCTGCGCGCCGGTGGCCTTGGCGGCGGCGAGGATGCGCTCCCACTGCAGGTAGGAGTCGCGCGGTGCGGGGGCGCCGATGTGGACGGCCTCGTCGCAGGCGGTGACGTGCAGCGCATCGCGGTCGGCGTCGGAATAGACCGCAACGGTCTGGATGCCGAGGCGGCGCGCAGTCGCGGCCACTCGGCAGGCGATCTCGCCACGGTTGGCGATCAGGATCTTCTTGAACATCTCTTGTTGTCTCCGGTCTTGTGAACCTTCTACGCGGGTTGTTCAGTGGGGCCAGGGTCACTGGCGCTGATGGAAGGACGGGCGGTGGTCAGCCCGGCTTGTTGCCTTCCTGCAGCCGCTTGCGGCGCGCCTCGTACTGGTCGTAGTCCGGCGCGTTGCGGCGCTCGCAGGCGCGCTGCTCCTGAGCGTTGCTCAGGTTGGCGCACTGGCCCTGCGCGCCGGCCTGCACCTGGTCGTAGACGTAGGCGCAGCCGGACAGCGAGAGAACCGCAACAAGCAGCAGGGCGGGTTTCATGTCAGTGCGTGCAGACCTGCACCTTGGCTGCCGCATCCGAAGGCGTCAGCTCGGCCTCGGTCGAGCAGCGCATGCCCAGGCGCTCCAGCAGCGCGCGATCCTTCTCGGCCTGCGGGTTGCTGGTGGTCAGCAGCTTGTCGCCGTAGAACATGGAGTTGGCGCCGGCCAGGAAGCACAGGGCCTGCATGGTCTCGGGCATCTCCTCGCGGCCGGCAGACAGGCGCACCATGGCGCGCGGCATCGTGATGCGGGCGACGGCGATCGTGCGGATGAATTCCAGCGGGTCCAGCGGCGCGACGCCGGCCAGCGGCGTGCCTTCCACCTGCACGAGGTTGTTGATGGGCACGCTCTCGGGATAGGGGTCGAGGTTGGCCAGTTGCACGATGAGGCCGGCGCGCTGGCGGCGCGTCTCGCCCATGCCGACGATGCCGCCGGAGCAGACCTTCAGGCCTTGCGCGCGCACGCGGTCCAGCGTGTCGAGGCGGTCCTGGTAGGTGCGCGTCGTGATGATCTGGCCGTAGAACTCGGGCGCCGTGTCGAGGTTGTGGTTGTAGTAGTCGAGCCCGGCTTCCTTCAGCTGCTCGGCCTGGCCGTCTTCCAGCATGCCGGCGGTCAGGCAGGTCTCCAGGCCCAGCGCCTTGACCTCGGAAATCATCTCGCCGATGGCTTCCAGGTGGCGGGGCTTGGGCGCGCGCCAGGCGGCGCCCATGCAGAAGCGCGTCGCGCCGTTGGCCTTGGCGGCGCGGGCGGCTTCCATCACTTCCTGCAGCGGGATCAGCTTCTCGGCCTTCAGGCCGGTGTCGAAGTGGGCCGACTGCGGGCAGTAGGCGCAGTCTTCCTCGCAGCCGCCGGTCTTGATGGACAGCAGCGTGGACAGCTGCACGGCGTTGGCGTCGAAGTGCTCGCGGTGCACCTGCTGCGCGCGGAACAGCAGGTCGTTGAAGGGCAGCTCGAACAGTGCCGCGACCTCCGCGACGGTCCAGGGCTTGGCCTGGCGGCGGTCGGCGTCGGTCGTGGGCGTGAGGGTCTGGATCTGGTTCATGCGAGGGCAACCAAGGGAGAAATGTCGAGACACGCTGGCGCGGCCAGCGGGTCGGAAAGTCGGGGGATGTGCCCCAGGCAGGGCGCTTTCAGGCCGGCCTGCAGAGAGGCCAGATTGTCGGCGACATGCGGCTGGTGCGGGTCTGCCGTGTTGGCCACCCATGCGGCCAGCGTCAGGCCACGCGCGCGGATGGCCTCGGCGGTCAGCAGCGCGTGGTTGATGCAGCCCAGCCGCAGGCCCACGACCAGGATGACCGGCAGGCCCAGGTCGACGGCGAGGTCGGCGGTGTCCCAGGTGTCGGTGAGCGGCACGCGGAAGCCGCCGACGCCTTCGACGAGTGCGATGTCGGCCTTGGCCGCGGTGGCGCTGATGGCGGCGAGCAGCGCGTCGCGGGCTATGGTGCCGCCTTCGAGCCTGGCGGCGATGTGCGGCGCGCAGGGCTCGCGGAACTGCAGCGGGCCGACGTCGGCGTCGCTCAGGCCGAGGCTCTGCGCGCAGAGCAATGTGGCGACGTCCTCGTTGACCCAGCGGCCGTCGATGAATTCCTGCCCGGCGGCCAGCGACTTGATCGGCGCCACGCGCCGGCCCGCCGCCGCCAGCGCGCGCGTCAGCGCGGCGGTGACGAAGGTCTTGCCGATCTCGGTGTCGGTGCCGGTGATGAAGAAGCCCTTCACGCCGCGCACTCCTTGGCCGCCGCGGCGCGCTCCAGCGCGATCAGCAGTGCATCGACATCGGCGGCGGTGTGCGTGCCGCACAGCGTGATGCGCAGCCGCGCGGTGCCGGCCGCGACGGTGGGCGGGCGGATGCCGGGCACGCGCAGGCCGGCGCTTTCCAGCGCGGCGGCCAGCGCCATGACCTCGGCGTTGCCGCCGACGATGAGCGGCTGGATGGGCGTGGCCGAATCGGTCAGCTGCCAGCCCAGGCGTGGGTGCTGGGCTATGAGTGCCAGCAGCCCGTCGCGCAACTGCGTCTGCCGCGCGACGAGGTTGGCGCGGCGTGCTGCGCCCAGCGGACCTTCGATGAGCGCGAAGCTGGTCAGCAGCGCATGCTCGACGGCCGGCGGCGACGCGGTCGAGAAGATGAAGTTGCGCGCAGACTGCAGCAGGTACTCCACGATGGTGGCGTGGGCCGCGACGAAGGCGCCTGCGAGGCCGGCGGCCTTGCCCAGCGTGCCGACGAGGATGAGGCGTTCGCTGTTCAGGCCGAAGTGCTCGACGGAACCGCGGCCCTTGTCGCCCAGCACGCCAAAGCCGTGCGCGTCGTCGACGATGAGCCAGGCGTCGAACTCGTCGGCCAGCTTCAGCAGCTCAGGCAGTGGCGCGAGGTCGCCGTCCATGCTGAACACCGCGTCCGTCACGATGAGCTTGACCTTGGCGGCGCTGGCCGCCAGCGCCGCGCGCAGTGCGATGACGTCGGCGTGCGGAAAGCGCGTGACCTTGGCCTTGGCGAGGCGCGCGGCGTCGATCAGCGACGCGTGGTTGAGCTGCTCCGAGAAGATCTCGGTGTGCTCGTCGCCCAGCGCCGTGACGACGGCCAGGTTGGCCATGTAGCCGGTGCAGAAGCCGATGGCGCGGGCCTGCGGGATGTGCGGTGCGTACCAGCGCGCCAGCGTGTCGGTGACGGCCTCGTGCGCGGCGCTGTGGCCACTGACCAGCGGCGACGCGCCGGAGCCGCCGCCCCACAGGCGGGCGCCTTCGGCCAGCGCGTCGGCGATGGCCGGTTCGGCCGCCAGGCCCAGGTAGTCGTTGGAGCAGAACATCAGCAGCGGCCGGCCGTTGATGGTCTGGCGCGGCGCGGTGCCGTCGTCGGCGCGGCGCAGCTTGCGCGTCAGGCTCTGCGCCGAGATGGCGGCGAGCTTGGCGCTCAGGTGATCAAGCAAGGACATCGTTCAGCGTCGACGTCACGGCCTGTGCCAGGAAGGCTGCGGTCGCGTCGTCGATCAGGTAAGGGGGCATCAGGTAGACGGTGTTGCCGATCGGGCGGATCAGCAACTCGTGTGCGCGGGCCTTCAGGTGGAAGGTCTCGGCGAAACGAGGTGGCGCGTCCGGCACATCGAAGGCCAGGATCATGCCGCGCTGGCGCAGATGGGTGACGCGTGAGGCCAAAGGCGCGAAGGCGCGGGTCAGGCGTTCGGCCTGCGCGCGGTTGTCGTCCAGCTGGCCGGCGTCGAAGCGGTCCAGCACCGCGTTGGCCGCCGCGCAGGCCAGCGGGTTGCCGGTGTAGGAGTGGGAGTGCAGGAAGCCGCGCGTGACGTCCTCGCTCCAGAACGCGGCGAACACGTCGTCGGTGGTCAGCACCAGCGACAGCGGCATGGTGCCGCCGGTGATGCCCTTGCTCAGCAGGATGAAGTCGGGCCATTCGGCGCCCGTCTGCTCCCAAGCGAAGAAGGTACCGGTGCGCCCACAGCCCACGG
The DNA here is from genome assembly GCA_946480605.1 of uncultured Roseateles sp. The sequence goes on along the minus strand of CAMLKW010000039.1, from coordinate 5,291 downwards.
CGATCTCGTCGGCGATCAGGTGCACGCCGAACTCGCGCGTCAGCTCGCGCAAGCCCTTCAGGTAGGCCGGCGAGTACATGACCATGCCGGCTGCGCCCTGGATCAGCGGTTCGACGATGACGCAGGCGATGGAGGCGTGCCGCTCGGCCAGCAGCGTGCGCATCGCGGCCAGCGCCTCGGCCTCGTTGCCCAGCCGCGCGTCGGGCGACATGACGATGTGCGCGCGCATCAGCAGCGGGTCGTAGGCGTCGCGGAACACCTGCACGTCGGTCACGCTCAGCGCGCCCAGCGTCTCGCCGTGATAGCTGTTCTTCAGGCAGACGAACTCGCGCTTCTCCGGCCGGTCGCGGTTCTTCCACGAATGGAAGCTCTGTTTCAACGCGATCTCGACGGCGCTGGCGCCATCGCTGCCGAAGAACACATGGCCCAGCGCGCCGCCCGTGAGCGCGGACAGCCGCTCGGCCAGCCGCACGGCGGGTTCGTGCGTGCAGCCGGCCAGCATCACGTGGGGCAGCCTGTCGAGCTGGGCCTTGATCGCGTCGTGCAGCTTCGCGTCGCTGTGGCCGAACAGGTTGACCCACCACGACGAGTTGGCGTCGAAGTAGCGGCGGCCGTCGGTGTCGATCAGCCAGGGGCCGTCGCCGCGCGCGATGGGCAGCGGCGGCACGGCGTCGAGCCGGGCCATCTGCGTGCAGGGATGCCAGACGGCTTTGCGGCTGCGGTCTTGGAGAGAAGTCATGCGGGAGCGGGGCGGCGCACGCGGCGAAGCAGTGCGCGCAGGAACTTGAAGCAGAACCAGATCAGCGCCGCAGCGACGAGCAGCGCGAGCGCCAGCAGCGGGAAGAAGATGAGCGGATGCGCCCAGGCCAGCCACAGCATGGTGGGCACGGCCACGTCGCCGATCAGCGACAGGGCTATGTTGGAGAAGGGCTCGGGCGAGGTGTTCGCCGCCGCCCGCGTGCTGGCCTTGGCCGTGTGGGCCGCCGCCGCGAGGCCGCCGCCCGCCAGGGCCGCCACGATACCCCAGGCCTGCCCCTGGTCGCCCGCCCAGCCGCTGACGAGGCCTGCCACCAGCGCCGCGCCGGCGGGGATGCGGATCAGCGTGTGCAGCGCGTCCCAGGCGCTGTCGATGAGCGGGACCTTGTCGGCCAGGAACTCCACCGCCGCCAGCGCGGCGGCGCAGGCCATCACCAGCGGCGACGACAGGATCTGCAGCCCCGGCGGCAGCGAGATCCAGCCGAAGTGCCCGGCCACGCCGACCAGCAGCACCGTCAGGTACAGCCGCAGGCCGCTGGCCCAGCCGAGCGCGGCGGCCAGGGCGATGAGCTGGACGGCGTCGAGCTTCATCAACGGACGCTCGCGCGGCCTTGCCGCAGCAGCAGGGCGCTGAACAGCGCCTCGATGGCGGCGCCGGCAAGAGCGCCCAGCAGCGGGCCGACGGCCTTCAGCTCGGGTGACGGCGCGGTCAGCACCAGGCCCAGCACCAGGCCGGCCGCGGCGAGCGCGAGGCCGCAGGCCTGGTAGATGCGCAGGCCGTACACCTTCACGAACACGAGGTAGCGCAGGCCAATGACCAGCAGCATGGTCGGGAAGAACCACTCCAGCTTCTGCGTCGCCACGCCGAGCGCCAGCGCGCAACCGAGCAGCAGCCCGACGGTGCTCAGCATCGCCAGCCGCCCGAGCGGGTTGGTCTTCTCGTGCATGCCGGTGCGGCCCGCGAGCTTGGCCATCACCATGCTCATCGGGAAGATGAACATGCCTCCGATCAGCAGCGTCCAGACCGCCTGCTGCGGTTTGGCGAATGCCGCCACGCCGGCCGCAACAGCCCAGATCAGCGCCGAGGACAGCACGCCGAAGGCGCCGTGCCAATACGCCTGGCGCATGTCGGCCTGGGCTTGGGCAAGGTCAGGTGCCGAGGTGTTGAGGGTGGCGTCGCTCATCGGTTCTGCGTCCACGGCGTCGGGGTCTTGGAAAGGAAGCTCTGCACGCCGGCGCGCCCTTCGTCGCTGGCGCGGATGTCGGCGATGCGGCGGGCTGTGTCGTCGCGCAGTTCCGGCGTGACGGGGCGACCGGCCACGTCCTTGACGAGCCGCTTGCAGGCGCGCACAGCTGCAGGCCCGTTGGCCGCAATGGCGGTGACCAGCTCGTCCACCTTGGCATCCAGCGCGTCGGCGGCCACGACCTCGTGCACGAGGCCCAGTCGGCGAGCCTCATCGGCGGAGAAGCGCTCCGCCGTCACGAAGTAGCGCCGCGACGCCTGCTCGCCCATTGCCTTCACAACGTAGGGCCCGATGGTGGCCGGCAGCAGGCCCAGCTTGGCCTCGCTCAGGCAAAAGCCCGCCGTGTCCACAGAGACGACGATGTCCGCACAGGCCACCAGCCCCACGCCGCCCGCGTACACATCGCCCTGCACTCGCGCAATCACCGGCACCGGGCAGCTGTAGAGGGCCCACAGCATGTCGGCCAGCTTGCTGGCGTCGGCGTGGTTCTCGTGCCAGCTGAAGTGGGCAAAAGCCTTCATCCAGTTCAGGTCGGCTCCGGCGCAGAAGGCCTTGCCTTCAGCCGCCAGCACGATGGCGCGCAGGTCGTCGCGTGCGCCCAAAGCGTTGAAGGTGCCGGTCAGCTCGGCGATCAGCGCCTCGTTGAACGCGTTGCGAACCTCGGGGCGGTTCAGCGTGACGCGGGCGACGTGGCCCTCATGGGTGACTTGCAGGGTGTTCATGGCATCAGCTGTCCAGGTGCGGCCAGGCTTGCAGGCCGAGGTGCTCCACATAGGCGTCGTAGTCGTGATCGCGGTGCAGCAGCGCGAACCCGCGCTCGATGCAGAAGGTGGCGATCAGGCAGTCGATGTCGTTGCGTGTCGTCAGGCCCAGGCGGCGCAGCTGGCGGCACTGGTCGGCCGCGCTGTGAGCCAGGTCTGCCCCGCCCGTGGTGTCGACGGGCAGGCGGGCGAACAGCGAGCGTGCGACGCGCAGATCGCTCTCGGTGCGGAAGCCGCGCAGCACCTCGAACAGCACCAGGTCCGGCAACACCAGCCGAGTCTCGCCGTCTGACAGCAGGCGCTCAAGCGCCGCCGTGGCGCCGTTCTCGCGGCCTGCGAACAGGTCGATCCACACGCCGCTGTCAACGACGACCATGCTTTGTGACCTTCGCCGCGGGTTTTGCCGCCGCCTTGGCGCGATGGGCCGCAGCCGGTTCGGCGACCTGGACGATGTTGGGCTGGACGGCCAGGCGAGGCTCGCCGTCGTCCCAACCCCACTGCAGCTTGCCCTTCCACTTCAGGATCTCGCGGTAGGCGGCCTGGCGGTCCAGCAGGGCCAGGCCAGCCTCCACGGCCTCCTTCTTGGTCTTGAACGGACCGGCGGCCATGGCGCGAGCCATCAAATCGTCGTCGATATCGATGTTGGTGCGCATGATGTGTATTGAGTTTTATTTTCGTGTGTATTCTGCTCGCGTGCTGCGGAGCAGCGTGTTTCGAGCGGCTTGGTCATCAGCACCGACACATACGTCTTGCCCATCCACTGCACGCGGCCCACCGCGACATAGCCGCGCCGCTCGTAGCGGCGGCGCAGCGCCTCGGCGGGCTCGGCCGTGTCCAGCGCCAGTCGGGCAAAGCCCTGATCGCTGGCCCAGGCTTCGGCCGCGTCGATGAGCCGCTCGCCGAGGCCCAGGCCGCGGCAGTCTGGGTGCACGGCCAACTGCGACAGGATGGCCGTGCCGGGCGTCGTGTACAGCGGCGGTGGCGGGTCGGCGATGTAGGTCTCGCCGGCGCGGCTTGGGGCCGCGCACGGCCACGGTGCCGACGAGGCGGCCGTCCCGCTCGGCGACGAAGCCTTGCGCGCCGGCCAGGCGCGCGCGCGTGACCTGCACGGACTGATCCACGGCGGTGAAGTTCCAGCCCTGGGCGGCGAGGCTCGCATAGGCGGCATGCAGCAGGCGGGTCAGGTCGTCGAGGCAGTCGCCTACGACCAGCGGGCGGATGGTGATCATCAGGCGGTCATGGTTGCGAAGCCCCGGCGGCCGGCGACTTGCCGCAGGCCTTGGCAAGCGCGACAGGGTCGAGCAGCTGCAGGGCTTCGTCCCGCGACAGTTCGTAGGCGGGCAGCAGGCGCCCTGTGGCGGGCCAGGGTGGGCGAGAGGTTGCTGCGGCGCGGCAAAAGGCGGTGGCCGCCCGCGTGGCACTCGCCAGACGGCGGGCGTCGTCGGGATGTGTGGCGCCGCCATGGGCCGTCCACCCGGGGATGCGAGCTGCCGCCGTGCGCCACAAGGCGGCGCCTCGGCGCACGTCGTAACCGGCCAGGCCAGCGAAGACAAGGCCCAGTGTGTCGGCGTCCAGCTCCTGGGTGCGCGGATCGGCGGGCGTGTGCTCGTGGGGCTCCACGCCGACGCCTTCGGCCAGCGACAGCGCCATGCCGCGCATCTCGTTCGGCGCGATGACCTGCTGCGCGCGCAGCTTGAAGAGCGCATGGCCCAGCACGAGGTGGGCCAACTCGTGCCCCATCACGGCGGCCAGCTCGTCGATGGATAGCGCCGCCAGCAACTCGTCGGTGATGTGCGTCTTGTCGAGCAGCGCGAAGGCGCCGCCGCCACCCGCCGGGCCGTGGCTGTCGAAAGATACGGTACAGCGACGTCGACCCTGGGCGTCCAGCGTCGCCAGCCGGCCGCACCAGGGCGCGGCGACTCGGCGCAGCGCGGTCTCGACGCGAGCCAGGTCATCCCGCGTGGCCGCGCCAGCCTCGAAGCTGAGGCTGGCCGACAGCACGGCGAGCAGCAAGCACCAGCGCATCGCCATCACATGCGGAACACGCCGAACTTCGTCTCCGGGATGGGCGCGTTCAGCGATGCGCTCAAGCCCAGCGCCAGCACGCGGCGCGTGTCGGCGGGGTCGATGACGCCGTCGTCCCACAGGCGCGCGCTGGCGTAGTACGGGTGGCCCTGGCGCTCGTACTGGTTGCGGATCGGCGCCTTGAAGGCCTCTTCCTCGTCGGCGCTCCACTGGCCGCCCTTGCCTTCGATGCCGTCGCGCTTGACGGTGGCCAGCACGCTGGCGGCCTGCTCGCCGCCCATCACGCTGATGCGCGCGTTCGGCCACATCCACAGGAAGCGCGGCGAGTAGGCGCGGCCGCACATGCCGTAGTTGCCGGCGCCGAAGCTGCCGCCGATGATCACCGTGAACTTGGGCACCGCGGCGCAGGCCACCGCCGTGACCATCTTGGCGCCGGCGCGGGCGATGCCTTCGTTCTCGTACTTGCGGCCGACCATGAAGCCGGTGATGTTCTGCAGGAACACCA
>CAMLKW010000038.1 GCA_946480605.1 uncultured Roseateles sp. | reverse complement strand
TGGGCATTCCCGTCATCGGCGTGGTTGACACCAACCACTCGCCCGAAGGCATTGACTACGTCATCCCCGGCAACGACGACTCGGCCAAGGCTGTGACGCTGTACGCCCGCGCCGTCGCCGACGCCGTGCTGGAAGGCAAGGCCAACGCCACGGCCGACGTGCTGGCGGCTGTCGCCCCGGCCGGCGACGAGTTCGTCGAGGTTTCCGAAGAGGCGTAAGCCCTTCCGACCCTGCATCTGAAAGGGGCCGCGAGGCCCCTTTTGCCAACCGAAATCTGGAGAGAACAATGGCTGCAATCACTGCAAGCATGGTGGGCGAACTGCGTGCCCGCACCGATGCCCCGATGATGGAGTGCAAGAAGGCGCTGACCGAGGCCGACGGCGATCTGGCCCGTGCGGAAGAGATCCTGCGCGTCAAGCTGGGCAACAAGGCCGGCAAGGCGGCCTCGCGCATCACCGCCGAAGGCATCGTCGCCTCGGCCGTCGTTGGCGGCAACGGCGCGCTGATCGAAGTCAACTGCGAGACCGACTTCGTCTCGAAGAACGACGCCTTCCTGGCCTTCGTGAACGCGCTGGCCGGCCTGGTGGCTGAGCACAACCCGGCCGACGTGGCTGCCCTGTCGGCGCTGCCGCTGTCGCAGGAAGGTTTCGGCCCGACGGTGGAAGACGTGCGCAAGGGCCTGATCGGCAAGATCGGCGAGAACATGACGATCCGCCGCTTCCAGCGCTACACCGGCTCCAAGCTGGCCACCTACCTGCACGGTACCCGCATTGGCGTGGTCGTCGAGTTCGAAGGTGACGAAGTCGCCGCCAAGGACGTCGCCATGCACATCGCCGCCATGAAGCCGGCCGCGCTGTCGGGTGCCGACGTTTCGGCCGAACTGGTCGAGAAGGAGCGCAAGATCGCCACCGAGAAGGCTGCCGAATCCGGCAAGCCGGCCGACATCGTCGCCAAGATGGTGGAAGGCTCGGTGCAGAAGTTCCTGAAGGAAGTCTCGCTGCTGGATCAGGTCTTCGTGAAGGCCGCCGATGGCAAGCAGACCGTGGGTGCGCACCTGAAGTCGGTCAACACGACGGTCAAGGGCTTCACGCTCTACGTCGTGGGTGAGGGCATCGAGAAGAAGGTCGACGACTTCGCGGCCGAAGTGGCGGCCCAGGTCGCTGCCGCAAAGGGTCAGTAAAGACTCTTGCCAATCGAAAGGGCGCCCGGAATACCACCGAGGCGCCCTTTAAACTTCCGGGCCACATAGGCCCCCGAATTCTGAGGACACCATGCCCGCGTACAAGCGCATCCTGCTCAAACTCTCCGGCGAAGCCCTGATGGGCGACGACGCCTACGGCATCAACCGCGCGACCATCGTGCGCATGGTGCAGGAGGTCCGCGAGATCACGCAGATGGGCGTGGAGGTGGCGGTCGTCATCGGCGGCGGCAACATCTTCCGTGGCGTTGCCGGCGGCTCGGTCGGCATGGACCGTGCCACCGCCGACTACATGGGCATGTTGGCGACGGTGATGAACTCGCTGGCCTTGGCCGACACGATGCGCCAGGAGGGCATGGTCGCGCGCGTGATGTCGGCCATCGGCATCGAGCAGGTCGTCGAGCCCTATGTGCGCCCCAAGGCGCTGCAATACCTCGAAGAGGGCAAGGTCGTCGTCTTCGCCGCCGGCACCGGCAATCCCTTCTTCACGACCGACACGGCCGCCGCGCTGCGCGGCGCCGAGATCGGTGCCGAGATCGTGCTGAAGGCCACCAAGGTCGACGGCGTCTACACGGCCGACCCCAAGAAGGACCCGAGCGCCACGCGCTATGCGCGCATCAGCTTCGACGAGGCCATCACGCGCAACCTGCAGGTCATGGACGGTGCCGCCTTTGCGCTGTGCCGCGACCAGAAGCTGCCGATCAAGGTGTTCTCCATCTTCAAGACCGGCGCGCTGAAGCGCGTCGTGCAGGGCGAGGACGAGGGCACCTTGGTCCACGTTTAAGCGAACGAGAGACACAGATCATGAGCACTGCTGACATCAAGAAGAACGCCGAAGCCAAGATGGCCAAGTCGGTCGAGGCGCTGAAGAACGAACTGCACAAGATCCGTACCGGCCGCGCGCACCCTGGCATCCTTGACCAGGTCAGCGTCGACTACTACGGCTCGATGGTGCCCATCTCGCAGGTGGCCAATGTGACCTTGCTGGATGCCCGCACCATCTCTGTCCAGCCCTGGGAAAAGGGCATGGGCGCCAAGATCGAGAAGGCCATTCGCGAGAGCGACCTGGGTCTGAACCCGGCCGCCCAGGGCGACCTGATCCGTGTGCCGATGCCGCCGCTGACCGAAGAGCGTCGCAAGGATCTGACCAAGGTCGTGCGCAACACCGGCGAGGACGCCAAGGTGGCCGTGCGCAACCTGCGCCGTGACGCCAACGAGCAGGCCAAGAAGCTGTTGAAGGACAAGGAAATCGGCGAGGACGACGAGCGTCGCAGCCTCGACGAGGTGCAGAAGCTCACCGACCGCGTGATCAACGAGATCGACAAGCTGATCTCGGCCAAGGAAGCCGAGATCCTCGCGGTTTGAGTGCGATCGTCAGCGTGACGCAAGACCGTCCGGCGCCGCCGCGCCACGTCGCCATCGTCATGGATGGAAACGGTCGCTGGGCCAAGAAGCGCTTCCTGCCGCGCTTCTTCGGTCACAAGGCGGGCGTGGACTCCCTCGTCAAGATCGTCCAGGCCTGCATTGACCGCGACATCGAGCACCTGACCGTGTTCGCGTTCTCCAGCGAGAACTGGAAGCGCCCCAGCGACGAGGTGTCGGGCCTGATGGGCCTGGTGCTGGCGGCCGTGTCCCGCTACCTGGCCAAGATGGGCGCGATGGGTGTGCGCATCCGCATCGTGGGCGACCGCGAGGCCGTGTCCGACAAGCTGCGCAACGCCTGGAACGAGGCCGAGACCAGCACGCTGCACAACAGCAAGCTGACGCTGAACGTCGCCTTCAACTACGGCGGCCGCTGGGACATCGTGCAGGCCTGCAAGAAGGCCATTGAGGCCGGCGTGCCGGCTGCCGAGCTGACCGAGGCCAAGCTGTCGGAGTTCATGGCCATGGCCCATGCGCCCGATCCCGACCTGTTCATCCGCACCGGTGGCGAGGTGCGCATCAGCAACTTCCTGCTGTGGCAGGCTGCGTACACCGAGTTCGTGTTCTCCGACTGCCTGTGGCCCGAGTTCGGCGAGCGCGAGCTGGATGCGGCCATCGCGTCCTTCCATGCGCGCGACCGCCGCTTTGGCGGCGTCAAGGACGCGCCCGCCGCGGCCTGAGGCCGCAAGTTCTCGCCATGCTGAAGACCCGCGTCATCACCGCCGTCGTGCTGCTGGCCATCCTGCTGCCGGCGCTGTTCGCCACCACGCCCTGGCCCTTTGCCGGACTCACGGTGCTGATGATGGGCGCGGCCGGCTGGGAATGGGCGCGGCTCAACGGCCTGCCCGGCGGCGGCGCCCTCGCGGCCGGCGTCGCGCTGGCGCTGGCCTGCGTCTGGACGCTGTTGCTCGGCGGCCTGGATGCGCCGCCGTCTTGGATCTGGTGGCTGGCCACCGGCGCCTGGGTGCTGGGCGGCGCCTACGCGCTGCGCGCCGGTCCCACGGGCTGGCCGCAACTGGCGCGTGGCGGCCGGCTGGCGCTGGGCGCGCTGCTGCTGTGGTGCGCGTGGCTCGCCATCGTCAAGGCCAAGGTGCTGGGCATCAACTTCATCCTGTCCGTGTTCTGCCTGGTCTGGATGGCCGACATCGCCGCCTACTTCTGCGGCCGGGCCCTCGGCAAGCGCAAGCTGGCGCCCGCCATCAGCCCCGGCAAGAGCTGGGAAGGCGTCTGGGGCGGCATGGTGGGCGTCATCCTGCTGGGCTTCGTGTGGGTGCACATCATCGACATGAAGCTGGCCGTCGACTCGCCCAGCCTCTACACGCTGCTGGTGCAGAGCCACGGCATCGTGTCGCTGCTGGCGCTGGTGTTCCTGGGCGCGATGAGCGTCGTGGGCGACCTGTTCGAATCCTTGGTCAAGCGGGCCGCCGGCGCCAAGGACAGCAGTCATCTGCTGCCGGGCCACGGCGGCGTGCTGGACCGCATCGATGCGCTGCTGCCGGTGTTTCCGCTGGCGCTGGCGCTGATCAGCCTATGAATCGCCAACGCGTCTGCGTCCTCGGCTCGACCGGCTCCATCGGCGTCAACACGCTGGACGTACTGGCGCGCCACCCCGAACGCTACGAAGTCGTCGCGCTGAGCGCGATGAGCCGCGTGGACGAACTGCTGGCCCAGTGCCTGCAGTGGCGGCCGCGCTTCGCCGTCATGCCGCAGCGCGAGGCGGCCGCGCTGCTGCGCGAGCGCCTGCGCGAAGCCGGCAGCCGCACCGAGGTGCTGGACGGCGCCGCCGCGCTGGCCGACATCGCCGCGCACCCGGACGTCGATACCGTCATGGCGGCCATCGTCGGCGCCGCCGGCCTGGCACCGGCCATCGCGGCGGCGCGTGCCGGCAAGCGCCTGCTGCTGGCCAACAAGGAGGCCATCGTCGTCGGCGGCGCCTTGTTCATGCACGCGGTGGAGCAGGGCGGTGCGACGCTGTTGCCCATCGACAGCGAGCACTCGGCCATCTTCCAGTGCCTGCCGGAAGACCGCGCGACCTGGCACGACCGCATTGATCACATCGTGCTGACCGCGTCCGGCGGCCCCTTCCGCAGCCGCGACCCGCAGACGCTGGCCGACGTGACGCCCGAGCAGGCCTGTGCCCACCCGAACTGGGTCATGGGTCGCAAGATCTCGGTCGACTCCGCGACCATGATGAACAAGGCGCTGGAGGTCATCGAGGCGCGCTGGCTGTTCAGCCTCGCGCCCGAGCAGATCAAGGTGCTGATCCACCCGCAGAGCATCATCCACTCGATGGTGGTCTGCCGCGACCAGTCGGTCCTCGCGCAGCTCGGCACGCCCGACATGCGCGTGCCCATCGCCTACGGCCTGTCCTTCCCGGAGCGCATCACGTCGGGCGCGAGCCGGCTGGACCTGCTGACCACGCCCAGCCTCACGTTCGAGGAGGCCGACGCGATCCGCTTCCCCGGCCTGCACCTGTCCTGGCAGGCGCTGCGCGGCCCCGAAGGCAGCACCACGGTGCTGAACGCGGCCAACGAGGTCGCGGTCGATGCGTTCCTGAACGGCCGTCTGCGCTTCGACCGCATCCATGCGATCAACGCGCAATGCCTGGCCGATGTCCGGCCCGATGACTGCGGCAGCATCGAGGCGCTGCTGGCGCTCGACGCGCGCACGCGCGCCCACGCACTCGAACTGCTGTGACCACGCTGCTCGCCTTCCTGGCCGCGCTGGCCCTGCTGATCGCCGTCCACGAGTGGGGCCACTACCGCGTCGCGCGTGCCTGCGGCGTCAAGGTGCTGCGCTTCTCCATCGGCTTCGGCCGCGTGCTGTGGCGCCGCGTCGGTCGCGACGGCACCGAGTTCACGCTGAGCGCCTTGCCGCTGGGCGGCTATGTGCGCATGCTGGACGAGCGTGACGGTCCAGTGGCGCCGCATGAACGCGAGCAGGCCTTCAACCAGCGCCCGCTGCGCCAGCGCGCCGCCATCGTCGCGGCCGGGCCGGCCGCCAACTGGGTGCTGGCCGTGCTGCTGCTGGCGGCCGTCGCGTGGCTGGGCAGCGAGGTGCCCAAGGCGCAGATGGGTACGCCGCCGGCCGGCTCGCTGGCCGAGCGTGCCGGGCTGCGTGCGGGCGACTGGGTGCGCTCCGTGTCGACCGATGGACAGTCCTGGGACGACGTGCAGGCCCTGCCCGACCTGCTGGCGGCCGTGGCCCAGGCACAGGCGCTGGGTGAGCCCTTGCACCTGGCCGTCAGCGACGCGAACGGCCACGGCTCGCGCAGCGTGAAGCTCGACACCGAGAAGCTCGCCGGCCGGGCGCCGGATGCCCATCTGTTCGGCGACATCGGCCTGGCACCATGGTCCGATCCCATGATCCGGCAGGTCGCCCCCGGCGGTGCTGGCGCCAGCGCCGGGCTGCAGGTCGACGACCGCGTGCTGTCCATCGACGGCCAGCATGTGCCCGATGCAGGCTTCCTGCGCGACGCCATCCGTCGCGCCCGCGATGGCGACCAGCCGCGCACGATGACCTGGCGGGTGGAGCGGGCGGGGCAGGTCGTCGAGCTGCAGGCCACGCCGCGCCTGGTCGACGAAGGCGGCAGGCGCGTCGCGCGGCTGCAAATCGGCGTCGGCACGCCGCCCGAGCGGGTGTTCGTCAGCCACGGGTTCATCGACGGCCTGTGGCTCGGCGTGCAGCAGAGCTGGGACATGGCGGTGACGACCGTGCGCCTGATCGGCAAGATCCTCACGGGCCAGGCGTCGCCGCGCAACCTCAGCGGCCCGCTGACCATCGCCGACTACGCCGGCCAGTCGGCCCAGGCGGGCCTGTCGCCGTACCTCGACTTCCTGGCCAAGATCTCGCTGAGCCTGGCCGTGCTGAACCTGCTGCCGCTGCCGATGCTCGACGGCGGGCACCTCATGTATCATCTTTTCGAGGGTCTGAGTGGCCGCCCCGTCTCCGAATGGTGGCAACGGCAACTGCAGCGCGCTGGCGCGCTGATCCTGATGCTGATGATGGCCTTGGCCCTTTCCAACGACGTCTCCCGCCTGGCGGGTTGGCACTGAAACTCCCCGGTCCCCATGTCCTTTTCTTTGCGTTCGGGAGCGTCGCTGCGCCCCTCATTCCTGGCCTTGGCTCTGTTGGGGATGTTCCAGTCGGGACTGGCCTGGGCCGTCGATCCCTTCGTGCTGAAGGACATCCGCGTCGAAGGCCTGCAGCGCACCGACCCGGGCACGGTGTTCGCGTCGCTGCCCTTCCGCATCGGCGATACCTACAACGACGAGAAGGGTGCGGCCGCGCTGCGTGCGCTGTTCGCCACCGGCCTGTTCAAGGATGTGCGCATCAGCATCGAGGGTGATGCGGTGGTCGTCATCATCGACGAGCGACCCATCATCGCCAACGTGAACTTCGTCGGCCTGAAGGAGTTCGACACCGAGGCGCTGTCCAAGTCGCTGAAGGACGTGGGCATCGGCGAGGGCAAGCCCTTCGACAAGGCGCTGGCCGACCGCGCCGAGCAGGAGCTGAAGCGCCAGTACCTGACGCGCAGCCTGTATGGCGCCGAGGTCACGACGACGATCACGCCCATCGAGCGCAACCGTGTCAACGTCAGCTTCAACGTGACCGAGGGCGAGCCGGCCAAGATCGCCGAGATCCGCATCCTGGGCACCAAGGTGTTCTCCGAGAGCACGCTGCTGGGCCTGCTGGAGCAGACCAGCAGCGGCTGGCTGACCTGGTACACCAAGACCGACCGCTACTCGCGCGCCAAGCTGAACGCGGACCTGGAAACCATCCGCAGTCACTACCTGAACCGCGGCTACCTGGAAGTGGCGGTCACGTCCACGCAGGTCACGATCTCGCCGGACAAGCAGAGCATCAGCATCGCCGTCACCATCAGCGAGGGCCAGCCCTACACGGTCACCGGCGTGAAGCTGGAGGGCGACTATCTGGGCCGCGAGGAGGACTTCAAGCACCTCGTGTTCATGAAGCCCGGCGAGGCCTACAACGGCGAGGCGGTGGCCGCCACCACGCGTGCCTTCAGCGACCTGTTCGGCACCTACGGCTATGCCTTCGCGCGCGTCGACAGCCGCCCTGACATCGACCGCGCGACCGGCCAGGTGGTGGTGACGCTGATCGCCGAGCCGCAGCGCCGCGTCTACGTTCGCAAGGTCATCCTGTCCGGCAACTCGCGCACCCGCGACGAGGTCATCCGCCGCGAGTTCCGCCAGTTCGAGTCGGCCTGGTACGACGGACAGAAAATCAAGGCCTCGCGCGACCGCGTCGAGCGCCTGGGCTACTTCAAGGACAAGGAAGTCAACATCGACACCCAGGAGGTGCCGGGCGCGCAGGACCAGGTGGACGTCATCCTGACCGTCGTCGAGCGCCCCACCGGTGCCATCACGGTGGGTGCGGGCTACTCCAGCCAGACCAAGCTGTCCTTCTCCGGCTCCATCCGCCAGGACAACGTGTTCGGCTCCGGCAACTACCTGGGCATCGACGTCGCCACCGCGCGCACGGGCCGGCAGTTCCAGATCTCCACGGTGGATCCGTACTTCACCGTGGACGGCGTGTCGCGTGCCATCGACGTGTTCTATCGCACCACCAAGCCCATCAACACGCTGGGCGAGGAGTACGAGTACGTCACCAAGGGCGGTGCCGTCCGCTTTGGTGTGCCCTTCTCGGAAGTGGACACCGTGTTCTTCGGCGTCGGCTACGAGCAGACCGACATCACGACCTCCAAGGGCCTGCCCAACAGCTACCTGTTGTTCGTCAACCAGTTCGGCCAGCGCAGCAATTCCATCCCGCTGACCATCGGCTGGCAGCGTGACAGCCGCGACAGTGTCATCACGCCGATGCGGGGCATCTACCAGCGCGTCAACTTCGAGCTGAGCCCGCTGGGCGATGCGCAGTTCGCGCGCCTGAACCTGCAATACCAGCGCTACTTCGAGATCACCAACAAGATCACGCTGGGCGTCAACAGTGAACTGGGCTGGGGTGAGGGCCTGGGCGGCAAGCCCTATCCCATCTTCAAGAACTTCTACGGTGGCGGCCTGGGCTCGGTGCGCGTGTTCGAGGCCGGCTCGCTGGGCCCGGTGGACAACACCGGCTCCTACAGCGGTGGCAACCGCCGCTTCAACCTGAACGCCGAGCTGTATCTGCCCGTGCCAGGAAGCGGCAACGACAAGAGCTTCCGCATCTTCCTGTTCGGCGACGCCGGCAACGTGTGGGGCTCGCACGAGAAACTGAAGTTCGACAGCATCCGCGCGTCGGTGGGTCTGGGCCTGTCCTGGATCTCGCCGATGGGTCCGCTGCGCCTCAGCTACGGCAAACCTATCCGCAAGGAACGCACGGATAGAATCGAGAAATTCCAATTCCAGATCGGGACTGCATTCTGATATGAGCAAGCTCTTGCAATCGGTGGCTCTGGCCGCTTCGATGATGGTGGCCACGTCGGCCGTGCAAGCCCAGGAACTGAAGATCGGCTTCGTCAACAGTGAGCGCGTGCTGCGCGAGGCCAACCTGGCCAAGGCCGCACAGATCAAGTTGGAAGCGGAGTTCGGCAAGCGCGAGAAGGACCTGCGCGATCTGGAAACCAAGTTGCGCGGCGCCGCCGAGAAGCTCGAGAAGGACGCGCCCACGCTGTCCGAAGCCGAGCGTGGCCGCCGCCAGCGCGACGTGGTCGAGCAGGAGCGCGATCTGCAGCGCAAACGCCGTGAATGGCAGGAAGACCTGACCCAGCGCAAGAACGAGGAGCTGTCGGCCGTGGTCGACAAGGCCAACAAGGTCATCAAGCAGATCTTCGACGCCGAGAAGTACGACCTGATCCTGCAGGACGCCATCCACTTCAGCGCGCGTGTCGACATCACCAAGAAGGTGATCGACACGCTGAACGCGCAGAAGTAAGCGCCGCTCCCATGAGCCCGACGCCCGTCGCGCTCTCCGAACTGATCGCCGCCTTGGGCGGCGATTTGCTTGGTGGGTCCGATCTGCACATCGCCGGCATCGCGCCGCTGGACGAAGCTGACGAGCGCAGCATCGCCTTCCTGGCCAACCCGCGCTACCAGGCCCAGCTCGCGACGACGCGGGCCGCCTGCGTCATCGTGGCGCCTGCACTGGCCGAGGCTGCGGCCAATCGTGGCAGTTCGGGTGGCGCGGCCATCGTCACGCCCGACCCCTACCTCTACTTCGCGCGCCTGACGCAGTGGTGGGCGAAGCGCATGCGCCCCGCCGCCCAGGCCGGCGTGCACCCGACGGCCGTCGTGTCGCCGGACGCGAGGCTGGGCGAGGGGGTCGAGATTGGCCCGCTGGCCGTCATCGAGGCCGGTGCCGTCATCGGTGACCAGGTGCGCATCGGCGCGCATTGCGTCGTCGAGCGCGATGCGATAGTCGGCGCGGGCACGCGCCTGGCGCCGCGCGTCGTGCTGGGCTACGGCTGCCGCATCGGCGCCCGTGGCCTGGTGCACAGCGGCGTCGTCATTGGCGCGGATGGCTTCGGCTTTGCGCCGTCCAAGCAGGGCTATGTGAAGATCGAGCAGCTCGGCAATGTGACCATCGGCGACGACGTCGAGATCGGCGCCAACACCTGCATCGACCGCGGTGCACTCGCCGACACCGTCATCGAGGACGGCGTGAAGCTGGACAACCTGATCCAGATCGCCCACAACGTCCGCATCGGGCGCAACACGGCCATGGCGGGCTGCGGCGCCATCGCGGGTTCGACGACGGTTGGCGCCAACTGCACCATCGGTGGAGCGGCCAACATCATTGGCCACCTGAACATCGTGGACGGCGTGCACATCACGGCCTGCACGCTGGTGACGCGGGACATCACGCAGCCGGGCGCCTACAGCGGCGCCTATCCCTTCGAAGAAAATTCGAGCTGGCAGAAGAACGCGGCCACGCTGCGCCAGCTCCACAGCCTGAGAGAGCGTGTGCGCGCGCTGGAAAAGAAATGACCGAGACGACGACCCCGACCACGATGGACATCCACGACATCCTCAAGCGCCTGCCGCACCGCTACCCCATCCTGCTGGTGGATCGCGTCGTCGAGCTGGTCAAGGGCGAGCGCATCCGCGCGATCAAGAACGTCTCCATCAACGAGCCCTTCTTCCTGGGCCATTTCCCGCACCGCCCGGTCATGCCCGGCGTGCTCATCCTCGAAGCGCTGGCCCAGGCCGCGACGCTGCTGGCCATCGAGAGCGTGGGCATCACGCTGGACGAGAAGTCGGTCGTCTACTTCGCCGGCATCGACGGCGCCCGCTTCAAGCGCCCCGTCGAGCCGGGCGACCAGCTGGTGCTGGAAGTGACGCTGGGCCGCGCCAAGGCCGGCATCTACAAGTTCAGCGCCCGCGCGCTGGTGGGCGACCAGCTGGCCGCCGAGGCCGAGCTGATGTGCACCATGCGCCGTATCGAGGCTTGAAGGGAGGCGCGATGGCCATCCACCCCACCGCCATCGTCGACCCCGGCGCGCAGCTGGACAGCAGCGTCGAGGTCGGCGCCTACTCGCTGATCGGCCCGCACGTGAAGATCGCGGCCGGCACCAAGGTCGGCCCGCACTGCGTCATCGAAGGTCACACGACCATCGGCCGTGACAACACTTTCTTCCAGTTCAGCTCCATTGGCGCGGCCAACCAGGACAAGAAGTACGCCGGCGAGCCCACCACCTTGGTCATTGGCGACCGCAACACCATCCGCGAGTTCTGCACGCTGAACGTCGGCACGGTCCAGGACCGCGGCGAGACGACGCTGGGCAACGACAACTGGATCATGGCCTACTGCCACCTGGCGCACGACGTCGTCATCGGCAACGAGTGCGTGCTGGCCAACAACGCCACGCTGGCCGGCCATGTGCAGGTGGGCGACCACGTCACCATCGGCGGCCTGACCGGCATCCTGCAGCGCATGCGCATCGGCGACCACGCGATGATCGGCTTTCAGGCCCATGTCGCGCAGGACGTGCCGCCGTTCATGACGGTGGACGGCAACCCGCTGGCCGCACGCGCCGTCAACGTCGTCGGCCTCAAGCGCCGCGACTTCAGCACCGAGCGCATCGCCGTCATCCGGCAGATCTACAAGCTGCTGTACCGCAGCGGGCATACGCTGGACGAGGCGAAGGCGGCGATCACGGCGCTGCGCGGGACGGAGGGTGGTGCGGCCGATGGCGACATCGACAACATGCTGACCTTCCTCGCCGCCTCCACGCGCGGCATCGTTCGCTGAGCACGATGACCGGGTCGGCGCCACGCTTCGGATTCGTGGCCGGCGAGGCCAGCGGCGATCTGCTGGCCGGCCTGCTGCTGCAAGGCCTGCGCGCGCGCTGGCCCGCGCTGCAGTCCGAAGGCATCGGCGGCCCGAAGATGATCGCCCAGGGCTTCGAGACCTGGTGGCCGCACAGCAAGCTGTCCATCTTCGGCTACGTCGATGCGCTGCTGAACATCCGCGAGCTGCTGTCCATCCGCAAGCAGCTGGGCACCCGCCTCATCGCCAACCGGCCCGACGTCTTCATCGGCGTGGACGCGCCGGACTTCAACTTCGGGCTGGAGACGCGACTGCGCGAGGCGGGCATCAAGACCGTCCACTTCGTCTGCCCGTCCATCTGGGCCTGGCGGCCCGAGCGGGTCGAGAAGATCAAGGCCGCGGCCGACCACGTGCTGTGCCTGTTCCCGTTCGAGCCCGAGATCCTGCACAAAGCCGGCATCGGCGCGACCTTCGTCGGCCACCCGCTGGCCGACGCCATCCCGATGGAGCCGCCACGCGCTGCATCCCGCGAGGCGCTCAAGCTGTCGACCGAAGACAGCGTCATCGCGCTGCTGCCCGGCAGCCGCAAGAGCGAGATCAACTACATCGCGCCGGCGCTGATCGGTGCGGCCAGGCTGCTGGCCCGGCCGGGCCGGCGCTTCGTGATGCCCGTCGTGCCGGGCCTGCGCGGTCTCGTCGAACCCATGCTGCAGGGCGCCGACATCCAGCTGGTCGACGGCCAGTCCCAAGCCGTGCTGGCCGCCTGCGACCTGACGCTGGTGGCCAGTGGCACGGCCACGCTGGAGGCGGCGCTGTTCAAGCGGCCCATGGTCATCGCCTATCGCATGAACGCACTGAACTGGTGGCGCATGAAGGGCAAGGGCCTGCTGCCCTGGGTGGGCCTGCCCAACATCCTGGCGCGCGAGTTCCTCGTGCCCGAGCTGATCCAGCACGACTGCACGCCCGAGAACCTGGCCCGCGAGGCCGAGGGCCTGCTGGCCGATGCGCCGCGCCGCACCGCGTTGCATCAGCGCTTTGTCCAACTCCACGAGCTGCTGCGCCAAGACACCGCGCAGCGCGCCAGCGATGCCATCGCGACGCTCATCGCTGCCTGAGCAGGTGTCGCTCGACTGGACGCCGCCCGGTCTCGTCGCCGGCGTGGACGAGGCCGGCCGCGGGCCGCTGGCCGGGCCGGTGTTCGCCGCGGCCGTCATCCTCGACGACCTGCAACCCATCGCCGGCCTGGCCGACTCCAAGGCGCTGACCGCGGCCAGGCGCGCCAGGCTCTACGACGAGATCCGCGCCAAGGCACTGTGCTTCTGCATCGCGCAGGCCAGCACCGAAGAGATCGACCGGATCAACATCCTGCAGGCCACGATGCTGGCCATGCAGCGCGCGGTCAACGGCCTGCGGCTGAAGCCGACGCTGGTGCGCGTGGACGGCAACCGCCTGCCGGTCCTGCCCATGGCGGCCGAGGCCATCGTGAAGGGCGACGCCACCGTGCAGGCCATCTCGGCCGCGTCCATCCTCGCCAAGGTCGCGCGCGACCTGTTCTGCGAGCAGATGCACCAGAGCCATCCGCAGTACGGCTTCGCCACGCACAAGGGCTATGGCACGGCCGAGCACCTGGCGGCGTTGAAGGAACACGGCGCCAGCCCCTGGCACCGCCGCAGCTTCGCGCCCGTCCGCGAGAACCTGCGATGAGCACGCAGATCCTGCACATCACCTCGCGCGACAACCCCGCCCTCGTGCGGCTGCGCAAGCTGATGGCTGACGCCGGCGGCTACCGCAAGACCGGCAGCGTCTGGATCGAGGGTGATCACCTGCTGCGCGCGGCGCTGCAGCGCGGCTGGCGGCCGGCGCTCGTCGTGTTGACCGAAGCTGCGATGCAGGACCTGGCACTGTCGGCGCTCGCCGAGGCCGCGCCACGGGCGCTGGTCGTGCCCACCGCACTGTTCAAGGGCCTGAGCGGTCTGGAGTCGCCCGCGCAGATTGGTGCCGAGCTGATGCTGCCGGCATCGCCCGCCATCGACGCCGGCGCCGCCAGCGTCGTGCTGGACCGCCTGCAGGACGCCGGCAACGTCGGCGCCATCCTGCGCAGCGCGGCGGCCTTCGGCGTGCGCCAGGTGCTGGCGCTGAAGGGAACGGCCGCGCTGTGGTCGCCCAAGGTGCTGCGGGCGGGGCAGGGCGCGCATTTCGGGCTGCGCCTGGTCGAAGGCCTGAGCGCGGACGACCTGGCCGCGCTGGCCGTGCCCATGATCGCCACCAGTTCCCACACGGAACACGTGCTGCACCGCGTGAGCCTGCCCTCACCCTGCGCCTGGGTCATGGGCCACGAGGGTCAGGGCGTGTCGCCCGCGTTGATGGCGCGCTGTGCGCTGACCGTGGGCATCCCGCAGCCGGGCGGCGAGGAGTCGCTGAACGTGGCCGCCGCGGCGGCGATCTGCCTGTACGAGAGCGAGCGGCAGAGGAGCTGATCCGGCTGCCGCGGAGGGCCTCTCCCAAAGAAGATGCGAATGACTTGCAATTGAGAATTGTTCTCATTAAAGTCGTGCCATGCTTGTTGACCACGACCCACGCAAGATCCCGGCCCCGCCGCTGGCGGCCCGCCCGGACGCCGACCCCGTTCGCCGTATCGACAGCGCCACGCTGCTGGGCTCCGCCGGCGAGGTGCTCATCGTCCACCAGCAGCAGGTCTACCGCCTGCGCGTGACCAGCCTGGGCAAGCTGATCCTGACCAAGTAGCGCCCGCTCCCCTTCGATACTCGCGCCAGCCAGCCGCAGCCAGCCCGCGCTCTTTGTGCCTGAGCCCCGCCCGCTCAGCGCTGGAGACCTCATCAAATGGCTGAAGCCTGTTGCGCCGCGCACGCGGCCCTGCCGCCCACCACCGGCTCGCGCCGCCGCCGCCTGTGGGAGCTGGGCAGCCATGCGCACTGCCCCGTCATCGGCGTCTGCGTGCCACTGGAGCGGGTGCGCCAGCTCGCGAAGAAGCTGCTGGTGCTGCAGGGCGACGAGGACGACTACACGCTGCATTGCAGCCTGGTGACGGCGGCTGCGCGCCGCAACGCGGTGGCCGAGGCCTTGCAGAAGGAGCTGGAGCAGCGTTTCGTGCTGGATCTGCGCCAGGCCGCTCAGGCCAAGTGCCGCGAGTCACTGATGGCCTGGTGGCGGGGCCGCGTGGCGCAGGGCGAGAACATGGCCGGCGCGCTGTGGGCGACGCTCACGCATGCGCGCTGCGACGAGTGGCTGGAGATGCGCGTGCTGGGCCAGGTCCACATGCTGCAGCACCAGGTGGGCGCCGCGCAGCGCGTGGACATGACCCGGCACCGCGAGCTGGCCGCCGAGCATCAGGCGCTGGCGCGTGACTACGCCGCGGTGCAGCAGCGCGTGACCGGCTGGAGCCTGGAGCGGGCCCGCGAGCAGCAGGCCTGGGAGCAGGAGCGCATGCAGCAGCGCGCCGCGCTGATCGCGCTGCAGACGCAACTGGCACAGGCGCAGGAGCAACTGCAGCACTGGCAGACGGTGCGGCCCGACCTGCCCGAGCGGGAGGCGCTGCGGGAGCGCCTGGCCGAGCAGGTGGAGCGCAACCAGGCGCTGCAGCGCGAGCTCAACCGACTGGCGTCACGGGCGCCGCTGGTGGCCGAGTCCGCGGACATCGCGCCGCAGCCCACCTGGGCCGAGGCGCAGGTCGCGGCCGAGCCGGTGAAGCTGGAGCACCGCGTGGTGCTGTGCGTGGGCGGGCGCGGCGGCAGCGTGCCGCAGTACCGCCAGGCGGTGGAGGGCTGCGGCGCGCAGTTCCTGCACCACGACGGTGGCAGCGAGCACAAGCCCGCGCAGCTGGAGCCGCAGCTGGCGGCGGCCGACCTGGTCATCTGCCAGACCGGCTGCATCAGCCACGACGCCTACTGGCGCGTCAAGGACCACTGCAAGCGCCACGGCAAGCGCTGCGTGTTCGTCGAGACGCCCAGCCGCAGCGCGTTCGAGCGCGCGCTGGCGCAGGCGGCGGCGGTCGAGGGGGCCTGAGGCCCCCTCGGGCTTCAGAGCTTGTAGCTCAGCGACAGGCTGGTGTTGCGCGGCGGCGTGTAGATGGCGCCATAGGCCAGGCCGCCGATGGCCTTCTTGTCGAACAGGTTGCTGACGTTCAGGCGCAGCGTGGTGCGGTCGTTCAGGTCGTAGGCGGCGAAGGCATCGGCCTTGAAGTAGGCGCCCTGCCTGGCGCTGCCGACCTTGTAGACGTCGGACTGCCAGCGGCCGGCCACGCCGAGGTTCAGCGCCGGCAGCGCGGGCAGGCGGCCCGACAGGTTGAAGTTCAGCGTGTTGCGCGGCACCCATTCATAGATGTCCTTGCCGTCCGGGCCGGTCAGCATCAGGCGGGTGTAGCCCACGGTGAGCTTGGCGTCCCTGCCCAGCCGGCCGGTCGCCTCGACCTCGAAGCCCTTGGACTTCACGTCCATGGGCAGATACCAGTACTGGCCGCCCGCGGTCATGCCGCCATAGGTCGCCAGGCCTTGCTGCTTGGCCGTGAAGACGGCCAGCGTGGTCAGCAGCGACTTGTTCAGCCACTCGGCCTTCAGGCCTGCTTCCGTGTTGATGCCCTTGACGGGCGCGAGCAGGTTGCCATCGGCGTCGGCCTGCTCCTGTGGCAGGAAGATGTCGGAGTACGACACATAGCCCAGCAGGTCGGGCGTGAACCCGTAGGTCAGGCCCAGGTAGGGACTGACCTCCTCGGTCTTGGGGTCCAGCAACTTGCCGCCGCTGCCGTAGCGCGGCTGGCCGCCGCGGAGGTGGCGCATGGCGTTCGCGCCGGCGATGAGCTTCAGCGAGTCGCTCAGCGAGAGGCGCGACGCGACGTACAGCCGGGTCAGCGTCTGCTCGCCGCTGACGCAGGCGGTGCGCTGGCCCCAGGCGGGCTCGGGGATCACGTCGCCGCCATAGGGCAGGGCGGGCAGCGCGGGCATGGCCGGCGTCGCGCTGCAGTCGCCATTGGCGACATAGGTGTCGGTCGCCACGTCCTCGCTGGAGCGGTTCACGCCGACCAGCAGGCTGTGCTTGCGGCCGAACGCGCTGAACTGGCCGCTGAGGTTGACGTCCAGCACCTGGTGCTCGGTGTCGGTCTCGCTGCGGTAGGGCCAGCCCACCAGGCCGGTGTTGTCCGGCTGCAGCGCACCGAAGGCGTAGAACAGCTTGGTGGATTCGTCGCCGTGGCGCCGGTTGTAGGTGGCCTTGGCCTCCCAGTCGTCGGACAGCCGGTGCGCGTACTCGACGAAGCCGCTGAAGGACTTGGTGTTCCAGTAGGTCCACTTCTGCGAGGTGGACGAGCCCACCGGCAGGTCGATCTGCGTGCCGTCCGCGCGCAGCAGCGTCAGCGAGCCCCACATGGGCGAGTCCTGCCGGCTGTCGATGGCGGTCAGGCCCACGGTCAGCACGCCGTTGTCGCCGATCTGGCCGTCCACCACGCCGTAGGCCGTCGTGCGCCGGTCCTTCAGGTCGCGCAGGTAGGAGTCCTTGTCCTCGCGGGCCACGATGAGGCGCCCGGCCCAGGCGCCGTCGGCGCTCAGCACCTTGTTGTAGTCCAGCGCGGCGCGCTTCTTGTTCCACGAGCCGAAGCTCAGGTTGAGCTCGCCGCCGTCCTGGTTGGTGGGGCGTTTGCGCACGTAGTTGATGGTGCCGGAGGCGTTGCCGACGCCGGTCAGCAGGCCGTTGGCGCCGCGGATCAGCTCGATCTTCTCGAACAGGAAGGTGTCCTCGCGGCCCACCACCGTGCCCCAGGAGTTGGTCATGCCCAGGCCGTCCAGCTGGGTCAGCTGGATCTCGAAGCCGCGCGCGTTGAAGGTGGCGCGGTTGGTTTCGTACTGCTCGACGTTGATGCCGGTGGCCAGGCCCAGCGCCTCGTTGCTGCCGGTCAGGCCGAAGTTGGCGATGTCTTCCTTGTCCAGCGTGCTGATGGTCTGCGGCGTCTCCTTCAGCTCAAGGGCCAGGCCGGTGGCGCCCTTGGAGATGCGGTTGGCGCGCTTGCCGGTGACGACGACCGACTCGATCTGCTGCGTGGGCGCCTGCGTCTGGGCGTGGGCTTCGCCCAGCAGGGCGCAGATGGCGGCGACGGCGATGGCCGTCAGGGGGAATGGCTTGTTCATGAGGACGGGGCAGGCGGGGTGGCGATCGGCTCGCGAGAGCCGGTGGCGTGCGCTGTGGTGGGAGTAAGGGTCGGCAGTCATTTTAGACATCAAATGCGAATCAATCTCATTTGCGAGTTTGATCTGGCGCAGAGCAGCCGTTCGCTGTCGCGGGGGCCGACGAGCCGCGGCTTCGCGGTCGCGGCCGGCCTGCGTTGCCGGCTGGAGAAGCGGCGCCCGCACGGCGCCGGGGCTTCGAGGGCTGGCAATTGCTTGGAGCCCTCCGGGTCGGGCTAGCATTTGCGGGAACCCCCGCTGGCGGCAGCCAGACCGCCCCCGCAGACTGGGGCAGAACAACATCGGGACACCCCATGGCCATCGCACTTTCGCCGCACCAGCTGTCCCGCCGCGCCATCGCCCTCGTCCTGGCGGGCGGCCGCGGCTCTCGGCTCAAGCAGCTCACCGACGCCCGCGCCAAGCCGGCCGTCTACTTCGGCGGCAAGTTCCGCATCATCGATTTCGCGCTGAGCAACTGCGTCAACAGCGGCATTCGCCGCATCGGCGTGGTCACGCAGTACAAGAGCCATTCGCTGCTGCGCCACATCCAGCGCGGCTGGAGCTTCCTGCGCGCCGAACTGAACGAGACCGTGGACCTGATGCCTGCCCAGCAGCGCGTCGACGAGGAGAGCTGGTATCGCGGCACGGCCGACGCCGTCTACCAGAACCTGGACATCATCCAGAGCACCGGCGCCGAGTACATCGTCGTGCTGGCCGGCGACCACATCTACAAGATGGACTACTCGTCCATGCTGGTGGACCACGTCAACACCGGCGCCGGCTGCACGGTGGGCTGCATCGAGGTGCCCAAGGCCGAGGCCAGCGCCTTCGGCGTCATGGCCGTCGATGCCGAGCGCCACATCACGGCCTTCCAGGAAAAGCCTGCCGATCCCCCCTGCATGCCCGGCAGCGACAGCACCTGCCTGGCCAGCATGGGCATCTACATCTTCAACGCCGACTACCTCTACCGCCTGCTGGCCGAGGACCTGGCCGACCCGGCCTCCAGCCACGACTTCGGCAAGGACGTGATCCCGAAGGTCGTTGCCGAACAGCGCGCCGTGGCACACCCCTTCGGCATGAGCTGCATCCACAACCCCAACGGCGCGCCGCCCTACTGGCGCGACGTCGGCACGCTGGACGCGTTCTGGGCCGCCAACCTCGACCTCGCGTCCATCAGCCCCGAGCTGGACATCTACGACACCGACTGGCCCATCTGGACCTACCAGCGCCAGCTGCCGCCGGCCAAGTTCATCCCCGACCACAACGGCATGCACGGCATGACGGTCAACACCATCGTCAGCGGGGGCTGCATCGTGTCGGGCTCGCACGTCGTGCAGACGGTGCTGTTCAACAACGTGCGCATCCGCTCCTTCTGCAACATCCACCAGAGCGTGCTGCTGCCGGGCGTCAGCGTGGGCCGCCACTGCCGGCTCACCAAGGTCATCATCGACCGCGGCTGCGAGATTCCCGATGGCCTCGTCGTCGGCGAGGACGCCAAGCTGGATGCGCAGCGCTTCGAGCGCACCGAGAACGGCGTGGTGCTCATCACCAAGCAGATGCTCGCCAGGCTGTGAGGCCCCTCGTCCAACGAGTACGTTGGCCGGGACCGCGCTGCGGCCAGAGGCCACAGCGCCTCGGCAGGCACCAAGAGTCCTCAGGACTCTTGGTGTCCGGCCTCGGCCCCCGTGGGGACGGCGATGCTCGCCGGCTCGACCGGCGAGCACATCGCCCGACGGGCCGGCTAGGGAGCGGCCCGATGAAGGCACGACGTGCTGCGGAGTGCTGAGATGCGGGTGCTGCAAGTCAGCGCGGAGCTGTTCCCGCTGCTGAAGACCGGCGGCCTGGCCGACGTGGCCGGCGCGCTGCCTGCGGCATTGGCCATGGCGGGCGCCGAGCCGCGGCTGCTGGTGCCGGGCTTTCCGGCCATCCGCGAATCGCTGACCCAGGAGTGCGCGGTCGCGCCCGTTGCGCTGCCCTGGAGCGAGGGCCGGGCGGCGCTGCTGCGCGGCCGGCTGCCGGGCTTCGCGATGCCGATCTACGTGCTGGATGCGCCGGGCCTGTTCGACCGCCCTGGCAACCCCTATGCCGACGCCGCCGGCGTGGCCTATGCCGACAACCACCGCCGCTTCGCGCTGCTTGGATTGGCGGCGGCGCGGCTGGCCGAGGGCGTGGATGCGAGCTGGCGGCCCGACATCGTTCACGCCCACGACTGGCACGCCGGCCTGGCCTGCGCGCACATCGCCGCCAGCCGCGCGCGCCGTCGCACCGAGGCGCGCACGGTGTTCACCGTGCACAACCTGGCCTACCAGGGGCTGTTCCCGGCCGAGACGTTCTGCGACCTGGGCCTGCCGCCCGTGCATTACGCGGTGGAGGGCGTCGAGTTCTATGGCCAGGTCAGCTTCATGAAGGCCGGCCTGCATTTCGCCGACGCGATCACCACCGTCAGCCCTGGCTATGCACGCGAGATCCAGACGCCCGAGCAGGGTTGTGGCCTGGACGGCCTGCTGCGCCACCGCGCCGGCGCGCTGCACGGCATCCTGAACGGCGTGGACTACGGTCTGTGGTCGCCGGTGCGCGACCGCAGCCTCGTCCGGCCCTTCGACGTGGACCGGCCCGAAGGCAAGGCCGACTGCAAGGCCGCGTTGCAGCGCGAATGCGGGCTGGACGTGAAGCCCGAGGCGCCGCTGTTCGGCATCGTCAGCCGGCTGACCGAGCAGAAGGGCCTGCCACTGGTGCTGCAGGCGCTGGACGACCTGCTCGATGCCGGCGGCCAGCTGGTCGTGCTCGGCAGCGGCGATGCGCGCCTCGAAGCCGAGTTCGCAGCCGCGGCCGCCAGGCACCCGGGCCAGGTCGCCCACCGCACCGGCATGGACGAGGGCCTGGCCCACCGCATCTATGCCGGCAGCGACGTGGTGCTGGTGCCCAGCCGCTTCGAGCCCTGTGGGCTGACCCAGCTCTACGGCCTCAGCTACGGCGCGCTGCCGCTGGTGCACCGTGTGGGCGGCCTCGCCGACACGGTGGTGGACACGACGCTGGAGGACCTTGCCGACGGCACGGCGACGGGCTTCGTCTTCAACGCCTTCACGGCCGATGCCTACCGTCGCGCGCTGCGGCGCGCGTTCGCGCTGTGGAGCCGGCCGCAATACTGGGCCCGCGTGCGCGACGCGGCGATGCGGCAGCGCTTCGGCTGGGACGAGGCCGCACGACGCTACGTCGAGGTCTACGACGGCCTGCTACAGCGCTAGCGCGACGACCCCGGCGCCGATCAGCGCCGCGCCCGCCAGCCGCCAGCCGCGCTCGCCTTCGCCCAGCAGCTGCCCGCCCAGCAGCGCCGCGATCAGCATGGACACTTCGCGCGCCGGCGCCACGCGCGACAGCGGCGCCTCCTTCACGGCCAGCAGCACCAGCACATAGGCCGCCGGGCCCAGCACGGCGACGGCCAGGATGCCCCGCCACGAGCGCTGCACTTCCGGCCAGAAGCTGTGCGTCTGCCGCAGCGTGACGGGCAACTGCATGAGCACGCGCAGCACATTGCCGAAGTAGTCCAGCAGCAGCGGCGACATCGCCAGCACCTTGACCGCGTAGCCGTCCAGCACCGTGTAGCCGGCGATCAGTGCGCCGGTCGCCGCGCCCCAGCAGATGCCGAGTCGGCGCCGCCTTGCGGCCTCGGCGTCGTGCGACACGCCGCGGCCGATGAGGCGCGGCCCCATCGTGATGACCAGGATGCCGCCCACCACGCCCGCCAGGCCCAGCGCACCGTAGACGCCCAGGTGTTCGCTCAGCAGCACGACGGCGGCGATGGCCGACAGCAGCGGCCCGCTGCCGCGCGCCACCGGGTAGACGACGGTCAGGTCGCTGTGCCGGTAACCGGCGATCAGGCAGTTGAAGTACAGCAGGTGCACGACCGCGCTGGCCCCGATGAAGCCCCAGTTCAGCGGCGTCCAGCCAGGCACTTCGTCCAGCCCTATCCACAGCACGGCGGGCAGCCAGAAGATGACGACGCCGACCGCACAGGTCAGCACGAAATGCGGCCCGCCGCCCCATTTCTTGGCGGCGAGGTTCCAGAGGGCGTGAAGGAGGGCGGCGGTGAGGACGAGGGCGAGCGCCGAGGCGGGCATCGGATCAGTAGACCAATCGATCCGGCCGGATGTCGCGCAGGATGGTCGTCGCGATCTCTTCGATGCTCTTGTGCGTGGACGACAGCCACGAGATGCCCTCGCGCTTCATCATGGCCTCGGCCTCGTTGACCTCGTAGCGGCAGTTCAGCGTGTCGGCGTACTTGCTGCCGGGGCGGCGCTCGTTGCGGATGCTGCTGAGTCGCTCGGGGTCGATGGTCAGGCCGAAGCACTTGCGCTTGTGCGGCAGCAGCGGCGCGGGCAGCTTGCGGCGCTCGAAGTCCTCGGGGATCAGCGGGTAGTTGGCGGCCTTGATGCCGTGCTGCATGGCGAGATACAGCGACGTGGGCGTCTTGCCCGAGCGCGACACGCCCACGAGGATCACGTCGGCCACGTCCAGGTTCTTGGCCGACTGGCCGTCGTCGTGCGCCAGCGAGAAGTTGATGGCCTCGATGCGGTCGTGGTACTCCTGGCTCTGCGCCACGTCGGAGAAGCGGCCCACGCGGTGGTTGCTCTTGATGCCGAACTCGTCTTCCAGCGGTTCGATGAAGGTGCCGAACATGTCCATCACGCGGCCCTGGCAGTGCTCGCGGACGATCTTCAGCACCTCGCGGTCCACCAGCGTCGCGAACACGATGGGGCGCTGGCCCTCGCGGATGGCGGCCTCGTTGATTTCGGCGACCACGGCCTGCGCCTTGTCGGCGGTGTCGACGAAGGGGCGACGCACATGGCGCGCCTTGATGGAGAACTGCGCCAGGATGGAGTTGCCGAAGGTCTCCGCCGTGATGCCGGTGCCGTCAGAGACGAAGTAAACGGTTCTGGCGTTCATGGCTACAGCTCGCGGAGTTCAAGGCGAGCCCATGATAGCCAGCGCCTCAGACCTGGCCCTTGAGCCGGCCGATGAAGTTCCGCATGACGGCCTGTTCGGCCTCGGGCAGCAGGCCCACGCGCAGCAGCGATTCGCGCTCCAGTTCGCGCAGCCGCCACTCCAGCTCGCCGATGACGCTGACCAGCTCGGCCTGCAGGTCGGCATCGCGCTGCTCGGACAGCACGGCTGCCAGTTCGTCCGGATGGTGTGCATTCAGCCCCGTGCTGGAGAACGCCGTCTGGATGCGCAGCAGCCGCTGCAGCCCAGCGTCCAGCACCGCGCGCAGCGCCGGGCGGGCGGCAGCGATGCGCTCCTCCATCCAGGGCCGGGCCTGGCGAAAGCGCTGCAGCGCGCCGGCGATGGCGACCACGCGCGGCAGCGCTTCCTCGATGGCGTCGGGCTCCATGCGCGGGGCGATGTGCGGCAGGCCGGCCGCCGCCGTGGTGATGGCCTCGGTCAGCTCGCGGCTGAACTCGCCGGGGATGAGCTTGGTCGACACGCTGGCGCGTGCCAGCGCCGTCGTGCCGCTCTCGATGAAGGCCATCAGCCACTCGGCCGCGGCCAGGATCTGTCCCTCGATCGGCAGGGCCTTGCCGCTGACGCCGCGTGGGTAGCCAAAGCCGTCCAGCCGTTCGTGGTGGTGCAGCACCGCGGCGGCCACCTTCTTGCCGGCGCCGGGCATGCCGCGCAGCACCCGCTCGCCGACCAAGGGGTGCGACGCCACATGCCGCCATTCCGCGGGCCCCAGCGGCGTGCCTGGGCGCAGGTAGCGTGGGTCGATGTAGAGCTCGCCGACGTCGTGCAGCAGGCCGGCCAGGGCCAGCATGCGGTGGCGCTCGGTCTCGCCGGGCAGCATGCGCCGCGCCAGCGCCAGCGCCAGCATGGCCACGCCCGCGGTGTGCTTCAGGCGATCGCCCTGATGCTCGGCATAGACGGTGAGCAGCGACTGCACGGGCACGCTGAGCTTCAGCGTCGCCAGCGTTGCCGGGGCGCCGGGGTAGAGATCGTGGGCGCACAAGGTCCTGAGCAGCGGGTGCTGCAGCAGCAGCTCCTCACCCAGCGGGCCGAAGCTCTCGGGCATGACGCCGGCGGTGACCTGGATGCAGTCCTCCAGCGGCTTGCTGAGCTTGTGCATCAGCAGACGCTCGCGCACCTTGGCGTTGATCTGCGCACCCTTGGCCAGCAGCTTGATGCCGTTCTGGCTGAGGATGTCCTCGGTGGCTTCGACCGGCCGGGACTCGGAGACACGGACCACGTGGTCCAGGTAGTGCGGATTGACGTCGGCGGCGGTTTCGGCGGTCACGCGGTCATTGTGCACAGCCGGTGGCGGTTACGTGCAGGTACGAACCGCCTAGAATCTGCGGCAATTTCCTCGCAAACCGCCCTGATGCGCGCCTCCTTCCTCCCAGAAGAATCCAGAAATGGATGGAGCCGCGCCTGCCTTGAGCCTTTCAGCTCGGCGCCGGGCCTGGACGACGCGACGACACCGGTTTTTCAACCTCCCGGAGTTTTTCCATGTCCACCCTGTTCGAGGCGACCGCCCTGGTCGTACCGTTTGAGAACCTGAGGATGACCGATGTCGAGGTCGTTGGCGGCAAGAACGCCAGCCTCGGCGAAATGATCTCGCAGCTCGCCGCCAGCGGCGTGCGCGTCCCCGGCGGCTTTGCGACGACCGCGCACGCCTTCCGGCAGTTCCTCAAGCATGAGGGGCTGGACGCGCGCATCGCGGCGCGCCTGAGCTCGCTCAACACCGACGACGTCCGCGCGCTGGCCGAGGCCGGCGCGGAGATCCGCGGCTGGATCGAGAACCAGCCCTTCCCGGCCGACCTGGAAGCCGGTGTGCGCGCTGCCTATGCGCAGCTGACGGCCGACAACCCGGACGCCACCTTCGCCGTGCGCTCCTCCGCCACCGCGGAAGACCTGCCCGACGCCTCCTTCGCCGGCCAGCAGGAGACCTTCCTGAACGTGCATGGCATCGACGAGGTGTTGCACAAGATGCGCGAGGTGTTCGCGTCGCTCTACAACGACCGCGCCATCAGCTACCGCGTGCACAAGGGCTTCG
>CAMLKW010000037.1 GCA_946480605.1 uncultured Roseateles sp. | reverse complement strand
GCGCGCCGTCCCGCACCCCCACGCCCTCTTCGACGTGGACGGCTGCACCTTCGACTACATGCGCGACATCGAGCTGTATCCCAAGTCGAACAAGAGCAGCCTGTTCGGCCGCGGCGTGCTCAACCTGGGCGGTGGCCACCAGTTGTTCGCCGAGGCCTCCGTCGCCCGCGCCAAGACCTACTACACCGGCACGCCCAACCGCGTGGACGCCGAGATCGACGTCTCGCTGGTCGCGGCGCTGAAGAACAGCAGCATCGCCGCCTTCCCGGCCGGGGACGAACGCCGCATCCTGGTCGTGCGCACCCGCCTGGTCGAGGCCGGCCTGCGGACCAGCGAGCTGGTCTCCACCGGCAACCGCTTCGTGCTGGGCACCAATGGCCTGCTGGCCGGCTGGGACTACGAGTGGGCGCTGAACCACAGCACCAGCAAGGTCTCGGACCGCGACTCCCAGGGCTATCTGAACGAGCAGATGATCATGGACGGCTTCGCCGCCGGCACGCTGAACGCGTTCGGCCCGTCGGCCGCCGCCGGCCTGGCCCTGTACGAGAAGGCCCAGATCCGTGGCGAGGTGCGCCGCGCCACCGGCACCATGGACAGCCTGGACTTCCGCATGTCCAAAGGGCTGATGCCGCTGGCCGGCGGCGACCTCGCGGTCGCGGTCGGCGGCGAGCTGCGCCGCGAGAAGCAGAACTACCACCAGTCCGACGCGCTGAAGCAGGACCTCATCCTGGGCGAGACCTCGCAGGGGCCGGACTCCGACTTCGGCAAGTCGCGCAAGGTCTCGGCCGTGTTCGGCGAACTGAGCGCCCCCATCACCAAGCAGCTGGAGCTGCAGGCCGCGATGCGCTACGAGCACTACCAGGTCAGCGGCGGCGCGCTCAGTCCCAAGCTGGGCCTGAAGTACGTGCCGTCGCCGGAGCTGCTGCTGCGCGCCTCCGTGGGCAAGGGCTTTCGCGCGCCCAGCATGTCCGACCTCTACCGCCCGCTCACCGAAGGCACGGCCGCCACGCTGGTGGACCCGCGCTGCCTGGAACTGGACCCGGACGCCACGCCCACCGACTGCTCGGACACCTGGACCACGCTGAACTACAGCAACGCCAAGCTCAAGCCCGAGAAGTCGCGCCAGTTCTCGCTGGGCGTGGTGTTCGAGCCGGCGCGCGGGGTCAACCTCAACCTCGACTACTGGAACATCGAGAAGCGCAACCTGATCAGCACGCTGGGCGTGGACGTCATCCTGTCCGACCTGGCCAAGTACGGCAGCCTGGTGATACGCGACGAGGACGAGTGGATAGACCACATCGACCTCATCAAGGAGAACCGCGGCAAGCAGCGCATCTCCGGCCTGGACATCGGTGTCGCGCTGAGCGAGCTGAAGACCGCGTTGGGCCAGTTCGGCCTGCGCCTGAACGGCACGCTGACGCTGAAGTCCCAGCAGCAGACCGGCAACGGCGACCCCTTCGTCAGCAACCTGGGCCGCTTCATCAACGACGGCGTCGTGCAGCGCTGGCGCCACACGCTGAGCCTGGACTGGGAGCACGGCCCGTTCTCGGCCACGCTGTCCAACAGCTACCTGCAGGGCTACGACGACCAGCACATCGTCGGCAAGCCGGACCGCAAGGTGGGCGCCTATTCGCTGTGGAACCTGTCGGCCGGCTGGGAGGCCACCAAGTCGCTGACCTTGCGCGCCGGCGTGCAGAACCTGACGGACAAGTCGCCGCCGTTCTCGCAGCAGGCCTGGTTCTTCACCTCGGGCTACGACCCCAGCTACACCGACACACGCGGCCGCTACGGCTACGTCAGCGCGAAGTACAGCTTCAAGTGACGATGGCGCGCACCCAGTCCGGCAAGGCGATGGCCTTGTCGGTCTGGGCGTCGAACCACAGCGTGGTCGCGCCGCCCTCGGCGTAGATCACGCCCGGCTCGTCCATGCGCTCCAGCGTGATCCAGGTTTCAAACGATGTGCGGCCGGGATCGCTGACGTAGTGCTTCGCCAGCACCTCGCCCGGCACCTTCAGCTGCCGGTAGAAGTTGCAGAAGGCATTGACGATGACCGGCCCCTGCCCGCCCGGGTTGGGCGGCGCGCCGATGGAGGCCAGCCAGTCGACGCGCGCCATTTCCAGGTAACGGAAATACAGCGTGTTGTTGATGTGGCCCATCGCGTCCATGTCGCCCCAGCGCATCTGGATGCGCAACTCGAAGGTCAGCTTCTTCTGCGCCGGGATGACATACCTCATGGCTGAATGCCCAGCTCCGCGGCGATGCGGTTGACCAGTTGGCGCAGCGATGCCACCTCGGCCCGGAGCAAGGCCACCTCCTCGTCGCGAGGCAGGGCCGCCGCCACGGCCTGCTCGACCGACGCCACCGGGCCGCACAGCAGATGCGCCCAGCGCGCCTCGCGGGCGCCCGGCGCCTTGGCGAGCTTGACGGCAAAGGGTTGCTCGCGCTCCGCCAGCTCCTCCAGGAAGCCCTCCACCGACGACACGTCCGCGAAGCGATGCAGGCGCTCGGTGTTCTGCCGCAGCTCGGCCGCCGTCTGCGGGCCGCGCAGCATCAGCTGCGTCAGCAAAGCCATCGCAGCACCCGGCACGCCCAGGCCGCGGGCGAAGTTGTGCTCGTAGCGCACCACGCGGCTGCCGCTCACCGTGTTGACCAGGTGCAGCGCCTTCAGCTCCTCCACGGTGGCCAGCACCTCGGCCTCGCTGACGTCCATGACCGGATCGCGCGCCGTCTTCTGGTTGCAGCCGGCGGTCAGCGCGTTGGCCGACAGCGGATAGCTGTCCGGCACGGTGGATTCCTTCTCGACCAGGACGGCGAGGACGCGGGCCTCCAAAGGGGTCAGGTCTCGTCGCGCCATCAGACACCAAACCCGTCGTCGGCCTGAATGACCGCGCCATTGATGAAATGGCTCTCGTTGGCGCACAGCATCAGCAGCGCCGTATCCAGGTCCTGGGGCTGGCCGACGCGCTTGCGCGGCAGCAGGTCGATGAGCTTCTTGCCCTGCTCGGTGCCCCAGTGGTGGTGGTTGATCTCGGTGTCGATGTAGCCGGGGCAGATCGCGTTCACGTTGATGCCGTACTTGCCCCACTCCAGCGCCATCGCGCGCGTCATGTGGATGACGGCGGCCTTGCTCATCGCGTAGACGCCGATCTGGCCCAGCACGCGCAGCCCGGCCATGGAGGCCACGTTGACGATGCGCCCGCCGATGAAGGTGCCCGGCGCCGCGCCGCGCGCACGGGCCAGCATGCGCTTGCCCACCTCCTGCGCGACGAAGAAGGCGCCGCGCGTGTTGGTGTCCATCACGTAGTCGTAGTCGTTCTCGGTGACGTCGGTGAGGCGCTGAGTCGTGGACACGCCCGAGTTGTTGATCAGGATGTCGAGCGTGCCGACCTCGGTCTCGGCATGAGCCACGGCGGCCCTGATGCTGGCCACGTCGGTCACGTCCAGGCTCACGACGTGGGCGTCGCCGCCGTTGCCTTCGATCTCGGCGCGCAAGTCCTTCAGCCGCTCGATGCGGCGGCCGGCCAGCACGACGCAGGCGCCCGCCTGCGACAGCGTGCGCGCGAACTGCGCACCCAGCCCGCTGGAGGCCCCGGTGATCAGCGCCACGCGGCCTTCGAGGTTGATGGAGTAACTCATGAGACTGCCTTCTGAGTGGGTTGCGGCCATCCTAGCCGCCTAGACCCCTTGCACTAAAAAAGCACGACCGTTCTATTTGCTATCCAGCCTCTCTAGAATCGCGCGCAGTTCAAAGCTCACGGAGCCCCGCATGACCTCAGAAGAAATCCTGGCCCAGTTCGGCCCCCGCGAGTCCATGGAGTACGACGTGGTCATCGTCGGCGGCGGCCCCGCCGGCCTGGCCACCGCCATCCGCCTGAAGCAGATCAAGCCCGACGCCAACATCGTCGTGCTGGAGAAGGGCTCCGAGCCCGGCGCGCACATCCTGTCCGGCGCGGTCATGGACCCGCGCGCCATCACCGAGCTGTTCCCGAACTGGCAGGAGCTGAGCGCGCCGCTGACGCAGGCCGTCACCGGCGACGATGTGCTGTTCCTGTCCGAGACCGGCAGCAGCCGCACGCCCGACTGGCTCGTGCCGCGCAACTTCCACAACCACGGCTGCTACGTCATCAGCCTGAGCGACGTCGTCAAGTGGATGGCACAGCAGGCCGAGGGCCTGGGCATCGAGATCTTCCCGGGCTTTGCCGCGGCCGAGGTGCTGTACGACGAGCAGGGCCGTGTGCGCGGCGTGGCGACCGGCAACATGGGCTTGGGCAAGGACGGCGAGCCCACAGACCACTTCCAGCTCGGCATGGAGCTGCTGGGCAAGTACACCGTGTTCGCCGAAGGCGCGCGCGGCCATCTGGGCAAGCAGCTGCTGGCCAAGTACGACCTGACCGCGGGCCGCGACACGCAGACCTACGCCATCGGCATCAAGGAGCTGTGGGAGATCCCCGCCGACAAGGCCCAGCCCGGCAAGGTCGTGCACACGGCCGGCTGGCCGATGGAGGGCGACACCTTCGGCGGCGGCTTCCTGTACCACCTGGACGGCAACAAGGTCACGCTGGGCTTCGTCATCGGCCTGGACTATGACAACCCCTATCTCTCTCCGTTCGAGGAGATGCAGCGCTGGAAGACCCACCCGGCCATCCGCGCCCACATCGAGGGCGGCAAGCGCATCGGCTACGGCGCTCGCGCCATCAACAACGGCACGCCCCAGGCCCTGCCCAAGACCGTGTTCCCGGGCGGCTGCCTGGTGGGCTGTGATGCCGGCTACCTGAACGCCGCGCGCATCAAGGGCAGCCATGCGGCCATCAAGAGCGGCATGCTGGCCGCCGAGGCTCTGGCCCCGGCGCTGGACGCCGGCCGCGCACAGGACGAGCTGGCGGCCTACCCCGCGGCCTTCGACAAGAGCTGGCTAAACGAGGAACTGCAGCAGACCCGCAACTTCAAGCTCTGGTTCAAGAAGGGCAAGACCACCGGCCAGCTGATGACCGGCATCGAGCAGTGGCTGCTGCCCAAGCTGGGCGTCTCCAGCCCGCCATGGACGCTGCACAACCACAAGGCCGACAACACCTCGCTGCGCCCCGCCGCCGAGTGCCAGCCCATCGTCTATCCCAAGCCGGACGGCAAGCTGAGCTTCGACCGCCTGTCGTCGGTGTTCATCTCCAACACCAACCACGAGGAAAACCAGCCCGCCCACCTGACGCTGAAGAACGACGCGGTGCCGGTGCAGGTCAACCTGGCAAAGTTCGCCGGCCCCGAGAGCCGCTACTGCCCGGCCGGCGTCTACGAGTTCGTGCCGAACGAGGCTGGCGGCGGCGAGCGCCTGCAGATCAACGCGCAGAACTGCGTGCACTGCAAGACCTGCGACATCAAGGACCCGACGCAGAACATCGTCTGGGTCACGCCGGAAGGCGGCGGCGGGCCCAACTACGCCGGCATGTAAGCTGCGCGCCATCTCCAGGGAGGTGGCGCATGGCGGACGGCAGGATCAGGGTCGGCATCGGCGGCTGGAACTTCGAGCCCTGGCGCGACAGCTTCTATCCCGCCGGCTGGCCGCAGGCGCGTGAGCTGGAGTACGCCAGCCGGCGCCTGACCGCCATCGAAATCAACAGCACCTACTACGGCGCACAGAAGCCCGCCACCTTCGCCAAGTGGCGCCGCGAGGCGCCCGACGGCTTCCAGTTCTCGCTGAAGGCCATCCGCTTCGCGACGCAGCGCCGCGTGCTGGCCGAGGGCGCCGACTCCATCAGGCGCTTCATCGATTCCGGCATTGCCGAGCTGGGCGACAAGCTGGGGCCCATCGTCTGGCAACTCGCACCGACGCACAAGTTCGACGCGGCGGACCTGAGCGCCTTTCTCGAACTGCTGCCCGACCAAGTGGACGGACTGAAGCTGCGCCATGCGCTGGACGTGCGGCACGACAGCTTCCGCTGCGCGGACTACCTCGCGCTGGCGCGCCGCTTCCAGGTGGCCACGGTGTTCACCGAATCCGACGACTACCCCGCCATCCCCGACCTGACCGGCGACTTCGTCTACACGCGCCTGATGCGCACGCAGCCCCACGAGCCGCTGGGCTGCCCGCCCGAGGTCTTCCCCGCGCTGGCCGCCGCCGCGCAGGCCTGGGCGCGCGGCGACGAGCCCTCGGGCCTGCCGCGCATCGCCGCTGCGGCCGAGCCGGCGGCGCCGCGCGACGTGTTCGTCTTCTTCATCAGCGGCGCCAAGGAACGCGCGCCGCAGGCGGCGATGGCGCTGCGGCGCGCGCTGGGCGAAACGGTCGCGCCCTGAACGTCAGGACCCGGCCGCGCGTGCGACCACCTCGACCGGCGGCCGCGCTGCGATGTGATCGCGGAAATAGGCCTGCACACCCGCCGCCGTGACGGCCCGCATGCCGGCCACCTCATCCCGCATCGCATCCTTCATGCGCGGATCCGCCTGGATGCGGGCCAGCCAGTTGACCCAGTACCAGGGGCTCTCGGGCTCCTTCAGCAGGCTCTCCATGCGGGGCTGCAGCGCGCGCTGCAGTTCGTCGGCGCTGACGGGCTGGTCGGCCAGCTCGCGCAGCTGTGCGCGCAGCAGCTCGCGGACGGCGTCGAACTTCTCCGGCGGCGTCTCGATGCTCACGGCGAAGCGCCCCGAACCCGGCACATCCAGCGACGCGAACGCGGCCGCCTGCGGCGAATAGGTGATGCCCATCTGCGCCCGGGCGGTGTCCGCCAGCCGGGCCCGCAGCAGCGAGGCGGCCACCCGGGCGGTGTACGACAAGGCCGGGTCCGTCCAGTGATCGGGCATGGCCCAGGCCCAGCCCAGCACCGCCTGGTCCGCTCGACCGCGGTGGTGGATCACGCGGGGTGCACCGCCGCCCGCCACGGGCTCGACCTGCAGCACGGCACGCGGCGGCCGCGGCCGCTCGTCCCCCGACCCAAAGGTGGCCTGCACCGCGGCGATGGCGGCTGCTTCTGTCACGTCACCGACGATGACGATGTCCGCCGCGCCGGCCAGTGCCGGCTTCAGCAGCGCGGGCAGATCGCCGACCCGCGTGGCCCTTACGTCGGCAGCGCTGGGTGGCAGCCCCAGGCGCGCATCGCCACCGGTCATCACATGTGCGACCTCGCGCGCATGCACAGCACCAGGCTGGGCCTCGGGCGCCACCTGCGAGTAGCCCAGCGCCAGCAGCTTCTCACCGACCTCCGGGCGAAAGCCAGGATCGCGGGCATGGGCCGCCAGCACTTGCAGCTGGTCCAGCAGATCGGCCGGGCGTGTCGTGCCCGACAGCGTGAAGGCGTACTGACCCGCACCGAAGCTGAACTCGGTGCGCTTGCCGCTGCGCTGTCGCCACTGCCGGATCTCGGCGGCCGACCGCTGCCCGGTGCCGCCCAGGGTCACGGCGGTCCCCAGGGCCCAGATGGCGTGCGCGTCACCGGCTGCGATGCCGGCGCGGCCCTGGCCCAGTTGCACCCGCACGTTCACCTGGTCCTTGTGCAGCGCGCTGGGCTTGACGGTCAGCCGCGTGCCGTTGGCAAACTGGACATGCGTCGTGCCCAGCTCGGCGTCCTGCGTGCGGGCCACGATGGCGCTGGGCGGGCCGAAGTCGGTGTAGGGCCAGTCCGCCACCGCGACGGCCAGCGGCTCGGCGAGCGGCCGCGTCATCGCATGCACCAACTGCTGCGTCGCCTTCTCCTCGCCGAAGGCCGCGGACCTGCCGCTGCGGAACAGCAGCGGCCGGGCGTCGCCGAAGCAGCGGCGCAGCGCGGCGGTCAGTTCCTCGGGCTGCAGGCTGGCCAGCAGCGGCTCCGTCTCGGTCAGCGCCTGCTGCGCATTCAGATAGGGCGCATGCGGATGGACCGCGTTGACCAACCGGTCCGCAATGGCCCCATGCGACCGTGTAGGCTCCTGGGCCAGCCGGGCCTGCATCTGGCTGCGCACACCCGGCAGCAGGCGCTGCAGGTCGTCCTGCGTCACGCCATGGACCAGCAGTTGCCGCAGCTCGGCCGCCGCCGCATCGAGCGCGTCGGTCCAGCGCCCCGGCTGTGCCCGCACCGCGAGCTGGGCGATGCCGGTCACCCGGTAGACGGTAGCCTGAACGCTGGCCGTCGCGCCCAGCAGGGGGCTGCCCGGCTGCTGCGCAAGGTCGCTCAGGCGCTGGTTGAGCGCGCCGACGGCCAGGCCCTGGACGAGGAACTCGCGCGACACCGCCGGCGTGTGGGGCCGCAGGTCCAGCGGCTGCAGCCAGGTCAGCGTGAGCGCGTCGGGCGCATCGGGCGCCACGAACTCGACGACGGGTTGCGTCGGCCGGGCCACGCCCAGGTCGGGCGCATCGGGCGGCGTGTCGTTGCGCCAGTCGGCAAAGCGCTCGCGGATCTGGCGCTCCACCGCATCCACGTCGATGTTGCCGACGACGATCAGCGTGACGTTGTCGGGCCGGTAATTGGCCGTGTAGTAGCGGCGCAGCCGCTCGGCCGTGGCGGCCTGGATGGTTGCTGTGAGGCCAATGGGCAGGCGCCTCGTCACCCGTGTCCCATCCAGCTGCTGCTGCAATTGCGCGATGGCGGCGCGCCGCGCCGGCCCGTCGCGCAGGCGCTCCTCGGACAGGATGACGCCTTTCTCCTGCTCGATGAGCTGCGGGTCCAACGTCAGCCGCTCGACGATCTCGCGGAACAGCATCAGCCCCGTGTCCAGCGCTGCGGCATCCGCCTTGGGAAAGTTGAAGAGGTAGAGGGTCTGGTCCAGGCCCGTGAACGCATTGCTGTCGGCACCGAGGCGCAGGCCCTGGCGTTCCAGCATGCGCACCACCTCGCCGTCCGACAGGTTGGCACTCCCCCGGAAGGCCATGTGCTCCAGGAAGTGGGACAGGCCCTGCTCCTCGTCGCGCTCCTGCAGCGAGCCCGAGCCTATGCGCATGCGCATGGCCACGCCGTCCTTGGGCATCTGGTTGTGCTGCAGCGCATAGCGCAGCCCGTTGGGCAGGCGGCCGAAGCGCACGGCCGGGTCGGGCGTGCGCTGCGCCAGCTCGAAGCCCCAGCGCGGGCCTGTGTCCGACAGCCTGGCGGCCGGCACATCGGCCAGTGCTTGCGACACCAGCAGCGCCAGAGCAAGCGCTGCCGCGCGGCGTACCAAGGTCTTCGTAGGGCTTGTCTCGTTCATTCGGCGTTCTCGTCGGGCCTGAAGGCCGCCGGACGGTAGCGCCCAGGCGCTGCGCCACCGGATCAAACGCCTGAGCGATTGGCGGCAAATATTCCCCGACCGATCAGCCCGCCAGCCGCGCCATCCAGGCGGCGACCAGGCGGTCGTCGGCGGAGGCAGAAGCACCCAGCGCGTCGCGTATGCGCTGGCGCTCGGTGGCCGCGCGGTTCTGGCTCAGCTTGAGCTTCAGCTCCCAGCGCGTCACGCGAATGCGAAAGCCCACGATGGCGCCCAGCAGCTTGTGCTGGTAGGCCTCGGGCAGGCCGCGCCACTGCTCGGCGTAGTCGGGCTCGAAGCGGGCGATCAGCCGCTTCAGCAGCGCGTCCTTGGCGGCGGCGCCGTCGATCAGCTCGATGTCGCCGTAAGCATGCAGCGCCGCGTAGTTCCAGGTCGGCACGTTCTGCAGGCTGTCGTAGTGGCTGGGGCTCACATAGGCGCTGGGTCCGCTGAACACGGCCAGCAGCGAGGTCTGCTGCTGCAGCCAGCTCCAGTGCGGGTTGGCGCGGGCCATGTGGCCCTCCAGCTGGAAGCCGTCGGCGGTGGGCTCGGCAACCAGCGGAAGGTGGCTGCCGAAGCTCTGCCCCTGCGCATCGGGGCCGACCAGCAGCGCCAGCGGATGCTCGGCCACCAGGCGCAGGGCGTGGTCCAGATCGGTGGAAGTGAAATGCTTGGGCAGGTACACGATGGTTTCGCGGCAGCGGCAAGGCGGGCAGGACCGCGATCATCGCGCAGCGCCATGCAAACGCCTTTTCTGTGACGACTTGCGCGGGCATTGCCGGCTTTCCCTCATGACGGCGCCCCCGCCCTGCGGCATGCTGCCGCCCCTGACGGTCGGTGCCTGCTTGCGATCCATGCAGGCCCGTCGGCCGTTCAAACCTGCTTCGGAGAACGGCTCACGATGAACAAGGTCTGGCACAAGGGGCTTCCCTTCAGCGCCGAGGTGGCGCCCTATCTGCGCCGCATGGCCCTGGTGGACGAGCACCGCGAGGCGCTGCTGCGACTGCAGGGCGTGTGGGACAGCCTGGCGCTGCTGGGCCAGATGAGCGGCACCGCCACCGACATCGCCCACACCCGCACCGCGTTCCAGAACCTGACCACCACGCTGCTCGACAGCCTGGCCCGCCGCCTGCGCCAGCACGCGCTGCAGCGCATGGGCGGCAAGGCCCGCGTGGCCATCGACATCCTGGTGCGCAACCTGTTCGAGCGCACCGCCGACGTGGGCTTCCTGGCCGTGGACGGCCCGCTGTGCGCCCACGCCGCGCTGGACCCGGCCGACGACGGCCATGCCGCCAGCCGTGCGGCGCTGCAGGCCCGCTTCGCGGCCTACACGGCCAAGTACTCGGTCTACGACGACGTCATCGTGCTGTCGCCCCGCGGCGAGGTGCTGGCCCGGCGCGACGACAGCCACGCGCTCACGCACTGCGACGAACCCTGGATCGCCGAGGCGCTGGCCGCCGACGCGCCCTACTTCGAACGCCACGGCGCCACGGCGCTGCTGGGCGGCCGCCAGGGCCTGATCTATGCCCGCGCGCTGCGCGCCGGCGACGCCACGCTGGGCCTGCTGTGCCTGTCCTTCCGGCTGGAAGACGAGATGGCCGCCGTGTTCCGGCAACTGCTGGCCGGCCCGGACGAACGCGCCGTCATCTGCCTGCTGGACGGGCAGCAGCGCGTGCTGCAAAGCTCCGACGCCTGGCAGGTCGCGCCCGGCGCACGGCTGGCCGTCAAGGGCGAGCGCGTCGCCTTCGCCGGCCGCGACTACCTGTGCGCCCGCGCCGCCGCCAGCGGCTACGAAGGCTATATGGGCCCGCCCGGCTGGCAGGCCTGCGTGCTGACGCCGCTGGAATGCGCCTTCGACGCCGACGCGGGCGCGGCGGGCGACGAGCTGCGCCGCCTGGGCGCCACGCTGGACACGCGCCAGCTGTTCGACGCCGAGCTGCAAGGCATCCCGCTGGAAGCGCGCCGCATCCAGCGCAACCTGGCGCGCACGCTGTGGAACGGCAAGCTACGCAGCCATGCGCGGTCCGAAGGCGCGTCGGGCAACGCCGGCTTCGCCACCACGCTGCTGAACGAGGTGCAGCGCACCGGCGGCCAGCTGCGCGAGGTCTTCG
Source organism: uncultured Roseateles sp. (assembly GCA_946480605.1). Next base: position 14,199 of record CAMLKW010000037.1, on the reverse strand, counting down.
AGCAGGCCATCGCCCAGCTGCAGAGCCAGGCGCTGGCGGCCGTGTTCGACGCCGCGCTGTTCCAGGCCCGGCTGGCCATAGACATCATGGACCGCAACCTCTACGAACGCGCCAACGACTGCCGCTGGTGGGCTCTGGACGTGCGCCTGCAGCGCGCGCTGGCGGCCCAGGGCGGTCCGCAGGCCCAGGCCGCCGCGGCCGAGGCGCAGCAGGTGCTGCAGCACATCAACGGCCTCTACACCGTCTACGCGCTGCTGCTGGTGTTCGACACGCAGGGCCGCGTGGTCGCCGTGTCCGACCCGGCGCAGGCCGGCCACGTGGGCCAGCGGCTGCAGGCCGGCTGGGTAGCCGCCGCGCTGGCGCTGCGCGACCCCGAGGCCCACGTCGTGTCGCGCCACGAGACCAGCCCGCTGTACGGTGCCGGCCAGCCCACCTACGTCTACGCCACCTCGCTGCAGCACCAGGGCCAGGTCGTCGGCGGCATCGCCCTCGTGTTCGACGGCGAGCCGCAGTTCGCCGCCATGCTGAAAGACGCGCTGCCGCAGGACGCCGGCACCGCCGCGGCCGGCCTGTTCGTCGCGCGCGACGGCCGCGTCGTCGCCAGCGCCGACCCGCGCTGGCAGCCCGGCGCCACCGCGCCGCTGCCGCCCGCGCTGCTGGCCGGCCTGGCCGCGGGCGAGGCGCTGCACACCGAGCTTGAGATCGACGGCATGGTCTACGCGGCCGGCATCGCCATGTCCCAGGGCTACCGCGAGTACCGGCAGGGCCAGGCCGCGTCGCCCGAGGACGTGGCCGGCGTGCTGCTGCTGCCGCTGGGCCCGCGCCTGGCCGCCACGGCCGGCGGTGCCGACGCCGGCTTTGCGCCGCCGCCCGCGCAGGCGGCAGCCGAGCGCCTGGACATCGCGGCCTTCAGCGTCGCCGGCGAATGGCTGGGCCTGCCCGCCGGCCTGCTGGTGGAGGCCGTCGAGCAACCGCGCCTGACCGCCCTGCCCAACGCGCCGCGGGCGCTGGTAGGCATGCTGCAGCACGAGGGGCGCATGCTGCCGGTGCTGGACCTGGGCCTGGCGCTGTACGGCCGCAGCAGCGCCACGGCGGAGGCGCCGGTCATCATCTGCCGCAACCCGCAGGGCCAGGGCCTCGCGGTGCGCGTGGACGAGCTGGGCCCCGTGTTCGGCATCGCCGCCGCCCAGGCCCTGCCCAGCCCGGGCGGTCGTGCGCGCCTGGTACGCGGCTCGGACCACGCCAGCCACCGCATGCTGACCCTGCTGCCCGCCGACGAGCTGTGGCGCCACATCGGCCTGGGCCAGCCCGACGCACTGGCCCTGCCGGCGCCCTGAGCCCCGGCCGGCTGGCCCGGCCTCCCATAATGGCGGCCATGCTCCCCCCCGCTCCCGCCGGCCCGGCCCTGCAGAGGCTGCGCCCGCCCGGCGCCGCCGTCGACGAAGACGTGGCCGTCGAGATGCCCATCGCCCTGACCGTCAACGGCGTCTCCCAGGCCGTCATGCTGGCCACTCCCGCCGACCTCGACGATTTCGCGCTCGGCTTCGCGCTGGCCGAGGGCTGGATCGCGCACGCCGGCGAGCTGCTGGACGTCGAGTGCCAGCCGCACGAGCTGGGCCTGGAGCTGGCGCTGCGCGTCACCGCCGAACGCGAGCAGCGGCTCAAGCTGCGCCGCCGCCGGCTGGCCGGCCGCACCGGCTGCGGCCTGTGCGGGCTGGAAAGCCTGGCCGACTTCGCCGCGCTGCAGCCGGCGCCGGTGCAGGCCCCGGCGCTGGAAGACGGCGCGCTGGCGCAGGCCATGACGGCGTTGGCCGAGGCCCAGGTGCTCAACGCCCGCTGCGGCGGCCTGCACGGCGCGGCCTGGTGCGCCACCGACGGCGGCCTGCTGCTGGCCCGCGAGGACATCGGCCGCCACAACGCGCTGGACAAGCTGATCGGCGCGCGCGCGCGGCTGCCGGCCTCGCAACGCGGCGACGCGGGCTTTGTCGCGATGTCCAGCCGCGCCACGCACGAGCTGGTGCACAAGGCCGCCATGGCCGGCATGGGCCTGCTGGCCTGCGTGTCGGCGCCCAGCAGCCTGGCCATAGCAAGCGCGGCCCGGCTGGGTTTGCAGCTGTGGGCCTTCGTGCGTGAAGGCCGCGCGACACGCTACGCCTGAAGCACCACGCCGGTCGGCGTCTCCCCCTCGCCCGCCAGAAAGCAGCGGATGGCGATCTGGTCGCGCCCGCCGTGCTTGGCGTCGTACAGCGCGGCATCGGCCTGGGCGTACATGGTCTCGGGCGTCAGCCGCGGGGTCGGTGCCGCCCACCAGGCCAGGCCGAAGCTGGCGGTCACGATGCGCAGCGGGCTGCGTGCGTGCGGCAGGGCCAGCGCATGCAGGGCCGCGCTGAGCTGTCCGACGAACTGACGCGCGGCCTCGGCGGTGGTGGCGGAGAAGATGATGCCGAACTCCTCGCCACCCAGCCGGAACAGCCCGTCCGTGGAGCGGTTCAGGCCGTCCCTCAGCGTCTGCGTCAGGCGCTTCAGCACCTCGTCGCCGGCCTGGTGGCCGTAGTGGTCGTTGTAGGCCTTGAAGTAGTCCACGTCCAGCATGCACAGCGCCACGGACTGGCCGCGCTGGGCGCCGGCCAGCGCGGCCAGGCAGGCGTCGTTGAAGTGGCGCCGGTTGAACGCACCGGTCAGCGCATCGACGATGGCCAGGTCGCGCAGCTGGCGGTTGGCGGCCTCCAGCGCGCGGGCGTTGTCGTGCAGGCGCTGCTCGTCGGCCTTGCGGCTGGAGATGTCCATGTGAGTGCCGGCCAGGCGCAGCGCGCGGCCCTCGGCGTCGCGCTGCACCACCCGGCCTATGCTCTGTATCCAGACCCAGTGGCCGGCGGCGTGGCGCATGCGGAACTCCGCCGCATAGCGCTCCTCGTGGCCGTCGAGGTGGCGCTGCAGCGCCTGCATGGCCTCGACCAGATCGCCGGCATGGCACAGGCGCTCCCAGGTCTTGTGGGTGATGGGCGCCAGCTCGGCCTTGCTGCGGCCCAGCATCTGCGCCCAGCGCTCGTTGACCTCCAGCTGGTCGGCGTCGAGACGCCAGTCCCAGGTGCCGGCGGCCGTGCCGTCCAGCACATTGCTGAGGTGGCTGCTGCGCTCGGCCAGCACGGTCTCGGCGCGCTCCAGCCGGCGCCGGATGACGAGGCTGCGCGCCACCGCCACGCCCACCAACAGCGTGGCCAGCACGCCGGCGCCCAGCGCGGCCAGCGGCAGTGCGTCGCTGCCGGCGCCGACGAAACCCGGCCGTGGCCTCAGCACCAGATGCCAGGCGCGCCCGCCCACGTCCACGCTGTGGGCCGTGTCGCGCTCGTCGCTGCCCGCGGGCGCGGCGCCGGTGGACGAGTAGATCAGCCGCTGCAGGCCGTCGCGGTCGTAGACGAACAGGTCCAGCTCGTTGGCATGGGCGCGCAGCGCCGCCTCGCGCATCAGCTCCGGCACCTCGATGACGCCGGCGACAAAGCCCACCAGCGCCGCGCGGCGCGCCTCCACGCCCGCCGGCCGGCCGCCGCGGTAGACCGGCGCGGACACCGCAAAGCCCTGCGCATCCGGCGCTGCCGGGCCGCGCCGGATCAGCGCGAAGGTCTCCGACGCGACCGGCAGGCCCGCATCCCGCGCCAGCAGCTTGGAGCGCATGCGACGCGGGTCGAAGGCCATGTCCACGCCCAGCGCCGCGCCGGTTTCGGGCCAGGAATACAGCACCGGCACATGCAGCTCGCGCGGCCGGGCGGCGATGAAGTCACCGCCCTCCCCGGACGGTTCGACAATGCGAAAACCCGGCTGCTCCTGCGCCGCGCGGCGCTCGAAGGCGGCCAGTTGCTGGGGCGGCACGACCGGCTGCCACTCCAGCAGCGTCAGGGTTGAGGATTCGCCCAGCAGGCTGGCGCCGTAGCGCCGAAACAGCTCGCGCGTGGGATCGCCCTGGGCCGACAGCATCTGCGCCGTGACCTGCAAGGCCTCCAGCGCCCGCACCTGCTGCAGGTCGAAGGCGCCCACGATGCTCTGGCCCATGGCCGCCAGCAGCTCACGCTGCTGGTCGGCGGCACGCAGCGCCAGCGAGCGGTGGGCGGTCAGGCTGCCGGCCAGGCCCACGGCCAGCAGCAGCACGACCAGAGCCGCGTCCGACAGCAGCGGCCAGAGGCGGCCGCGCTCACGCCCGCTCATGGCCGCAGTCCCAGCAGGGTCACCAGACGCTCGTAGAACTGCGCCTGCTGGCGCAGGTGCTGGGCGGGGTCGGGGATGGCGCGCAGCCGCGGTGCGGCGCCCAGCGCCTCGGTGGCGGCCTGCCATTCGGGGTCGGCGGCCACGCGGTCCAGCACGGCGCGCCAGCGCGTCACGGCAGCCGCCGGCATGTCCGGCGGCCCCAGCAGCGCCGACCAGGCCTGCAGGTGCTGCAGGTCGCGCAGCCCCAGCTCCGCGGCGTTCTGCAGCCGTGGCAGGGCCTTGAGACGGCCCTGCGCCGTCGTCAGCAGCGGGCGCAGCCGGCCGGACTCGATGTGCGGCAGCACGCTGCGCGGCGTGTTGCAGGCGAAGTCGGCCTCGCCGTTCAGCACCGCCTGCGTGATCTGCGTGCCCTGGCCGAAATGCAGCGCCCGCGCCGCGTCGGCAGGCAGGCCGCTGAGCGCCAGCAGGTAGCGCACCGCGATGCTCTGCAGCGTGTTGGGCCCGCCCGCGCTGTAGCGCAGCCTGCCGGGCTGCGCCGCCAGTGCGGCCTGCAGATCGCGGATGGAGTGCAGGGGCGCACCGGCGCGAACGAAACAGATGAGCGGAGCCTGGTCCAGCACGCCCAGCACAGTCAGGTCCCCCACGGCCGGCGCCATGCGCGGCTCGATGGCGGGCAGCACGGCCAGCGACCCCACCCGCGCGATCAGCAGGGTGTTGCCGTCCGGCGCCGCCGCCTGCACTGCCCGTCCGGCGGCGGCGCCAAACTCGTCCGTCAGGTAGACGATGTCCATGCGGCGCCCGTCCAGCGCGTGCAGGACGCTTTTCTGGAAGTTGCGCGCCGAGGCGTCGGACTCGCCACCGGCGCTGAACGGCACATAGAGCCTGACGGCGCCCGCCGCTGCCGCCGACGGCGCGGCGTCTGCCGCCGGCTGGGCCTGGGCCAGCAAACGGCCGGCCGCGCGCTCGCCCGGCGCCGCACGCACGGGCGCAACGGCCAGGGCGGCGCTCGCCAGCAGACCTGCCAGCAGCCCCTGCGCGACATCACGTCGCCCCCACCGTTTTCTTGTCATATACAGCACGCTTTGATCATAAATAAGCGATGCAAATGCGTGAATTGATAAATTCGATCATCAGCTGCGAAATTCACGCTTACACCCTTCGCCTGAAAGCCGGGGGCGAGCGGCACTGCACCGTCGATGCCGCCCAAATATTGCCGCTGTCGCGCGCGACGTCACCGGAACTCCGAGCGCAGGGGGTGCGCTTGCCGGCAACATGCCGGTGGTAACCCTCACATCAGGTTTGATCGGTGCAGTTCGACGCCTCCTTGCTCCAGCAGTTCTTCCTTTTCCGCGACGGCGCGCCCACCGCCCTGCTGACCGGCAGCTACCAGCCCTGGCAGGTGCTGCTGTCGCTGGCCGTCGCGACGCTGACGTCCGCGCTGGCGCTGCAGCTGGCCGGCATGGCGGGACGCAGCAGCGCGCCCGGCGCACGCCAGCTGACACTGGCCAGCGGCAGCGTGGCCATGGGCGGCGGCATCTGGGCCATGCACTTCATCGGCATGCTGGCCTTCCAGCTTTGCACGGTGGTGGAGTACCACCCCGGCCTGACCCTGCTGTCCATGCTGCCGGCGCTGCTGGCCTCGTGGGTGGCGCTGTCGCTGCTGTCGCGCGGCGAGCTGGGCCGCTGGCGCTGGATGAGCAGCGGCGTGCTGGTGGGTGCGGGCATCGGCGCCATGCACTACACGGGCATGGCGGCCATGCAGATGAGCGTGGCGCTGCGCTACGACCCGCTGTGGTTCGCCGCCTCCATCGTCGTGGCGGTGCTGCTGGCCATGCTGGCGCTGTGGGTACGTTTTGGCTTGGAGGGCCGCGTGCGTCCGGCGCTGGCGATCGCGCTGGGCGGCCTGGTGATGGGCTGCGCCATCGCCGGCATGCACTACACGGCCATGGGCGCGGCGCGCTTCGTCGGCACGCCGGACGACCACTGCCTGGACGCCGACCGCGGCGGCTACCTGGCGCTGGCCATCACCGTCGTCACGCTGACCATCAGCGTGCTGACGGCCGGCGCGAACGGCCTGCTGCGCTACCGCGCGCTGAACCGCCAACTGGTGGCCGAGAAGCAGCGCGTGCAGGCCATGCTGGACACCGCCGTGGACGGCATCGTGGCCATCAACGGCCGGGGCGTCATCCAGTCCTTCAACGGCGCGGCGGAGCGGCTGTTCGGCTGGCGCGCGGACGAGGTGCTGGGGCGCAACGTCAGCCTGCTGATGCCCGACCCCGACCGCAGCGGGCACGACGGCTACCTGGCCAACCACCTGGGCACAGGCCGCACCAGCATCATCGGCGTGGGCCGTGACGTGACCGGCCAGCACAAGGACGGCCGGCCGCTGCCCATACGCCTGGCCATCGGCCGCGTGGAGCAGGCCGGCGAGCCGCTGTTCGTGGCCTTCGTGACCGACATCAGCGAGCGCCAGCGCATGGAGCAGGCGTTGCGCGACAGCGAGCAGCAGTACCGCAGCCTGATGGCCAACAGCCCGGGCGTGAACTTCCGCAGCAACATCGACACCGACTGGAGCATGGTGCTGATCAGCGATGCGGTGCAGACCCTGTGCGGCTGGCCGGCGCAGGACTTTCTGGCCGGCCGCATCCACATCGGCGACCTGGTGCATGCCGACGACCGCGAGCGGGTCGGCGCGGTGGTCCATGCGGCCCTGCAGACAGGCGACGCCTATGCGGTCGAGTACCGGATGCTGACCCGCGACGGCGGCGAGCGCTGGGTGTCGGAGACCGGCCGCGGCGTGGGCGACGCATCCGGCCAGCCGCAGTGGATCGACGGCGTCATCATCGACATCAGCGACGCCAAGCGCCTGCAGCGCCAGCTGGAGGACGCCAAGGAGCGTGCAGAGGGCGCCGTGGTCGCCAAGAGTGCCTTCCTGGCCAACATGAGCCACGAGATCCGCACGCCCATGAACGCCATCCTGGGCTTCACCGAGTTGCTGCTGGACACGACGCTGAGCGACACCCAGCGCAAGTACCTGACCACCGTGCGCGGCTCGGCGCGCTCGCTGCTGGGCCTGCTGAACGACATCCTCGACACCGCCAAGCTGGAGAAGGGTGCGGTGGAGCTGGAGCGCCTGGACTTCTCGCTGCGCGCGGTCTGCGAACAGACGCTGAACTCGCTGCGCCTGGGCGCGCAGCGCAAGGGCCTGGCGCTGCAGCTGGACTACCCCGACGCGGAGCCCTGCTTCTTCCAGGGCGACCCGCTGCGCGTGCAGCAGGTGCTGGTCAACATCGTCGGCAATGCGATCAAGTTCACCGAGCAGGGCGCGGTCACGCTGCGCATGCGCCAGGAGCAGGGCCAGATCCACCTGGCCGTCATCGACACCGGCATCGGCATCGCGGCGGACCGGCTGGACCACATCTTCGACCCCTTCGCGCAGGCCGACGCCTCGACCACGCGCCGCTTCGGCGGCACGGGCCTGGGCACCACCATCTCGCGCCAGCTGGTCGAGCGCATGGGCGGCCGCATCACCGTCGAGAGCACGCTGGGCCAGGGCAGTTGCTTCCACATCTGGCTGCCGCTGCCGGCCGGCAAGGCGGTGCAGGGCATCGCCGGCGAGGAGGAGGCCGCCATCAGCCTGCCGCCGCTGCGCCTGCTGGTCGCCGACGACGTGCCGCAGAACGGCGAACTGCTGCAGGTGCTGCTGGGCCAGGACGGCCACCAGGTGCGCCTGGCCGCCAACGGCCTGCTGGCGCTGCAGGCTTTCACGGAGCACAGCTTCGACGCGGTGCTGATGGACGTGCACATGCCCGAGCTGGACGGCCTGGCCGCGACCCGGCGCATTCGCCAGTTCGAGCTGGCCCACGGCCGGCCGCGCACGCCGGTCATCGCCCTGACCGCCAGCGTGCTGGAGGAAGACCGCCAGGCCGCGCTGGCCGCCGGCATGGACGGCTTCTCGACCAAGCCGGTGGAGCCCATGCGGCTGCGTGCCGAGCTGGCCCGCGTGTTGGGCCTGGCCACCGGCGCGCCCCCCGCCGAGGCGCAGCGGCCGGCCGAAGGTGCGCCCGACGCGGCCGTGCTGGACTGCGCCCAGGCCGTCACGCTGTGGGGCCATGCCAGCGCCTGGCGGCGCGCGCTGCGCCGCTTCGCCGTGGAGCAGGCCGACGGCGGCCCGCGCCTGCTGGCGCTGCTGCGCGCCGGCGAATGGCTGGAGGCGCGCGGCCTCGCCCACCGCTGGCGCGGCGTGGCCGGCAGCCTGGCCATGCCACGCCTGCTGGCCGCGGCCCGGCCGCTGGAAGAAGACCTGCGCCTGGGCCTGCACGAGCGGGCGCTGGCCGGCGGCACTGCACTGGCCGCGGCCCTGAACGAGGTGCTGCAGGCTATCGCCGAGATCGGCGAAGCCTCGGCGGCCAGCTCGCCCATGCCACTGGACGCCGCCCCGCCACCACGCGCCGCGCCGATGGCGGCCGGCGGCGTGCCACCCGCGCTGCTGCAGCGGCTGGAGCAGTCGCTGCGCCACGGCGAGCTGGACGACGCCGGCGTGCGCGAGCTCAGCGCCCACCTGGGCGCGGCGCGCTGCGCCGGTCTCGTCGAGGCGCTGGACCAGTTCGATTTCGATGCCGCGCTGCGCGAACTGCGCCGCCTGGCGGCCTGAGGAGAGCCGCGATGACCGCCCCCGACGCCCGCCCCAAGCTGCTGCTGGTCGACGACGAGCCCGCCAACCTGCAGGTGCTGCGCCAGGTGCTGCAGGACCACTACCGCCTGCTGTTCGCCCGCGACGGCCACAAGGCGCTGGAGCTGGCGCGCAGCGAGGCGCCGCAACTCATCCTGCTGGACGTGATGATGCCGGGCCTGTCCGGCCTGGACGTCTGCCGCACGCTGAAGACGCAGGACGCCACGCGTGCCATCCCGGTCATCTTCGTCACCGCACTGGCCGACGTGCAGGACGAGAGCCAGGGCTTCGACGCCGGCGCGGTGGACTACATCAGCAAGCCCATCAGCCCGCCGGTCGTGCGCGCCCGCGTGCGCACCCATTTGTCGCTGGTGCGCGCCGACGAGCTGCGCGCGACAAGGCTGGAGATCGTGCAGCGCCTGGGCCGCGCCGCCGAGTACAAGGACAACGAGACCGGCTGGCATGTGCTGCGCATGAGCCACTACAGCCAGATCCTGGCCCGGGCCGCCGGCTACTCCGAGGCGCAGGCCGAGGAGCTGCTGCACGCCGCGCCCATGCACGACGTGGGCAAGCTGGGCATCCCGGACGCCATCCTGCGCAAGCCCGGTGCACTGGACGACGCCGAGTGGGAGGTCATGAAGCGCCATCCGCAGATCGGCGCCGAGATCCTGGGCGAGCACCGCTCCGGCCTGCTCGCCATCGCCCGCCGCATCGCCATCGCCCACCACGAGAAATGGGACGGCAGCGGCTACCCCGAGGGCCTGGCCGGCGAAGCCATTCCCGAGGAAGCCCGCATCGTCGCCATCGCCGACGTGTTCGACGCGCTGACCAGCGTCAGGCCTTACAAGCCGGCCTGGCCGGTCGAGAAGGCGGTGGACTTCCTGCGCGAGCAGGCGGGGCGCCATTTCGACCCGCGCCTCGTCGAACTCTTCATCGGCCAGCTGCCGGCCGTGCTGGAAGTGCGGGAGCGCTTCCTGGAAGCGGGCTGAGGGCCGGGCGGCGCGATCAGGACGAGAAGGTCGGCGCCAGATCCGGCGGGAGATTCCGCATCAACACGCGGAAAAAGGAAGGCCTCGATGCGGCCGGATAATTGGTAGCCACCTCCTGAACACCATGCCGATTGCCTCGTCCAGCCGCCAGGCCAGCCTACCCGGTCTCTGTCCCATCACCGATGCGCTGGAGCGCCTGGCTCACGACTCGGATCATGAGGAACGCGGTGCCGTGTATACCCGGCGCGAAGTCGTGGACTTCATGCTGGACCTGGCGGGTTACACGGCGGATCGTGCTCTGTACCGCCAGCGGCTGCTGGAACCGTCATTTGGCACCGGCGAGTTCCTTCTTGCCGCTGTCGAACGCCTGCTGGAATCACGCCAGCTCGCCGGTCAGGCAGTCGATCTTGCGCCCTGCATCCGTGCGGTGGAGTTGCACCGGCACAGCCACGCCGCCACCCAGGCCAAGCTGCTGAGCCTGCTGTCCAGTCACGGCCTGACATTGAGCGAGGGGCAGCGCCTGACGTCGCAATGGCTGGTCCACGGCGATTTCCTGTTGTGTGATTTGGAAGGCTGCTTCGATTTCGTGGTTGGCAACCCGCCCTATGTGCGCCAAGAGCTGATTCCAACGCCGCTGCTTGTCGAGTACCGACGACGCTTCGCGTCGCTGTATGACCGGGCCGACCTGTATGTACCCTTCATTGAGCGCTCGCTCAGCCTGCTTCAGCCCGGGGGGCAATTCGTGTTCATCTGTGCCGACCGCTGGACCAAGAACAAGTATGGTGGCCCGCTGCGCGCGATGGTGGCCGGAGATTTCCACCTGAGGGCTTATGTGGACATGCTGGACACGCCCGCATTCGATGCCGACGTGATCGCCTACCCGGCGATCACGTTGATCGAACGCGCACGCCCTGGACCTACCCTGGTGGCCAGTTCACCCGCGTTGAATCCGTCACTGCTAGCCCCCCTTGCGAGCCGTCTGCGCAGCGGCATGGCTGACGCGACGTTGGGCGTCACCTTGGTGGAGCAGGTCGCCGACGGCAACGAGCCATGGGTGCTGAGTGGGGCCGACAAGCGAGCACTGCTGAGGCGGCTGGAAGCCGCCTTTCCGACCCTCGAGGAAGCTGGATGCAAGGTTGGCATCGGCGTCGCCACGGGCGCCGACAAGGCTTTCATTGCCTCATTGCACGACATGGATGTCGAGCCTTCACGCAAGCTTGCCCTGGTCACGACGAAGGACATCGCCAGTGGGCAGGTCGAGTGGCAAGGCCTCGGAGTCATCAACCCTTTCGAGGACGATGGTCGCCTGGTGGACCTGATGCGTTACCCGAAGTTGCGCGCCCACCTGGAACGACATCAGGCCGTGATTTCAAGCCGCCATGTCGCGAAGAAATCGCCCGCGAACTGGTATCGCACCATTGACCGCATCACACCAGCATTGGCAGCTCGGCCCAAGCTGTTGATCCCCGACATCAAAGGATCAGCCCATGTCGTTTATGAAGACGGCCGCCTGTACCCGCACCACAACCTGTACTACGTCGTTTCCGACGACTGGGATCTGCGCGCGCTTCAGGCAGTGCTGCTATCGGCCGTGGCTCGACAGTTCGTCGCTGCCTACTCGACGACGATGCGCGGCGGCTTCCTGCGCTTTCAGGCCCAGTATCTGCGCCGCATCCGGCTGCCGCGCTGGGCCGAGGTCGGCAAGACCATGCGGGAACAACTGATTGAAGCTGCAAAGATGCGTGATCTGCAGGCTTGCGACGCCGCAGCTTTCGAGTTGTATGGACTCGACGCTCATGAGACGAAGTTTCTGACCGAGTAGTTGCCCAACCACCTTCTGCCCCTTTCTACACTCCATGGCTCTTGACCTTTGCGACTATGAGAAGAAAGCCCGGTCGGCCATCAAGGCGTTCTGGAAGTCGCGCGACGATGCCCGTCAGAAGCAGCAAACCAAGGGGCGGCCCGATCAGGGAGAACGTGCCAGCGTCACCGGTGGCAAGAATCTGGATGGCTTTGCCGAACTGGTCGTCGCCATCGTCAAGGCCAACGGACTGCCGCAAGCCCAGATCCATCGCCAGCGCAAGCTCTTGACTCTGCCGGGCTTCTTCCGCCCCACCAAGCTCTGGGACCTGCTGGTCATGGACCGCGGCCGACTCATCGCCGCGGTGGAGTTCAAAAGCCACATCGGCCCCTCGTTCGGCAACAACTTCAACAACCGGACCGAGGAGGCCATTGGTACATCACATGACTTCTGGACAGCGTATCGCGATGGCGCCTTTGGTCAACAGGCGCGCCCCTTCGTGGGCTGGCTGATGGTGGTGGAGGACGCGAAGAAGTCGCGCTCACCGGTAAGAGATAGCTCGCCGCATTTCAAGGTCTTTCCCGAATTCGCCAAGTCGTCTTACCTGCAGCGCTACGACACGCTCTGCGGCAAGCTAGCCAGGGAGCAGTTGTACTCGGCAGCAGCTGTGATTGCGACGCCAAGAGAGGCCGCGACCACAGGCGATTTCTCGGACCTGTCTGAGCTGAGCAGCCTGCGGTCCTTCCTGGCTTCCCTGGCTGGCCATGTCGCCACCGAGGCCGCGAGATAGCCGCAGCAGATGGCGCTCAGGGGTTGCTGATCTCCGCGCCACGGCGCAGGTAGAACCACCAGTTCAGCACCAGGCACACGGCGTAGAAGGCCGCGAAGCCGTAGAACGCGAACTGCGGCGTGCCGGCCTTGATCTGCTCGCCGATCAGCACCGGCGCGATGAAGGCGCCGTAGGCGGCGACGGCCGAGGTCCAACCCAGCACGGGGCCGGCCTGCTGGCGGTCGAAGATGACGCCCACCGAGCGGAAGGTCGAGCCGTTGCCCACGCCACTGGCCGCGAACAGCAGCACCATCAGGCCCATGAAGGCCGGGAAGAACTGCTCCGGCGTGGCCGAGCCGTAGGCCTGCTGCATCACGTAGCCGACCGCCACCGACGCGAACACCATCACCGCCGAGATGACCTGCGTGACGATGGAGCCGCCGACCTTGTCCGAGATCCAGCCGCCGATGGGGCGGATGGCCGCCCCCACGAAGGGGCCGATCCAGGCATAGGTCAGTGCGGACGGGGCGTTGGGGTTCTTCAGCGTGTGCGTCAGCACGCCGGCCGCCGAGTTCGGATCCGGCACATGCTGGAAGCCGAAGATCACCGTGATCGCCAGCGGCAGCGCCATCGAGAAACCGATGAAGCTGCCGAAGGTGACCACGTACAGCGCCGTCAGGCTCCAGGTGTGCTTGTTGCGGAAGATGGCGAACTGCTTGGCCACGTTCTCCTTCATCGCGCCGAAGGCGGCCAGCCGCATGACCAGCAGCGCCGCGACGATGTCCAGCGGGATGGCCACCCACATGCTCAGCACACCCAGGCCGGTGGGCGCCGGCAGGTAGAGGTAGAGCATGCCGATGGTGGGGATGAAGGCCAGCGAGTACAGGTAGGTGATCTTCAGGAAGGCGGCGACGGGCGAGCCGGCCTGCGGCGTGACCGTCTTCAGGTTGTTCATGCCGAACCAGCACAGCACCGCCAGCGGCACCAGCGACAGCACCCAGGCGAAGCCGGCGTTCTGGATCCAGGTGGCCGTGCCGGCGGGGATCTTGCCGAAGATCCAGCCGCTGCCCTTCACCAGCGTCATCGAATCACCGGTGAGGCCGAAGAAGCCCAGCGTCATCACCAGCGGGATGACGATCTGCATCGTCGTCACGCCGAAGTTGCCCAGGCCCGCGTTCAGGCCCAGCGCCGTGCCCTGCAGCCGCTTGGGGAAGAAGGTGCTGATGTTGGACATGGAGCTGGCAAAGTTGCCGCCACCCACGCCCGACCACAGCGCCATCAGCTGGAACACCCACAGCGGCCACTCGGGGTGCTGCAGCGCGACGCCCGTGCCTATGGCCGGCGCCAGCAGCATGGCCGTGGTCAGGAAGATGGTGTTGCGGCCGCCGGCCATGCGGATCAGGAAGCTGGCCGGGATGCGCATGGTCGCGCCCGAGATGCCGGCGATGGCCGTCAGCGTGAACAGCTCGGCCTGGCTGAACGGGAAGCCGAGGTTCAGCATCTGCACGGCGATGATGCCCCACATGCCCCACACGGCGAAGCCGCACAGCAGGGCCGGGATGGAGATCCACAGGTTGCGGTAGGCGATGCGCTTGCCGGTGGTTTCCCAGAAGGCGGCTTCTTCCGGGCGCCAGTCCTGGATGTCGTTCTTGCTCATGTCGGATCCTTGCGGGGTTCAGGCGGGCTGGGCGCGACGGCCCATGAGGTCGGTGCTGCGCACCTCGGTCCAGTACATCCAGATCAGCGAGACCCAGACCACGCCGTACAT
>CAMLKW010000036.1 GCA_946480605.1 uncultured Roseateles sp. | reverse complement strand
TTCATCAAGTAGGCGCCGCCCGGTCGCATTCCCCGGCGGTTTGCCCTTACACGCCAGGGCAACTGACATACGATCAACCATTCCCCCGCCCGCTGCCAAACGCCATGCCCGTCGATCCTCAACTGCGCAATCTGGACATCGAGATCCCGACCCAGCCCGAGGTCCTGGTCAAGCTCTCGCTGCTGATGGCGGCCGAGGACATCGACCTGCAGGCCATGTCGTCGCTGGTGGAGACCGACATGGCCCTGGCCGCCGCCGTCATGAAGGCGGTCAACTCGTCGCTGTACGGCCTGCGCGGCCGGGTGCAGACGGTGCACCAGGCACTGACCTACCTGGGCATGCGCGAGGTGGCCGCCATCACCTTCGAGATGGGCCTGCGCGCCGCCTTCCCGGCCGCGGCGGAGCTGGAGGCGGTGTGGACGCGCGCGTCGCAACGCGGCCTGCTGATGGGCCGCATGGGCCAGATGCTGGGCGTGGACCCGTGGGCGGCTCACTCGGCCGGGCTGTTCGAGGAATGCGGCAAGGCCGTGCTGTACCGCCATGCGCCCACGCACTACCCCGCCATGCTGCGCGCGGCCCCGCGCGACGCCGAACTGGTGGAGCTGGAGAAGACCGCCTTCGGCGTCAGCCACGACGCGCTGGGCGCGGCGCTGTGCGAGAGCTGGGGCCTGGCGCCCGCGGCCGTCGCCAGCGTGCGACAGCACGTGGAGGTGCAGTCCACGCTGACCATGCCGGACAGCCTGGTGCGCCGCAGCGTGTCGGCCATCTCCACGGTGGCCTGGGCGCTGCTGGAGCACCCCGACCAGCTGGACGACATCGCCAGCCAGATCGCACCGCAGGCGCAGCTGGACGAGACGCTGGTGCTGCGCGCCGCGCGCCGCGTCAACGAGCAGCTGCTCGCCGCCAAGGAACACGGCCGCTGAACCGCAGGCTCAGGCGGCAAGGCTGAGCCGGTCTCTGCCGGCGTGCTTGGCGATGTAGAGCGCCTCGTCAGCCGCCTGCAGCAAGGCCTGGGCGCTCAGGTACGGGTGGGCCGGGCTGGCCGCCGCCAAACCCACGCTGACGGTCAGGGGCTGGTCGGACGAGCCATCGGGCAGGCGCAGCACACGCAGCTCCTCGCGCAGCGACTCCAGCACCCCCTGCGCTTCGGCCATGCCGAAGCCCGGCAGCAGGGCGACGAACTCCTCGCCGCCCAGGCGGGCGACCAGGTCGGTATCGCGCTTGAAGCGCTCCGACAGCAGTGAGGCCACGCGCTGCAGCGCCGCATCGCCCGCCGCGCGGCCATGCGCCTCGTTGAACTGGCGGAACTGGTCCAGGTCCAGCACGGCCAGTGCCAGCAGGCCGCGCTGGCGCTGGGCGCGCTTGAACTCGCGGCGCAGGGTCTCGTCGAAGACACGCTGGTTGGCGATGCCGGTCAGCGTGTCGGTGCGCGCCAGGCTGGCCAGCTCGCGCCGGTTGGCCTCCAGCGTGGCCTGGGCCTGGTCCAGCTGCTGACGCTGCTCGGCCAGCTCGCGCTGCAGCTCGCGCGCGGCCTGCTCCTGCTGCCACAGCGAATCGCGCGCGCGCTGCATCGCGTGGCCGATGCGGTCCAGCTCGACGGCCAGCCGCGGCGTCGCGGTCTCGGCGCCCTCGGCCGCCAGCGGCATGGGCACGGACTCCATGGCCTCGCAGCCCGCCGCCAGCCGGCGCAGCGGCCGCAACATCCACAGTTCGACCAGCAGCAACTGGGCCGCGCTGAGCAGCAGCACCAGCCAGGCCAACCGGGCCAGGCCATCGTGCGTGGGCACGTCGCCACCCAGGCTCCACTCGAACGCCGCGACCGCCAGCGCGTTGAGCAGCGGCAGGGCCAGCGTCAGGCGCAGCCGCAGCGAACCCAAGCGCCGCGTGGCGCGGCTCGGCATTTCGTCGAGGGATTCGGAAATCATCTGCGGTACGGCGAAGGCAGTTCATTGTCAGCGGCCCACCGGGCTGCGTGCGCCCTGCCGGCCTCGGGGTTTGTCAGGGGACGCACAGGGCCGGCAAGGTGGTGCGCCAGGGCCTAGAGTGGCCGCATGAAGCCCCGCCTGCCGATCTGCGCGGCCCTCGCCGCCTGCAGCGCCTCGCCCGTGCAGGCCGATCCCGGCTACTACGTCGTGACGCCCTACGACCAGGCCGGCCGCGCGGGCACGGAGCTGCGCTACTGGACCGTCAAGTCCGAGGACGAGCCGGCGCAGCTGTGGCCGGAGCTGGGCCTGAGCTGGGGCGTCAACACGCGCTGGACCACGCGGCTGCTGGCCAGCTGGATAGGCACGGGCCGCGCGGACATGAAGCTGTCCAGCTGGAACTGGCAGAACGTGGTGCTGCTGACCCAGGGCGAGAAGCCGTATGACCTCGGCATCCATCTGCAGCTGATCCGCAACCGCGGCGAGAGCACGGCGCTGGAGCTGGGGCCGCTGTGGCAGACCGACTTCGGCGCGCTGAAGCTGAACGCCAACCTGTTCTGGGAGTACGACAACGCCCGCCGCCAGACACGGCTGAAGTACCAGTGGCGCGGCCTCTACCGCGTGGCGCCGGGCTGGCGGCTGGGCGTGCAGGGCTTCGGCGAGGTCGGCCCGTGGAACGACTGGCTGCCGCGCCAGCGCCAGTCGCACCGAGCCGGACCGGCGCTGCTGGCCACGCTGTGGGACCAGGGGCCCGACACGGTGACGCTGAACACCGCCTTCCTGTTCGGCAAGACCTACGGCAGTCGGGGTGACATGTTCACCCTGCAGCTGCAGTGGTTGAGGTGAAGCCCCTCGCCCAGTCCCGCCCCGCTGAGCACAGGCTGGCCTGTCGGTCCCCCTAGGGGACGGCTTGGGAGCGGCCCGGCGCTCGGCCCGCACATCCGGCTTCAGACGGTCTCGCCCTCGGTATCGGCAATGGTGCGGTTGCGGCCGGCGCGCTTGGCCTCGTAGAGTGCGCGGTCGGCGGCGGACAGCAGCTCGGCGAAGCTGGTCGCCTCGGCGGACAGCATGGCCAGGCCGGCCGACAGCGTCGCGCCGACGGTGCCGCCCTCGGGCATCACGAAGGGCGCCTCCTGCACCATCAGCCGGATGCGCTCGGCCACCTCGCGTGCGCCGGCCAGGTCGGTGCGCGGCAGCAGCACGACGAACTCCTCGCCGCCGTAGCGCGCCGCCAGGTCGCCGGTGCGCAGCGAGCGCTGGATCAGGCCGCCCACCTGGCGCAGCACCTCGTCGCCGGCCGGGTGGCCGTGGCCATCGTTGATGGCCTTGAAGTGGTCGATGTCCAGGAACAGGCAGGCCAGCGGGTAGCGGTGGCGCACGGCCTGGCTGAACTCGATGAGGCTGCGGTGGTCGAAGTAGCGGCGGTTGTGCACGCCGGTCAGCCCGTCGGTCATGCCGGCGCGGCGCAGGCGCTCGCGGTTCAGCATGCTCTCGATGGCGATGGCGGCGATGGCCGACAGCCGATCCAGGAACTTGGTGCCCGAAGCGGCGTCGTAGCGCTCCGGGTCGCGCGAGCCCAGGTGCAGGCTGCCGATCAGCAGACCCTGGCGGATCAGCGGCAGCAGCGCGGCCGAGCGCACCGGCGTGCCGGCCCCGAAGGCCGTGGTCAGCAGCGCCTCGTCGTGGCCGGGGCCGATGAGCCGCGTGGTGCGCACGGCGCCGAAGAGGTCCTTCAGCGGCCCATGGCCCTCCAGCAGGTGCGGCGCCTTGGTCATGGGCAGGCTGGGCAATGCGCGGCGCAGCTCGTCGTCGGGGTCCAGCAGCCACAGCTCGGCGGCGTCCAGGCTGAAGTCCGCCCGGCAGTCCACCAGCAGCAGGTTGACCAGCTCCTCCATGGAGCCGACCGCGATGAGGCGACGCTCCAGCGCGTCGAAGCGGTCGAGCTTGCGCTCGTTGGCATGCGCGGCCTCCAGCAGCGACTGCAGCTGGCGGCGCAGGTCCTGGATCTGGGTTTGGGCGTCGGCGGCGGTCATGGCGGGCTGATTGTCAGGGCGTCGCGTGAAAAGTGCCGAAGCCCGCCGGTGACGGGGTCCGTGAACGAAATCGCGCGCGCGACCAGTTGCAGCGGCGCGTCGAAGCGCGGCGGGTTCTCGTGCGGCTGCAGCACCGGGTAGATGCGGTCGCCCACGATGGGCAGGCCCAGCGCGTTCATCTGCACGCGCAGCTGGTGGCGCTGGCCGGTCAGGGGGCGCAGCTCGTAGCGGGCCAGGCCCTGTTGCGCGCCTTGCAGGGCCTCGACGAGGGCGATGCGCGTCTCGGCATTGGGCTCGCCCGCCACCACCTGCATCTGCATGAAACCGTCGCCGTCAGGCTCGGCCAGCCGGTGCCTCACCAGGCGCGGCCACGGCCCCTCGCTGAACGGCGCGACGGCCTCGTAGACCTTGTCGACGGCGCGCTCGCGGAACAGCCGGTGGTAGGCGTCGCGGTCCTCGCGCCGCACGCTGAAGACCACCAGGCCCGCGGTCTCTCGGTCCAGCCGGTGGATGGGGATGAGGTCGGCCAGCCCGGTGGCATGACGCAGCCGCGCCATCAGCGTCTGGCGCGCGTAGATGCCGCTGGGCGTGACGGGCAGGAAGTGCGGCTTGTCGACCACCAGCAGGTGTTGGTCCTGGAAGACGATGCGCTCGCGCCCCGGCACCTCGGGCTCCACGTCGAGATGGCGCCAGTAGTAGACGCGGCGGTTGGCCCGGTAAGCCGGTGCCAGCGACTGGCCATGGTCGTCCACGACGTCGCCGCGCGCCAGCCGCTCGGGCCAGTCGTCCACGCGCGGCAGCCGCTCGGCCAGGAAGGCCGCCATCGTCAGCCACGGACCGGGCGGGCAGAACACCGCGCTGGCCGCGACACCGTCGCGCAGCGGCAGCGCAGGCTTGGCGGGGCGGCTCACTCGATGCGCGGACCGCCACGGGCGCGTTCGTCCATGTAGGCATTCAGCCGGCGCTGGTCGGCCGGCGTCTGGCGGCTGCCCCGCCATTCGTTCACCCAGGCCTCGCGCCCGGGTTCGCGCGCCAGCTGGCGCACGGCGGCGTCGATGGCCTCGATGTGGCGCCGCCCCTGCGGCGTGCGGCTGCAGGACACGGTGGCAAGCTGGGTCGTGAAGCCTTCGGCCAGCGGCAGCGCCACCAGCGCCCCGGCGTCGTCTACGCGTTTCAGGTAGTCGTTGACGACGGCGGGGTACTCCAGCGCGTAGTCCATGCGGCCGGCGCGCAGCATGTCCAGCAGCTGGCTGCCGACCTGGGCGCCGGCGGCCAGGCGCGGCACCACCTGCTGGGCCAGCAGGCCGTCGATCTGCGGCCCGAAGGAGCGATCGCGCGCCAGCAGCAGGCGCAGCTCGGGGCGCTTCAACAGGTCTGCCAGCGTCAGCCGGCCGTCCTGCCCCCGGCCCGCCGCCAGGGCGTCCACGAAACCGCGCCGCACGATGACGTGGATCTCGCGTGACGCCAGCGACGGGTACAGGTGCGAGAAATACAGCCACTCCAGCCGCCGCGGCGTGCGCACGTGCAGCGCCGAGCACAGCGTCTCGCCGCCCCGGCTCAGCACCTCATAGCGCGAGGTGCTGGCCTCGACGAACTCGTGGCGGTACTGCGGCATGCGCGCCAGCAGCACGCGCAGGAAGCCGTCCACCTCGCCGTTGGCCAGCTCGGCGACGCTGCGCGGCGCCCGGCCTTCGATGAAGCTGAAATGGGGCGCCACGTCCTGCGCCACCCAGCGGATGGTGTCGGCCTGGGCCGCGATCGCGATCCAGGCCAGCCAGGCCGCGCACAGCCAGCGACGCATGGCCCGTCAGTCGCCTTCCACCCACTCCATGCGCGCGCCCAGTTCGCCGATGTGCTCGACGAAATTCGGATGCGCACGGCGGATGGGCGTCGCGTTCTTGATCACGCTCTTGCCGGGAATGCTGGCCGCCACCATCAGCAGCGCGATGGCGACGCGGATGATGTAGGGGCTCTCGACCTCGGCCGGGCTCAGCGGCTTGCCGCCGAAGGTGATCATGCGGTGCGGGTCGCTCAGGAAGGCGTGGGCGCCGAACTTGGCCAGCTCGCTGGTCCAGCCCATCGCGCCGTCGTAGATCTTGTTCCAGAACATCACGCTGCCCTCGGCCTTGACGCCCAGCGCGACGAAGATGGGCAGCAGGTCCACCGGCACGTAGGGCCAGGGCGCGGCCTCCACCTTCTGCAGGATGTTGCGCGTGAAGGGCTCCTTCACCTTCAGCGGGCCCTTGGTCTGCACGCTGCTCCAGCCGTCCTCGTGTTTGACCTGCACGCCGAACTTCGCGAAGGTGCGGTCCAGCAGCGGGAACATCTCCGGCGCGCCGTTCTTGACCTGCACGTTGCCGCCGGTGATGGCACCCAGCGCCAAGAAGGTGACGATCTCGTGGAAGTCCTCGGTGAAGGTGTAGTCCGCGCCGCCGAGCTCCTGCACGCCGGCGATCTTCAGCTTGGACGTGCCATGGCCTTCGATCCTGGCGCCCAGCAGCGACATGAAGTTGCAGAACTCCTGCACATGCGGCTCGCTGGCGGCGTTGGTCAGCGTGGAGACGCCGTCGGCCAGCGCCGCGCACAGCACGAAGTTCTCGGTGGTCGTCACGGACGCATAGTCGGTCCAGTGGTCGTTGGCGTGCAGCGGGCGGTTCACGCGCAGCACCAGGCCGTCGGGCAGGCGCTCGACGTCGGCGCCGAAGCGCTGGAACACCTCCACGTGCGGGTCGATCTCGCGCGCACCCAGCGTGCAGCCCTTGACGTCGTCCTCGATGCGGGCGGCACCGAAGCGCGCCATCAGGCCCGGCACCAGCATGATGGAGGAGCGCATCTCCTCGGGCAGGCGGTCGGTGGCCGGGTCGAAATGCGTGTCGCGGTGGTGGACGTCCAGGATGCCGGTCTTGAAGTCCAGCTCGACCTGCGAGCCCAGCTTGCGGAAGACCTCGACGATCTTCTTCACGTCGGTGATCTCGGGCACGCCGCGCAGGCGCACGGGCTGCTTGGTCAGCAGCGTGGCGCACAGGATGGGCAGGACGGCGTTCTTGTTGGCCGAGGGGGTGATGCGGCCCGAGAGGGGCGTGCCGCCATGGACGATCAGGTGGGACATCGAATGAGGTGATTTCGGGCGCGCAAGCGGCGCGCGGTGGCAATTGTCTGTGTTTGCGGCGCGGCCGCGCCGGTCACGGCCCGGAAGCTTTGTTCCGAGCTGTGGGAATCATGCAGGCCTCCCTGCATGGCGGCCGGCCGCAGGGCCTGTTCTCGGTCCGGCCTCAGTCCTCCGCGGCCGGGTCCAGCCGGCGGGCGCGGTTCAGCCGCCATGCGTCGGCGGGCTCGGTGAAGACCTGCGCCGCCGTCGTGCCGGTCTCGCGGCCGGCGGCGTCGATGGCGATGCGCTTGTCGAACACATAGCACTCGCCTTCCCAATCCCGCGCCGCATCGGGGAAGGCTTCGAGGAAGTTCAGGATGCCGCCGTCCAGCTGCGCCACCTTGAGGCCGCGCGCCTGCATCCACGCCGCCGTCTTCTCGCAGCGGATGCCGCCGGTGCAGTACATGGCCACCGTCCGGCCCTGCCATTCGTCCCGGTGCGCCTCGACATAGGCCGGGAAGTCGCGGAAGTGGGCCACGCCGGGATCGATGGCGCCGCGAAAGCGCCCGAGCTTGAACTCGAACGTGTTGCGGTTGTCCAGCACCACGGTGTCGGGGTCGTCCAGCAGCTCGCGCCAGCGCTGCGGGCTGACGTGGGTGTCGGTCGCGTCGCCCTGCACGCCTGGAATGCCGAAAGCCACGATCTCGCGCTTGACCGAGACCTTGAAGCGGCTGAACGGCCGGCGCTCGCAGGCGTTGTGCTTGAAATGCAGACCCGCCAGACCGGGCTGCGCCTGCAACTCGGCCTCGAAGGCCTGGACCGCCTCGGCCTCGCCGGCCACGGCCGCGCTCAGGCCTTCCTCGGCGACCAGCACGACTCCGCCCAGCGCCAGTGCCGCGCCGCGTTCGCGCAGCCATTCGGCAAAGCCGGCGGGGTCGGCCATCGGGGTAAAACGGTAGAAGGAGCTGTGGACAACGGACATGGCGCCGAATTGTCGGCTCGTACACTGCCCCGCCTATGTCCCGCCTCAAAGTCCTTCCGCAGTACCTGATGCCCAAGGGGGCCATGACCCGCCTGGCCGGGCGCATCGCCAGCAAGCCGCGCGGCGGCATGACGACGGCGACCATCCGCCGTTTCGTGGCGCGTTATGGCGTCAACATGGACGAGGCCGCGGAGCCCAGCATCACGGCCTACGCCACCTTCAACGACTTCTTCACCCGCGCGCTGAAGCCCGGCGCCCGCCCGCTGGCCGACGCGCCACTGATCTGCCCGGTGGACGGCGCCATCAGCCAGGTGGGCCGCATCCAGGGCGACCAGGTCTACCAGGCCAAGGGCCAGGCGTTCTCGACGACGGCACTGGTCGGCGGCGATGCGGCGCTGGCGGCACGCTTCCAGGACGGCCTGTTCGCCAACCTCTACCTCAGCCCCAGGGACTACCACCGCATCCACATGCCGGCCGACGGCCGCCTGGTGCGCATGGTGCATGTGCCGGGCGCGCTGTTCTCGGTGAACCCGACGACGGCGCGCGGCGTGCCGGGACTGTTCGCGCGCAACGAGCGCGTCGTCTGCGTGTTCGAGAACGACTCGCTCGGCACCTGGGTGCTGGTGCTGGTGGGCGCCACCATCGTGGGCAGCATGGCGACCGTCTGGCATGGCGGCATCGCCCGCAAGGGCCCCGTGCGGGAATGGGACTACGCCCCCGGCCAGGTCAGCCTGAAGCAGGGCGACGAGATGGGCCGCTTCCTGCTGGGCTCCACGGTCGTGATGCTGTTCGAGAAGAGCGGGCTGCAGTTCAACCCGGCCTGGCAGCCGGGGGGCTCGATCAGGATGGGCGAGACTATGGCGCGCTGAGCAGCGCACCGGCGGCGTCGGCCGCCAGCGGCCGCGACAGCAGGTAGCCCTGCAGGTGGGTGCAGCCCAGGCCCTCGGCCGCGGCGGCCTGCGCCTCGGTCTCGACGCCCTCGGCCACCACGGCCAGGCCCAGCGCCTCGGCCAGCACGCAGGCCGCGCGCACGACGGCGCCGGCCGAGGCCTCGGGCAGCGGGTCGATCATGCTGCGGTCCAGCTTGAGCGTCGTGATGGGCAGGCGGCGCAGCAGCGTCAACGAGCTCTGGCCGGTGCCGAAGTCGTCGAAGGCCACGCCCACGCCGGCCTCGCGCAGGCGCGCGAGCTGGGGCAGCACGCGGTCCATGTGCGTGATGGCCGCGGTCTCGGTGATCTCGATGTCGATCAGCTCCGGCGCCAGGCCGTGGGCCCGCACCATGGCCAGCAGGCCGGCAGCGAAGCCGGGGTCCTCGAACTGCAGCGGCGACACATTGATGGCCGTGGGCAGCACGCGGCCGTGCTGCTCCTGCCACTGGCGCAGCTGGCGTGCGGCCAGGCGCAGGATCAGCGTGCCCAGCGGGCCGATCTGGCCCGTGCGCTCGGCCGCTGGAATGAACTCGGCCGGGCTGACCCGGCCGCGCCCGGGCCGCTGCCAGCGCACCAGGGCCTCGAAGCCCGCGAGCGTGCGGCTGCCGCTGGCGTACTTGGGCTGGTATTCGAGCAGGAATTCCTCCTGCTCGATGGCCGCCGCCAGCGCCTGCTCGATCTCCAGCAGCTGGCCCGAACGCGCCGCCATGCCGGGCTCGAAGGCCACGACGGTGGCGCCGGCCCGCTGCTTGGCCAGGTGCATGGCCACGTCAGCCGCGCGCAGCA
Organism: uncultured Roseateles sp.; assembly: GCA_946480605.1. The sequence continues at coordinate 16,345 of CAMLKW010000036.1, read as the reverse complement.
GCGCCGCGCCGTCGCTCCCGTGGGCCGGGAAGCGCGCCACGCCCACAGACATGTGCACATAGAGCTGGCGGTGGCCCACGGTGAAGGGGGCGTTCAGCAGCGCCAGCAGGCGCTGGCCGGCGAGCAGCGCATCGGCCTGTTGTTCGACGCCGGGCTGCAGCAGCAGGAACTGGTCCTCGCCCAGTCGCGCCAGCAGGGCGCCGGGCGGCAGGGCCTCGCGCAGGCGCTTGCCGACCGCCTGCAGCAGCGCGTCGCCGACGTCGTGGCCCAGGCTTTCGTTGACGAGTTGGAAGCGGTCCAGGTCGGCCGACAGCAGCGCGAAGCCGGGCGCATCCGCGCGCGTGCGCAGCGCCAGCTCCTCCATGGCGGCATGGCGGTTGGGCAGGTCGGTCAGCTCGTCGTGCAGCGCCTGGCGGCGCAGCTTCTCGCGGGCCTCGTGACGCTCCGTGTCGTCCAGCAGCAGCACCAGCTCGGCCGGGCCGTCCTCCCAGTCAATGTGGCTGGACAGGCAGTCCAGATGCACCAGCGCGCCATCGGGGCGGCGGCGCAATCCCTCCCAGGCCAGGCCCTGCAGCCGCTCCGCGATGACGCGCCGGTGCCGCAGGGCGGCTTCCTCGGCCTGGCCGGGCAGGCGCAGCAGCTCCAGCCCGCCGTCGGCGCTGCGCGGCTCGGCGACACCGAACATCTTCAGCGCCGCCGGGTTGGCGTACAGCAGCTGGTCGCCGCGCAGCACCACCTGGCCTTGCAGCGACTGCTCGGCCAGCTGACGCAGCCGCGCCGTGGCACGCGCTGCGTCCGCCTTGGCCCGGCGCACCGACAGCAGGATCAGCGACATGGCCAGCAGGCCTTGCACGCAGGTGCCGGCCATGTGGGCGAAGGCGGCGTGGGCCAGCGGGTCTTCCAGCGGGCTGACGAAGTGCAGCAGGCCCGACACCGCGAAGCAGCCGCCGACGAAGCGCTCGGCCGAGCGGCCGGCCTGCCACATCCACCAGCCCGCCAGCCAGGCGCTGCAGGCCAGCGCGACGGACGCGATCCAGATGGCTGTCGGCTGGTGGACCACCGCCGTGCCCATCATGACCACCAGCAGCAGGGCGAACAGCGGCAGCCAGCGCCGCCAGGCCCAGGGGCGGCCGTTGTAGTGGGCGGCGCCGGCCACCTCGAAGGCCATGGTCGCGATCATGAAGACGGTCGCCACCGTGGCCTGCAACTGGAAGTGCAGCGACTGGGCGTCGGTGGGCAGCAGTGCGACGCCGAGCGTGAGGGTTGCCGCGAGCGACAGCTGGGCCAGACCCCAGTCGCGGATGTGCAGATGGCTCGGCTCCATGCGGGCCAGCCCCAGCATCGCGAGGCCGAGCAGCGCGATGAAGCAGGAGCTGAGCAGCAGCAGCGGCGTCATCGAGCCATCCTACGGCGGCAAAGCGGGCCGCACGCCCGCGGACGCGCCGGAATCCGGCCGGAACGTGACGGAGGAGCGGCCTCGCGCGACGCCATCATGCAGCCCGTCGCCACCGACCGGCTAAACGGCCGCCAGCAACGTGCCGGCGGCGTCCACGCGCAACGGCCGCGACAGCAGCCAGCCCTGCAGGTGGGTGCAGCCCAGCCGCTCCACCTCGGCGGCCTGGGCCTCGGTCTCGACGCCTTCGGCCACGATGGTCAGCCCCAGCGCCTCGGCCACCACGCAAGCGGCGCGCACGACGGCGCCGGCCGAGGGCTCGGGCAGCGGGTCCACCATGCTGCGATCCAGCTTCAGCACGGTGATGGGCAGGCGGCGCAGCAGGGTCAGCGAGCTCTGGCCGGTGCCAAAGTCGTCGAAGGCCACTCCCATGCCGGCCTCGCGCAGCCGCGCCAGTTGAGGCAGCACGCGCTCCATGTGGGTCATCGCGGCGGTCTCGGTGATCTCCACCTCCAGCAGCTGGGGCGCCAGGCCGTGGGCACGCACCAGCGCCACCAACCAGTCGGCGAAGCCCAGGTCCTCGAACTGCAGCGGCGACACGTTGACGGCCACCGGCTTCACGGCCAGGCCCTGTTGCTGCCAGGCACGCAGCTGCTGGACCGCCTGGCGCAGGATCAGCGCGCCTAAAGCGACGATCTGGCCGGTGCGCTCGGCGGCGGGAATGAAGTCGGCCGGGCTGACGCGGCCCTGGCCGGGCCGCTGCCAGCGCACCAGCGCCTCGAAGCCGGCCAGGCGCCGCGTGCCGGACTCGAACTTGGGCTGGTAGTCGAGCTGGAACTCGCCGTTGTCGATCGCCGCGGCCAGCGCCTGCTCGATCTCCAGCAGGCCGCTGGCGCCGGCCGACATGCCGGGCTGGAAAGCCACCGCCGCCGCGCCGGCCTGCTGCTTGGCCTGGTGCATGGCCACGTCGGCCGCGCGCAGCAGTGCGGCGCCATTGAGGCCGTGGGCCGGGAAGCGCGCCACGCCCACCGACAGATGCACGTACAGCGCACGGTGGCCCACGTTGAAGGGCGCGTTCATCTGCGCCAGCAGGCGCTGGCCGGCCAGCTGGGCGGCCGCGTCGTCGGCGACGCCCGGCAGCAGCAGCAGGAACTGGTCTTCGCCCAGGCGGGCCAGCAGGGCGTCGGCCGGCAGCGTTGTCTTCAGCCGGGCCGCGATGGCCTGCAGCAGCGCGTCGCCGGTCTCGTGGCCCAGGCTCTCGTTGACGAGCTGGAAGCGGTCCACGTCGGCCGACAGCAGCGCAAAGCCCGGGCTGCCGGGCGCCGTCAGCTCGGACAGGCGATCCAGCGCCGCGTGGCGGTTGGGCAGGTCGGTCAGCTCGTCGTGCAAGGCCTGGCGCCGCAGCGCCTCGGTGGCGCGCTGGCGCTCGGTGTCGTCCAGCATCAGCACCAGCAGCGCCGGGCCGCCCTCCCACTCGATGTAGCTGGTGCTGCCGCGCAGGTAGAGCTCGCTGCCGTCGCGCCGGTAACGGGTGCCCTCCCAAGGGACATGGCCGCCGCGCTGCTCCAGCAGCCTCGCAAAGCGCGCGCGCACGTCGTCCATGTCGCCCGAGGCGATGCGCGAGCCGATGTCGCCCACGTCGTCGATGCTCGGGTAGCCGAACATGGCCAGCGCGGCCGGGTTGGCATAGACGACCTGACCCGCGCGCAGCACCACCAGGCCTTGCATGGACTGCTCGTAGAGCTGGCGCAGCCGCTCGCCCATACGCGTGGCCTCGCGGTGGGCGCGGCGCACCGACAGCAGGATGAGGCCCATGGCCAGCGTGCCCTGCACATAGGTGCCCACCACATGGGTGGCGGGCGAGCGCGCCAGCGGGTGGATGAGGGGCCCGCTGAGATGCACCAGCCCCAGCGCGATGAAGCAGCCCGCGACGAAGCGCTCGCCGGCCTCGCCGCCGCCCCACAGCCACCAGGCGGCGAGGAAGGCGCCGCCGGCCAAGGTCAGCGCCGAGACGACGACGGCCAGGCGCAGCTCCAGCATGGCCAGCGCGAGGATGGTGAGCAGCATCGCGCCGAACAGCGGCAGCGTCCGGCTCCAGTGCCAGGGCCGGCCGCGGTAGCGGCTGGCGCCGGCCAGCTGCCAGGCCAGCGCGGCAATGATGCAGGTGGTGGCGACGGTGGCCTGCACCCGGTAGTGCAGCGACTCGGTGTCGGGCGGCACCAGGGCCACGCCCAGGGCCAGGCCGATGGCGAGAAAGACGTGGCTCCAGCCCCAGTCGCTGATGTGGCGATGCGCCGGCTCCAATCTCGCCAGCAGCAGCAAGGCCGCGCCCAGCATCAGCAGCAGGCTGGAGCTGATCAACAGCAGCCAGGTCATGCAGCCATCCTAGCGAGGCCGGCCGTTCATCACCCACGCATGTTGTGGAGCCCCACCAGCCGTGGGACGAAATTCACGCCATCGTCAGCGTAGCGACAGGGAAAAATTCACCAGACCAGCGTCACCACCCCGCTGGCCGGCAGTTCGTAGCCGAAGCGCTGGCCCGGCGCCTGCACGTTGAAGGTCCGCGCCTGCGCGGCCGAGTTGCTGACGATGAGCACCGTGCTGCCGTCCGGGTTGGTGAAGGCCACATGGTCCAGGCCCGTCTGCTTGGGGTCGCCGCCCTGCGACGCTATGCGCCGCGCGTCGCGACGCACGAAGCGGCTGGCGTGGCCGAAAGCGTAGTACTCGATGTTGCGGGTGACGCTGCCGTCCTTCGGGTCGATGGTGACGACGCCGCGGCAGTCCTTGCAGCCGCCCAGGTGCGGGCCGTACTGGGGGTCCAGCGCCAGGTTCCACATCAGCACGCCGCGCGCGCCGTGGCGCGTGCTGCCGATGATGAGGTTGCGCATCAGCCACGGCAGCGTCTCGGCCCACTGCGGCTTCCACTCGCCACCGGAGCACTCGGTGAACCAGACGTCCAGCTCGGGGTGGTGCTGCGCCACCTGCGACTGCGCGGACACGTCGCCCGCATAGCAGTGCCAGGCCACGCCGGACACGTACTGCTTCGCGGTCGCGTCGGACAGCATGGACAGCGGGCTCCAGGGCTCGTCCCAGTTGTGGTCCCACTCCAGGATCTGCGTGGTCATGCCCCGGGACTTCAGCAGCGGCCCGAGGTGCTTGCCGACGATGTCGGCGCGGGCGCGCGGCGTCAGGCGCATGCCGGGGTAATCGGGCGGCTCGAAGTGCGGTTCGTTCTGCAGCGTCAGCGCAAAGATGGGTAGCCCCTCAGCCTTCATCTCGTCGACGTAGCGAACCAGGTAGTTCGCGAACGCGCCGTAGAACTCGGGCTTCAGCTGACCCTGCACCAGGCTGTCGGTGGTCTTCATCCAGCCTGGCGCGCTCCACGGCGAGGCCATGACCTGCAGCTGCGGGTTCAGCGCCAGCGCCTGCTTGGTCGCGGGGATGACGTCGGCGCGCTCCGGGTCCAGCGAGAAGCGCTTCAGTGCCGGGTCGGTCTGGCCCGGCGGCATGTCGTTCAGGCTGTAGTGGCGGCGCGAGAAGTCCGACGCGCCAATGGTCAGCCGCGTCAGATCGAAGCCAACGCCGTTGCCCTCGCGCGTGAACAGTTCCTTCATCAGTGCGTCGCGCTGCGCCGCGTTCATGCCATTGCGGATCAGCCAGGCCGAGCCCTCGGTGATGGCCGCGCCGAAGCCGGCCATGCGCTGGTGCTGGCGCTTCGGGTCGATGCGGATGACGACATCGAACCCAGCCGAAGGCGCCGTGACGGCGCTGGGCGCCAGCAGGTGCTGCTTGTCCGCAGTGGTCAGATGCGCACGCACAGTCTGTGCGTTAGCACCACAGGCAGTCGCTGCTACCAGCGCGAGGACGGCTGTCTTCATGGGGTCTCCTGGCTAGAGTTTTCTTACAGGCGCTGCTCGGTCGTGGCGTCGAAGACGCCAAGCGCCGTCTCGTCGATGTCGAAGGCCAGCGTGTCGCCCATCGCGATGCAGCGGCCGTCGTGCACCAGCACGGACATCGTCTGCGCGCCCAGCTTCATCCAGACGACCTGGTGGTTGCCCATGGGCTCGACCAGCTCGACCGTCGCGCGCCAGCGGCCGTCGGCCTGCAGACGCACATGCTCGGGGCGCACGCCCAGCACGACGGCCTGGCCGGGCTTGACGCGGCCGGCGGCGAGTTGCAGCGGCAGCGCGCCGTCCAGCGAGACGCCGTCCGCAGCCACCGTGGCCGGCACGAGGTTGATGGCCGGCGCGCCGAGGAAGCCGGCGACGAACAGGTTGGCCGGACGCTCGTAGACCTCGGCCGGCGTGCCGATCTGCTGGATGACGCCGCTCTTCATGACGACGATGCGCGTGGCCAGCGTCATGGCCTCGACCTGGTCGTGCGTCACATAGACCATCGTGCTGCCGAGGTTCTGGTGCAGCAGCTTGAGCTCGCGGCGCAGTTCGGCGCGCAGCTTGGCGTCGAGGTTGGACAGCGGCTCGTCGAACAGGAACACGCCGGCCTCGCGCACCAGCGCCCGGCCGATGGCCACGCGCTGGCGCTGGCCGCCGGACAGCTGCGCCGGCTTGCGGTCCAGCAGCGGCGTCAGCTGCAACATGGCCGCGGCCTTGTCCACGCGACGCTGGATCTCGGCCTTGGGCGTGCCGGCCACGCGCAGGCCGAAGCTCATGTTCTTCTCGACGGTCATCGTCGGGTACAGCGCATAGCTCTGGAACACCATGCCGATGCCGCGCTCGCTGGGCTCGGCATCGGTCATGTCGGCGCCGCCTATGTGGATGCTGCCGCCGCTGACGTCGATGAGGCCGGCGATGCTGTGCAGCAGCGTGGACTTGCCGCAGCCCGACGGGCCCAGCAGCACGAGGAACTCGCCCTCGTGGACCTGCAGGTCCAGCCCCTTGATGACCTCGTTGTGGCCGAACTTGATGCTCAGGCCCTGGATGTTCACGCCACTCATTTCACGGCTCCGGCAGCGATACCGCGCACGAACCAGCGGCCGGATATCAGATAGACGAGAAGGGGAACGGCCGACGTCAGGATGGTCGCGGCCATGTTGAGGTTGTAGAGCCGCTCACCGGTCGTCGTGTTGATGACGTTGTTGAGCTGCACCGTCATCGGCTGGTGCTCGCGGCCGGCGAAGGTCAGGCCCAGGATGTAGTCGTTCCACACGCCGGTGATCTGCATGATGGCCGCGACGATGAGCATGGGCGTGGACATCGGCAGCACCAGCTGCACGAAGATGCGCCAGAAGCCACCGCCGTCCACGCGCGCCGCCTTGAACAGCTCGGCCGGCAGGCCCGCGTAGTAGTTGCGGAACAGCAGCGTCATGATGGGCATCGCGAACACGATGTGCACCAGCACGATGCCGGGCAGGCTGCTGTAGACGCCGATGGCGGCCTCCAGCTTCACGAGCGGATAGATCATGACCTGGATGGGGATGAAGGCGCCCAGCATCAGGATGCCGAACAGCCATTCGCCGCCGCGCGGCTTCCACCAACTCAGCGCGTAGCCGTTGACGGCGCCCAGCAGGATGGGCAGCACGACGGACGGCACGGCGATGGTGACGGAGTTCCAGAAGCCGCCGCGCACGCCCTCGCAGCTGACGCCGGTGCAGGCCTCGCTCCACGCGGCGCGCCAGGCGTCCAGGCTGATGCTGGACGGCAGCGCGAAGATCTGGCCCAGGCGGATCTCGTCCATGGTCTTGAACGAGGTGGTCAGCATCACGTACAGCGGCAGCAGGAAGAACACCGCAGCGACGCCCAGGAAGGCATAGACGCCGATGCGGGCCCACAGCGCCGTGGGTTTGCGCTTCTTGCTCATCAGTGGCCTCCCTGCGCCTTCTGGCGACTGCGGACATAGGCCAGCGGTGCGACCAGGGCCAGCACCGTCAGCAGCAGCATCACTGCGCCGGCCGAGGCCAGGCCCAGGTTGGCGCGGCCGAACAGGTGGTCCATGATGAACTTGGCCGGCACGTCGCTGGCGTTGCCGGGGCCGCCCTGCGTCATTGCGACGACGGTGTCGAACACCTTGACGACGCCAACGGCCAGCAGCGTGAACACGGTGGCCAGCGTCGGCGCCATCATGGGCAACACGATGGACAGGTAGACGCGCCAGGTCGGGATGCCGTCCAGCCGCGCGGCCTTCCAGATCTCCTCGTCGATGCCGCGCAGGCCGGCCAGCATCAGCGCCATGACCAACCCCGCGCCTTGCCAGGTGCCGGCGATGACGACGGTGTAGATGACCATGTCCTGGTCCACGATCCAGTCGAACTGGAAGCTGCTCCAGCCCAACTGCTGCATCGCGTTCTGCAGGCCGCTGTCGGGGTTCAGCACCCACTGCCAGACCAGGCCGGTCGCCACGAACGACATCGCGTAGGGGTACAGGAAGGCGGTGCGCAGCACGCCCTCGCCGCGCACCTTCTGGTCGATGAACACGGCCAGCAGGAAGCCCAGCAACATGGCCGCCACGATGTAGAGCACGCCGTAGATCGCGAGGTTGTGGATGGCGTGCATCCAGCGGTCGCTCTCCAGCAGACGCTCGAACTGCTGCAGGCCGACGAAGTCGTCGCGCGGGAAGGTGCGCGAGCTGGACAGCGACGTGCGCACCGTCCACAGCACGGTGCCCACGTAACCCACGCAGACGATGAGGGCCAGGGGCAGCAGCGCGCCCCAGGCCGCGAGGCCGCGGCGTTTCATCGTGTCAATTCCGCAGCGCCGAGACGATGTCCTTCTGGACCTTCTCGACCGGCACGTTGCGGTTCCAGAACGACGTGATCACGTCCTGCAGCGCACCGTTCTGGTCGGGCGTGATGAAGATCTCGCCGTTGGCCAGGTGGCGCGACTTGTCCTTCATGGCGGCCACGCCCATCTGCGCGCAGATGTCCATCTTGCTGACGTCCACGTCGGTGCGGATGGGAATGGAGCCCTTCTTCATGCTGAAGGCGACCTGCGTGGCGGGCTGCGTGATGACGCTGGCCAGCAGCTGCTGCGCCTTGATCTGGTCGGGCTTGCTGGTCTTGGGGAAGACCATCACGTCGCCCTGGATGATGTAGGGCGCCTTGGGGCCGAAACCGGGCGCGCAGCCGTAGTCCTTGCCGGCTTCCTGCTTGGCCTGGGCGAACTCGCCCTTGGCCCAGTCACCCATGATCTGCACGCCGGCGCGGCCGTTGATCAGCATGGCGGTGGCGTCGTTCCAGTTGCGGCCCGGCGAGCCGCGGTCGGTGTAGCTCTGCAGGCGCTTGTAGGCCAGCAGCACCTTCTTGAAATCTTCGCCCAGGATGGCCTTGGGGTCGCGGTCGCGGAAGACCTTCAGGTACAGGTCGCGGCCACCGAAGTGGGCCAGCGTGGCGGTGAAGACGATGCCGTCCTGCCAGGGCTGGCCACCATGGGCCAGCGGCACGAGGCCGGCGGCCTTGAGCTTGTCCAGCGCGGCGAAGAGTTCGTCGAAGGTCTTGGGCTCCTCGGCGATGCCGGCCTTCTTGAACGCGGCCTTGGAGAACCAGAACCACGTCATGTTGTGGATGTTGACCGGCGCGGCGTAGTAGTGGCCGTTGACGCGGATGGCCTGCAGCACGGTCTCGGGCAGGAACTTGTCCCAGCCGTCGCGCTTGGCGACCTCGTCGACGTTGTTCAGGTAGCCCTGGTCGACGATGTCGCGGAACTGCTGCGTGGTGTTGAACTGCGCGGCCGTGGGCGGGTTGCCGCCGGCGATGCGGTTGATGGCCACCGAGCGGGCCTGCTCGCCCAGGGCGACGGCGGTGTCCACCCAGACGCCGCCCTGCGCCTTGTAGGCCTCGGCCAGCGTCTTGGCGGCGGCGGACTCGCCACCGGACGTCCACCAGTGGATGACCTCGGCCTTCAGCTGGGCATGGGCGGGCAGCGCGGCGGCGGCGAGCGCCAGGACGGCCAGGGCGTGGCGGCGGAACTTCATCTTGTCTCCGGTTCTTGTGGATGGCGGGGCGCAGTGTCCCTTGGGATGCCGCCTTCACGTCTGAGGGTGGACCCTGTAATTTTTCATTTAGAAACTGCGCGTACCCGCTCGAATGCGGGTCAATTGCCGTTAATCATTCATTCAGAAATTGGCCATACCAGAGGCCGCTGTCCTTCAGGATGCGGCGTTGCGTCGCGTAGTCCACATAGGCGATGCCGAAGCGGCGCAGGTAGCCCTCGGCCCATTCGAAGTTGTCCAGCAGGCTCCAGGCGAAGTAGCCCTTGACCGGCACGCCGGCGTCCACGGCGACCTTGAGTGCGGCCAGGTGGCGCTGCAGGTAGCTCAGCCGCTCCTTGTCGTGCACGCGGCCGTCGGGGGTCAGCACGTCCTCGAAGGTGGAGCCGTTCTCGGTCAGCTGGATGACGGCGGGGTGGTAGTCGCGCTGCACGCGGGTCAGCAGGTCGACCAGGCCCTGCGGCGACACCTCCCAGCCGAAGCCGGTGCGCTCCACGCCCTCGCGCTCCACGATGCTGGCGCGCATGGGGCCGCCTTGCGGATCGTCCTTGACCATCTCGGGGAAGTAGTAGTTCACGCCGAGGAAGTCGGTGGGCGTGGCGATGGCCTCCAGGTCGCCGGGCAGCACGGTGGGCGCGGCGTCGCCGACCAGCGCCAGCGTGTCCGCGGGGTAGCCGCGACCGAACAACGGATCGAGGAACCAGCGGTTGCGCAGGCCGTCGTGGCGCCCCAGCGCGGCCTGGTCGGCGGCGCTGTCGGAGGCGGCGGTGATGGGGTGCAGGCTCAACGTGATGCCGATGTCGGCACCGGCCACGTTGTTGCGGATGACGGGAATCGCCTGGCCATGCGACAGCAGCACATGGTGGCTGGCCTGCAGCGCGTCGGCGAGGCTGGTGCCGCCGGGCGCATGGATGTTCTCCCAGTAGCCCATCATGCAGGAGCACCACGGCTCGTTGTGCGTGATCCAGTGCTTGACGCGATCGCCCAGGCGGCGCGTGACGACGTCGGTGTACTCCAGGAACGCCGCCACCGTGTCGCGCGAGGTCCAGCCGCCCTGCTCCTGCAGTGCCTGCGGCAGGTCCCAGTGGTACAGCGTGGCCCACGGGTCCAGGCCGCGTTCCAGCATCACGTCGACCAGACGGTCGTAGAAGGCCAGGCCCGCCTCGTTCACCGCGCCGCGCCCCTGCGGCAGGATGCGCGGCCACGCGATGGAGAAGCGGTAGGCGTTGACGCCCAGGCCCTTGGCCATGTCCAGGTCCTGCGGGTACAGGTGGTAATGGTCGCAAGCGACGTTGCCGTTGGACCCATCGCGGATGCGGCCTGGCTCCTTGCAGAAGCGGTCCCAGATGGATTCGCCCTTGCCGTCCTCCTGGCCGGCGCCTTCGATCTGGAAGGAGGAGGTGGACACGCCCCAACGGAAGTCGGCGGGGAAGTCTTTGCGGGTCGGGGCGTTGTTGAAGCTCATGCTGGCGATGGTGAGGCGCCGGCGGGAGCCGGCGCGGTTTCAGGAACAGAAAGGGTTCAGAACTTGTACGTGCCGCCGAACAGAACCTGTCGACCATAGGACGTGTAGCGCTCGGGCAGCGTGGAGTTCGGGTCGCTGGCACCCGACGAGATGCCGACCCGGGTGCGGTAGGGCCGGTCGCGCAGGTTGTTGACCTGCAGCGTCAGCGACAAGCCCTTGAAGGCGCCTGTCTCGAACGCATAGCCGACCTGCGCGTCGATGATGGTTTCGCCCGAGATCATGCTGGGCACGTTCTCGCCGAAGGTGCCGCGCACCGTCGTGACGAAGGGCGAGCGGTGGCGGCTGCCGACGCGGGCCGAGATGCCGTTGCGCTCGTAGTAGACGGTGAAGTTGGTCGCCACGCCCGACAGCCCGTCCAGCGGCTTGCTGACGTTGTTCTCCTCGTGCAGCGAGCTGCGCGTGTTGGAGTAGCTGAAGCTGACGCCGATGCCGTCCAGCGCCGGGCTGATGAGGCCGGCGTCCAGCGAGCCGCTGAGCTCGGTGCCGGCGATCATGCCGCCCTGGCCGTTGGCCTGCGTGTTCAACGTGCCGATGTTGCTCTGCGGCGTCCACTGCGTCGGGTTGGGGAAGCCGGTGAAGTCGAACGGAATGCCCTGGCCGTAGACGAAGTTGGTGATGTGCTTGTGGAACACCGCCGCCGCCACATAGCTGCGCTTGCTGAAGTAGTGCTCGACAGACAGGTCCACCGCGTCGGCGCGCCACGGTTCCAGCTTGGCATTGCCGCCGTTGGCGGACCAGCGGCGGTCCTGCTCGCCCACGGTGATGCCGGAGAAGCCGGCGCGCATGTCTTCCATGTTGGGCCGCGCCAGCACCTTGGCCGCGCCGAATCGCAGCACGGTGCGCTCCGTCAGGTCGGCCGCGAGGTTGATGCTGGGCAACACATCGGTGTAGCTGGTGCCGCCGGTCATCGGATCGCTCTGGTTGGTGCGGGTGTTCCACAGCATGCCGTTGCTCCACTGCTTGGCGTGTACCACGCGCAGGCCCAGGCTGCCGCGCAGCGGCACGCCCCACTCGGCGTCGAAGCCCAGCTTGGCGTGCGCGGCCGTGACCTTTTCATGCACCGACCAGATGCGGCCCGGCGCCTGGTCGGCGGAGGACGGCACCACGTCGTACAGGCCCAGCGCGCTCGGCAGGTCGAAATTGACCATGCGGATGGGGCTGCCGGCAAAGCCCAGGTCGGTGGGCGTGCGCAGCAGGTTGGCGGGGATGAGCACCGGCGCACGGTTGTTCTTCAGGTTGTAGTAGACCTCCGTGCGGTTCATGCTCTTATCGCGCTCGGAATAGTCCAGCCCGCCCTCGATGCTGCTGAGGAAGCCGTCGAAGCTGCGGCCGGCGCTGAGCTTGAGCGCCTTGATCTCGTCGCCCACCTTGGGGAACTGGCTGCGGCCGTCGCGGCCCCAGCCCGGCGGGTCGGTCAGCATGACCTTGCTGCCGTCGCCGTAGTCGAAGGTCGGGTTGAAGGTCGAGATGCCGTCGCCGCTGGCGATGTTGGCCAGGCCCAGGCTGATGCGCGAGGGCGAGCCGGCCGCCAGCTCGGCGTTCTGCTCGCTGCGCTTGGCCTTGGACCAGCTCAGGTCGGCCACCAGTTTCCAGTCGGCCAGCTTCAGCTCGTTGTTCCAGCCCAGCGCGCGGATGTCGTCCTTGCGCTTGTTGAAGGTCGTGAGCGCGACCGGGTTGACGTTGTTGACCGTGCCGCTCGTGACCAGCTTGTCGCCGTTGACGACGGTGGTCTGCGCGCCGCTCCAGCTCGCGCCGGCCCACACCGACATGTCCGCCATCACCGTGCGGCGCGCCTCGGTCTGGTCGAACCTGGAGTAGTACAGGTCCAGCGTGCTGTGCAAGCCGTTGCCGGGCTTGTACTCCAGCACCGCCATCAGGCCGTCGCGCTTCTGGCGCGATGACGCGGCGCCCAGCTCGAAGCCCTGCAGCGCGACCGAGTCCGTCGGCGTGCCCGGCAGCGGCGAGCCCCACACGCTGGTGTTGGCCCACCACCAGCTCTTGTAGTGCTTCTCCTGGTTGGGCGAGTCCAGGTGCGCGAAACCCACGGCCGCGCCCCAGGTGCGGTCGGCCGACTGCGTCACGTAGGACGCGCTCAGCCGGTTGCCGTTGCCCGAGATCTCGGGGTTCAGCGACCCATTGGAATTGCGCTCCACGCGGGCTCCGATGACCGCCTGCGTCGTGCCGAAGTCCAGCGGCCTCAGCGTCTTCATGTTGACCGTGCCCGACAGGCCCTGTGCCGACAGGCTGGCGTCCGGCGTCTTGTAGACCGTGGCCGCGTTGATCAGCTCCGACGGGAACTGGTCGTACTCCACCGAGCGGTTGTCGCCGGTGGACACGATCTCGCGGCCGTTCAGCAGCGTCACGCCGTAGCGCGGCGCCATGCCGCGAATGCTGATGACCGACGAACGGCCGGCCACGCGCTGGGCCGTCAGGCCCGGCAGGCGCGAGATCGCGTCGGCAATGGACACGTCGGGCAGCTTGCCGATGTCCTCGGCCGAGATGGCCTCGACGATGGCATCCGCATTGCGCTTGGTGCTGATGGACGACTCGAGGCTGGCGCGGAAGCCGGTCACCGTCACGGTGTCCAGCTTCTGCTCGGCGGCCTGCGCGGCCGCCAGCAGCGGCGCGCACAGCAGCGCCGCGGCAACGGGGGTGAGGCGCAGGCGCCGTTCGGGCACCTGCGGCGGCGGGGCGCGCCGGACGGCGCGCTGGGCGGAGCGGTTCATTGGTTTGTCTCCTGGATCTGGTTCGTCTTGTTCGCCGGCCTGGATATCGACTCCATTTCCGAAGAAGTGGAACCGGTTCCAAACTCGGCGCAAATCTAATTCGGCGGCAAATGCCTTGTCAACAGAACGCGCCCGGGGGTTGACGTTTTTTTGCTTCAGCCACTACCGTCGCGTCCCCGATGAAGGCAACAACGATGAGACAAAACCTCCCATTCCTCGCCGCCGCGCTGCTGCTGGCAACCGCTGGCGCCCGCGCCGATGGAACCGATGCCATCGTGCAGGCCTGGCCGGCCCGCCCACCGCAGCGCGACGCGGCGCTGGAGGCGCGCGTGGAAGCCGCGCTGAAGACGCTGAGCCTGCGCCAGAAGGTCGGCCAGATCGTGCAGCCCGAGATTCGCGCGATCACGCCGGTCGAGGTGCGCGAGTACGCCATCGGCACCGTGCTGAACGGCGGCGGCGGCTGGCCCGGCAACGACCGCGCGGCCACGCCGGCGCAGTGGAAGGCGCTGTCCGAGCAGTTCCAGGCCGCGGCGCTGCAGGCCACGCCGGGCATCCCGCTGATCTGGGGCACCGACGCCGTCCACGGCCACAACAACGTGCGCGGCGCCACGCTGTTCCCGCACAACATAGGCCTGGGCGCCACGCGCAACGCCGACCTCGTGCGCGGCATCGGCCGCGCCACCGCGCGCGCCGTGCGCGCGTCGGGCCTGCACTGGACCTTCGCGCCCACGCTGGCCGTCGTGCAGGACGTGCGCTGGGGCCGCACCTACGAGAGCTTCGGCAGCGACCCGGCGCTGGTGCGCCAGCTGGGCCGGGCCGCCGTGGAAGGCCTGCAGGACGGCCTGAAGGACGGCCGCGGCGTGCTGGCCACGGCCAAGCATTACATCGCCGACGGCGGCACGCGCCGCGGCATCGACCAGGGCGTCGCCAACACCACGCCCGCCGAGCTGGTGCAGGTGCACGGCGCCGGCTACCTCGGCGCGCTGGACGCCGGCGTGCTGACGGCGATGGCCTCGTTCAGCAGCTGGACCGACACGGCCGCCTACGTCGAGCACGGCAAGATGCATGGCAACAGGACACTGCTGACCGGCGTGCTGAAGGAGCGCCTGGCCTTCGACGGCCTCGTCGTCAGCGACTGGGACGGCGTGGGCCAGGTGCCCGGCTGCAGGAATGAGGACTGTCCCGAGGCCATCAACGCCGGCATCGATGTGGTCATGGTGCCCTTCCACTGGAAGGCTTTTTTCGACAACACCATGCGCGCCGTGGAGCAGGGCCGCATCCCCATGGCGCGGCTGGATGACGCGGTGCGCCGCGTCCTGCGCGTGAAGTTCAGCATGGCCATCACGTCCAGCGTGCCTGCCACCGTGGAGGCGCTGCAGGCGCCGGAGCTGGCGCGCCGCGCGGTGCGCGAGTCACTGGTGCTGCTGAAGCACAAGCCGGGGCTGCTGCCGCTGAAGCGCACGGCGCGCGTGCTGGTGGTAGGCGCGGCGGCGGACAGCATGGCCAAGCAGGCCGGCGGCTGGAGCGTCAGCTGGCAGGCGCGCGACGCGAGCAATGCCGACTTCCCACAGGGCACCACGCTGCTGGCCGCGCTGCGCCAGCGCCTCGGCGATGCGCAGGTCATGTTCGACGTCGATGGCACCAAGCATGACCCGGCCCGCTTCGATGCCGTCGTCGCCGTCATCGGCGAGGCGCCCTATGCCGAGGGCGAGGGCGACATCCGCGTCACCGAGAACCTGCGCCACAGCAAGCGCTACCCGCAAGACCTGGCGGTGCTGCAGAAGGTCGCCGGCCGCGGCGCGCCGGTCGTCACGGTGCTGTACTCCGGCCGGCCGCTGTACGTGAACGACCTGCTCAACAAGAGCGACGCCTTCGTCGCCGCCTGGCTGCCCGGCACCGAGGGCGCGGGGCTGACGGACGTGCTGGTCGCGGCGGACGACGGCAAGGCCTGGCCCGGCTTCACGGGCCGGCTGTCGTTTCCGTGGCCCGCCGGACCGTGCCAGTTCAGCGTGCACGCCGCCAAGCCGCAGTGGCCGGTCGGTGGCGGCCTGAGCGGCAAGGAAACCCAGGCTGTCATCAAGCCGCTGCCCGATCCGGCCGATCCGCAGCCCGTCTGCCCCTTGTGATCCAATCCGCGCCGCATATCTAGGGGGCGCATGGCAACGATCAAGGACGTGGCAAGGCTGGCCGGCGTGGGCGTGGGCACCGCGTCGCGCGTCATCAGCGGAAACGGTTCCGTGGCACCCGCCACGGCCGAGCGCGTGCGCAAGGTCATCGCTCAGCTGAAGTTCCGCCCCTCGCACGCGGCGCGCTCGCTGGGCGCCGGCACATCCAAGCTGATCGGCGTCTACATCCCCTTCCTGCGCGGCACCTACTACACGCCCATCCTGCGCGTCATCGACACGGTGCTGCGCAGCCAGGGCCTGCACATGGTGGTGGCCTTCGGCGACGGGCTGGACGACGAGCGTGTCGAGACCAACGAGGGCATGCGCTTCCTGCTGGAGCGTGACTGCGACGGCCTCATCGTGCTGTCCAACGCCATCCAGGACGAGGACATCAAGGCGCTGGGCCCCGCGCAAAAGCAGGTGGTCGTGCTGAACCGCAACTTCGACCGCATCAAGGACCAGTGCTTCATGGCCGACCACGTGCAGGGCGGCGTGCAGGCCGCGCGCGCGCTGCTGCAGCACAAGCACAAGGACATCGCGGTCGTGTCCGGTCCCACGACCTCGCCCGACAACGTCGCCCGCCTGGCCGGCTTCA
>CAMLKW010000035.1 GCA_946480605.1 uncultured Roseateles sp. | reverse complement strand
ACGTGGAGCTGTACGGCGCCGAGAAGAAGGTGCAGCTGCCCTTCGTGATGGGCGTCATGGCCGACCTGTCGGGCAAGCCGGAAGACCCGCTGCCGCCGGTGGCCGACCGCAAGTTCCTCGAGATCGATGTCGACAACTTCGACTCGCGCATGAAGTCCATGAAGCCGCGCGTGGCCTTCAACGTCGAGAACACGCTGACCGGCGAGGGCAGCCTGCCGGTGGACATCACCTTCGAGAGCATGGACGACTTCTCGCCCGCCGCCGTGGCGCGCAAGGTCGAGGGCCTGAGCAAGCTGCTGGAGGCCCGCCAGCAGCTGTCCAACCTGATCACCTACATGGACGGCAAGAGCGGCGCCGGCGACCTGATCGCCAAGGTGCTGGCCGATCCCACGCTGCTGAAGACGCTGACCGACGCGCCCAAGTCCGAGTAATCCCAGATCACTGATACGACCGGAGTCCACACATGACCCAAGCGGAACAGTCAGCATCGGCCCTGGCGGGCGTGACCTTCGAAGGCAACGACTTCGCGGCGCTGCTGAACAAGGAATTCAAGCCCAAGACCGACGAGGCGCGCGGCGCCGTCGCGCAGGCGGTGCAGACGCTGGCGCAGCAGGCGCTGTCCAACACGGCGCTGCTCAGCGATGACGCCGTCAAGACCATCGAGTCCATGATCGCGGCCATCGACGCCAAGCTCACGGAGCAGATCAACCTGATCATGCACCACGAGGACTTCCAGAAGCTGGAGTCCGCCTGGCGCGGCCTGCACTACCTCGTCAACAACACCGAGACCGACGAGCAGCTCAAGATCCGCGTGATGAACGTGTCCAAGGCCGACCTGGGCAAGACGCTGAAGCGCTTCAAGGGCACGGCCTGGGACCAGTCGCCCATCTTCAAGCGCCTTTATGAAGAGGAGTACGGCCAGTTCGGTGGCGAGCCCTACGGCTGCCTGGTGGGCGACTACCACTTCGACCACACGCCGCCCGACGTCGAGCTGCTGGGCGAGATGTCCAAGATCGCCGCCGCCGCGCACGCGCCCTTCCTGACCGGTGCCGCGCCCAGCGTCATGCAGATGGAAAGCTGGCAGGAGCTGGCCAACCCGCGCGACCTGACCAAGATCTTCACGACGCCCGAATACGCCGCCTGGCGCTCGCTGCGCGAGAGCGACGACGCCCGCTACCTGGCCCTTTGCATGCCGCGCTTCCTGTCGCGCGTGCCCTATGGCGCCAAGACCGCACCGGTGGACGAATTCGCGTTCGAGGAAGACACCGAGGGCGCCGACCACAACAAGTACACCTGGTCCAACGCGGCCTACGCGATGGCGGTGAACGTCAACAACTCGTTCAAGCAGTACGGCTGGTGCTCGCGCATCCGCGGCATCGAGTCCGGCGGCGCCGTCACCAACCTGCCCACGCACAGCTTCCCGACGGACGACGGCGGCGTGGACATGAAGTGCCCGACCGAGATCGCCATCTCCGACCGCCGCGAGGCCGAGCTGAGCAAGAACGGCTTCCTGTCGATGGTGCACCGCAAGAACAGCGACTTCGCGGCCTTCATCAGCGGCCAGTCGCTGCAAAAGCCCCAGGAGTACGACGACGCCGACGCGACCGCCAACGCCGCGCTGGCCGCCCGCCTGCCCTACCTGTTCGCCTGCAACCGCTTCGCCCACTACCTGAAGTGCATCGTGCGCGACAAGGTGGGCTCGTTCAAGTCGCGCGATGCGATGGAAGACTGGCTGAACAGCTGGATCCTGAACTACGTCGACGGCGACCCGATGAACTCGTCGGAAGAGACCAAGGCCACGCGCCCGCTGGCGGCCGCGCAGGTCGAGGTGTCGGAAGTGGACGGCGCGCCCGGCTACTACCAGTCCAAGTTCTACCTGAAGCCCCACTACCAGCTCGAAGGCCTGACCGTATCGCTGCGCCTGGTCTCCAAGCTGCCGTCCGAGAAGTCGAGCTGATCTGACACCGAGAACTCGCCCGGCGCGGGAGCAGGACGGGTCACCTCACACCAACACCGCATCCCGCGCAATCTGAACCTCTAAAGGAGCAACAACATGGCAGTCAATGCATTCATCACCTTCTTCGACAAGGCCGATGGCGAGTCCATCCAGAAGGGCAAGGAGAAGTGGATCGAGATCCAGGGCTGGGACTGGGAAATCGAAGCCGAGACCAGCTGGACCAAGGGCGGCGGCGCCTCGGTCGGCAAGCCCAACCCCGGCAAGATGAACTGGGAGCACTACTTCGACACGTCCTCCACGGTCATCATGGGCTACATCTGTACCGGCAAGGCCTTCCCCAAGGTCGAGCTGCAGATGATGAAGACCACCGGCTCGGCCACGCCCGAGACCTACTTCACGATGACCATGGAAGGCGTGTTCATCACCAAGGTGCAGCAGAACGGCACCGAGGAAGGCTCTGTCCTGCAGAAGGTCGAGATGGTCTTCAAGACCGTCAAGATCGAATACAAGCCGCAGGACAACAAGACCGGCAAGCTGCAGGCCGCCAAGACCTACAACTGGGACATCCCTGCCGGCACGGCCTCGCCCTCGGCTTGATCCTTTTGCCAAACGTCTTGTTCGGGTTCGCATCTCGGGCCGAGCGCCGGGCCGCCCCAAGCCGGCCCGCGTGGGCGATGTGGCCGCGGGTCGATCCCGCGGGCATCGCCGTCCCCTCGGGGGACCGGCCGGCGTACTCGGCGGACGAGGGGTCCACATGAGCCGTTCGAACATCTTCATGCAACTCATCACCGGCGCCGGGCCGGTGGTGGGCGAAGGCCTGCTCGAGGGCGCCGAAGGCTCTGTCGAGCTGCTGGAGTTCGGCTGGGGCATGAAGGCCCTGAAGGACCCCAAGAGCAAGGGCAGCGGGTTGGCCGCCGTCGCGGCCGCCGCGGCCTCGATGGCGGGGCTGGGCAAGTCGGTCTCCATCAAGATGGAGCCGCTGACCTTCAAGAAGCGCTTCGACGTGGCCTCGTCGCAGATGCACTTCTGCCTGGACAATCACCTGCCCGTCGTCAGCGCCTCAATCACGGTGCTGCACATCAAGCAGCAGGGCCGCGCCATCCACCAGCCCGGCTTCACGCTGGTCTGCACCATGGGCCATTTCGCCAGCTGCGCGCTGGAGGTATCGGACGACGGACTCTCCAAGGAGGTGACCGAGACCTGGACCCTGAACTTCAAGAGCATCAAGATGATGTACCTGAAGACGCTAGGCAAGGACAACCTGCCGACCGCCCCCTTCTTCTACCCGACGGCACTCCTCTGATGGCCAGCAACGGCGCCGACATCTACATGATCCTGCTGCGCCCCACCCGCGTGCCGGTGGCGGGCGAGTCGGTCTCGCACCTGTTCCAGGGCCAGGTGCTGCTGGAAACCCTCAAGTGGAACCTGCACAACGAGGAAGAACGCATCAACGCGGACGTGCGCGACGACATGCACCGCGAGAAGGACAACCTGATCACGCAGGAAGGCAACGTCCTGCAGCAGTTCAAGAACCTCAAGGGCGACGTGACGGCGGCCCAGGCCTCGCTGAAGCGCGCCATGGCCAAGGCCGAGGGCGCCGAGCGCGAGGCGCTGCTGGAAAAGCACGACCGCCTGGTCAAGGACACGCTCGACAAGTTCCAGTCCAAGTACAAGGACGCCAACGCGGCCGTGCAGCGCCAGGGCGAAGCCAAGGGCTTCGACGAGCGCGTGGCCGACAAGCGGGCCGAGAACGAAGGCCGCAACCCCAATTTCGAGTTCACGTTCACGAAGCGCGTGGACATCGCCAGCACGCAGATGCTGAACTCGATGAAGGCCGGCGACATCTTCCCCTCCGGCACGCTGACCATTCACAAGCGCTCGACCAACGTGATGGAGGGCACCTCGCTGGTCTTCACCATCCAGAAGATCCGCCTGCTGGAGTACAAGCTGCAGGTGGCCGTCACCGACACGATGACCGAGATGATGGAGGAGTGGACCTGCGAGTTCGGCTCGCTGGCCTACGTCTACAAGAACCCGCCCTCGCACTATCAGCACGGCAACATGGGTCAGGCCGTCGTCAAGACCGCCACGCAGGCGACGATGCGCGCCTTCACGATGAAGAACATCGGTTCGCCAATATGAGCCAGCCCCTCGCCCAGCCTGGCCCCGCTGAACGCGGGCCACGCCAGTCGGTCCCCCGAGGGGACGGCGATGCTTGCGGCATCAAGCCGCAAGCACATCGCCCGACGGGCCGGCTTGGGAGCGGCCCGGCGCTCGGCCCCGCAAGGCACTGACTGATATGTCCCTGACCAACTACCGTGACGTCAGCACGTCCATGAGCGACGTGTCGGCCGGCTTCCAGTTCGAGTTCTATTGCGAGAAGTGCGGCGAGGCCTCGCGCTCCGCCTTCAAGCCCTATCGCAAGGGCCAGATCACGGGCTGGCTGAGCCGCTTCGCGTTCATGTTCTACGACCTCAACAAGGCCAGTCGCGCCACCGGCGCGTTTGCCGAGGCCGGCGGCAGCAGTGCCAAGGCCGAGGCGCTGGAAGAGGCACGAGCCGCCGCGGCGGCGCTGTACGAGCGCTGCACCGGCTGCCGCAAGTGGGTAGGCCGCGAATGCTGGGACGGCCATGCCGGCAGCTGCCGCGACTGCGCCGCCAAGGCCGCCTCCAACGCCAGCGGCGGCCATGGGTCGCAAGGCGGCTACGGCGCTGCCTCGGGCGCCGCCGCCTGCCCCAACTGCCAGACGCCCAGCCAGGGCGGCCGCTTCTGCCACGAATGCGGCTTCGACATGGCCAGCACGCACAAGAGCTGCCCCGCCTGCGGCATCACCCTTCCGCGCTCCGCGCGCTTCTGCACCGATTGCGGCCATGGCTTCTGAAATGACATCAGCCCCCACGCTCACTTCGTTCACTGCCCCCGAGGGGGCGCGTCAGCGCTTTCGGGCGGCCGGGCAGCGCTGACATGACTCCCCAACAAGCCGCCGAAGAGGCCGTCCGTGCCGGCGACCCGCGCACCGCGCTGGTCAAGCTGACCGAGGCCGTGCGCGCCAAGCCGGCCGACCCCAAGCTGCGCACCTTCATGTCGCAGCTGCTCAGCGTGCTGGGCCAGTGGGAACGCGCGCACACGCAGCTCAATGTCGTCGCCGACATGGACAAGCTCGCCATCCCGATGCGCGAGACCGTGGGCCATGCGATCCGCTGCGAGCTGCTGCGCGCGCAGGTGTTCGCCGGCAAGCGCACGCCGGTGGTGTTCGGCCAGCCCGAGGCCTGGGTGGCCCAGCTCATCGAGTCGCTGAAGCAGCAGGGCGAGGGCCACGACCAGCTCGCCGCCGACCTCGCCGCCAAGGCCTTCGAGGCCGCGCCCACCAGCGCCGGCACGCTGGACGGCCAGCGCTTCGAGTGGCTGGCCGACGCCGACTCACGCCTGGGCCCCATCCTGGAGGTGTGCCTGAACGGCCACTACACCTGGGTGCCCTTCCAGCATCTGGCCAAGATCCGCTTCGACGCGCCCGAGGACCTGCGCGACTGCGTCTGGATGCCGGCGCAACTCAGCTTCACCAACGGCGGCAACAGCGTCGCGCTGGTGCCCACGCGCTACGTGGGCTCCGACAAGAGCGAGGACGGCCTCATCAACCTGGCGCGCAAGACCGAATGGACGCCCATTCCAGGTGCAGCCGGCGAGGAGCGCTACACCGGCCTGGGCCAGCGCGTGCTGGCCAGCGACGTGGGCGACCACGACCTGATGGCCATACGCGAGATCGTTTTTGACGTAGCCCAGGCTGCGCCCGACGAGGCTGCCTGATGGCCGGCCTGGGCGCCCAGGACCGGCTCCAGCCCTCGCTGCTCGACCGGCTCACCGACCACGAGCCCGACAGCCGGGTCGAGGCGCTGGACGCCCGCATGCTGACCCGCAAGCAGCTGCGGGAGGCCGTGCTGCGCGACCTGTCCTGGCTGTTCAACGCGGTCTGCGAGGAACCCGACATCGGCAACCGCGACGACCCCGAGCGCACGGCGCTGTGGAAGAGCGTGCCGCACGCCGCCGACTCGGTGCTGAACTTCGGCATCCTGCCGCTGACCGGCCAGACCATGAGCGTGCACAACTTCCCGCTCATCGAGGCCCAGCTGCGCCAGGCCATCGTGCGCTTCGAGCCGCGACTGGACCCCAACACCGTCGAGGTCCGCATCGCCAACGACATGACCACCGGCATCCGCCCCACCAGCCTGCGCCTGACCATCAAGGGCCAGATGTGGAACCAGCCCGTGCC
This sequence comes from uncultured Roseateles sp., assembly GCA_946480605.1. The sequence goes on along the minus strand of CAMLKW010000035.1, from coordinate 20,293 downwards.
GCTGGAACTGCTGCTCAGCGCCGACGTGGACGTGGACACCGGCCAGGCCGCCGTGCGCGACCTGCGGAACTAGACCTCACGATGGATCCCCGCCTCCTCCGCTACTACAACCAGGAACTGCGCTACCTCCGCGAGATGGGCGGGGAGTTCGCGCGCGAGTTCCCCAAGATCGCCGGCCGCCTCGGCATGGAAGGCCTGGAAGTGGCCGACCCGTATGTCGAGCGGCTGCTGGAGGGCTCGGCCTTCCTGGCCGCGCGCGTGCAGCTCAAGCAGGACGCCGAGTTCCCGCGCCTGGCCCAGGCGCTGCTGGACATCGTCTGCCCCAACCTCGGCGCACCCATCCCGTCCATGCTGGTGGCCAAGCTGGAGCCCAGCAACGACCCCAACCTGATGGCCGGCTTCACGCTGCCGCGCGGCAGCGCGCTGATGTCGCAGCCCACGTCGCTGGGCCCCACGCGCTGCGAGTTCCGCACCGCGCAACCGGTCACGCTGACGCCCATCCAGGTCACGCAGGTCGAGTACTTCCTGAGCGCCACCGACATCAACCTCAGCGGCCTGCCGCTGCGCGAACGCCCCAAGAGCGGCGTGCGCGTGAAGCTGGCGCTGCCCGACGGCATGAGCTTCGCGAAGCTGCCGCTGGACAGCCTGCGCTTCTTCATGGGCGGCCTGCAGGACGTGGCGCTGAAGCTGCACGAGCTGGCCACCTGCCGCTGCGTGGGCGTGCTGGCCGGCCCCGGCGGCAAGGACGCGCGCCGCAACTTCCTGCCGCCCGGCTGGGTGCGCCACGTGGGCCTGTCCGACGACGAGGCCATGCTGCCCGTCACGCTGCGCGGCCTGTCCGGCACGCGGCTGATGCAGGAGTACTTCGCGTTCCCGCAGCGCTTCCTGTTCCTGGACGTGGCCGGCCTGCGCGCCAGCTTCGCGGCCTGCCCCGGCAACAGCTTCGAGCTGGTGCTGCTGTTCGACCGCTACGAGCCCAGCCTGGAGGGTGGCGGCGAGCCGGCCAACTTCAGCCTGAACTGCGTGCCGGCCATCAACCTGTTCGAGCGCCGCGCCGAGCGCATCGCGGTGGACGACAGCAGCACGGCCTTCCAGGTCATCCCGGACCGGCTGGCCGGCAACGACTACGAGGTCTTCGACGTCGCCTCCGTCGCAGGCTTCTCCAACGACAGCGACGAGCTGCAGTTCCTGCCGCTGTTCGACGTGCCGCATGTGGACCCCGGCGGCGCGGCCGGCTACTTCAGCCTGCTGCGCGAGCCGCGCCTGGCCAGCGACCGCGCCAAGCGCGAAGGGCCGCGCTCGGCCTATGTCGGCAGCGAGGTCTTCCTCGCGCTGGTGGACCTGCAACGCGCGCCCTACCGCACCGAGCTGCGCCAGCTGGCGGCCAAGGTGCGCTGCACCAACCGCGACCTGCCGCTATTCATGCCCACCGGGCGCGACCACGGCGGGCTGACGCTGGAGACCCGCGCGCCGGTGGAGGCCATCGCCGTCGTCGCCGGCCCGTCACGGCCGGTCAGCGCCACGCGCGAGGGCCCGCTGGCCTGGCGGCTGCTGTCGCTGCTGTCGCTGAACTACCTGTCGCTGGTGGACGAGGACGCCGAGCGCGGCGCGCTGGCGCTGCGCGAGCTGCTGGGCCTGTTCGGCCAGAGCGCCAACGCCGGCCTGCTGCGCCAGATCGAGGGCGTGCGCTCGGTCGCCACGCGGCCGGTGGTGCGCCGCCACCCGGCGCCGGGCCCCATCGCGTTCGGCCGCGGCCTGGAGGTGCAGGTCACGGTAGACGAGCTGTCCTTCGAGGGCGGCAGCGCCGCGCTGCTGGGCGCCGTGCTGCACCACTACTTCAGCCGCCATGTGTCGATGAACAGCTTCGTGCAGACGCTGCTGGTGTCGCGCACGCGCGGCGAGTTGAAGCGCTGGCATCCGCTGCCCGGCGCGCGGGCCATCCTGTGAACATCTTCGATGCGCTGAAGCAGCGACCGGGCCGTTTCGACCTGTTCCAGGCGCTGCGCCGCATCGAGGCCGCCCACCCCGACAAGCCGCGGCTGGGCGACGCGCTGCGCCCGGGCGATGAGCCGGTGCGCTTCGCCAGCGAGCCGGCGCTGAACTTCGCGCCCACGGCCATCACCAAGCTGGACGCGCGCGACGGCCATGCGCCGCGGCTGGTGCAGCGGGTCATGAGCCTGTTCGGCCCCAACGGCGCGCTGCCCACGCACCTGACCGAGTACGCCCGCGAACGGGCCATGCACCACGGCGACCGCACCTTCGCGGCCTTCGCCGACATGTTGCTGCACCGCTTCGGCCTGCTGTTCTACCGGGCCTGGGCCCGCTCCCACCCGGTGGTGGGCATGGACCGCGGCCGCGACGCCCCCATCGTGCGCCACGTCGGCGCGCTCATCGGCCTGGCCGAGCCGGCGCTGCGCGAGCGCGACGCCCTGGGCGATTTCTCCAAGCTCTACTTCGCCGGCCGCCTGGCCCGCTCGGCCCGCGATGCCGACGGCCTGCAGAGCTGGATCACGCTGCGGTTCAAGGTGCCGGCCCAGGTCCAGCAGTTCAGCGGCCACTGGATGACGCTGGAGCCTGAGGAGCGCACGCGTCTGGTCAGGCACGACGGCGTGGCCCTGGGCCGTGGCGCCATGCTGGGCGGCCAGGTCTGGGACGTGCAGCACAAGTTCCGCATCGAGATCGGCCCCTTGAGCTGGACGGAGTTCCAGGCCTTCCTGCCCTCCGGCCCGCATCTGCCGGCGCTGCAGGCCATGGTGCGCCAGTACGTGGGCCACGAGTTCGAGTGGGACCTTCGCCTGCGACTGAAGCCCGCCGAGGTGCCGGCCTGGCCGCTGGGCCGATCACCCGGCATCGGCCAGCTGGGCCGCAGCGCCTGGCTGAACAGCAAGCGCCCGCGCAGGCGCGCCGACCAGTTGCTGATGAACGTGGAAAGCATCTCCCGGGAACCGCTGGGGCCGTCCTTGGCACCAAAGCACCAGATGTAGCGGAACCGAACGGCGGCCCCGGTCACTTAGCACCGAGGAGAACCGCAAATGACCGACATCAGCCGCCAAGCCCTTTTCGGCAAGCTCAACCCGCTGGCCTACAAATCCGTCGAGGGCGCCACCGTTTTCTGCAAGCTCCGGGGCAACCCCTATGTGGAGCTGGTGCACTGGATCACCCAGCTGCTGGAGAACAACGAGTCCGACGTGGCGGCCATCGTGCGCCACTACGGCCTGGATGCCGCCGTGCTGGCGCGCGACGTGACGACCGCGCTGGACCGCCTGCCGCGCGGGTCGACGTCCATCAGCGACTTCTCCGAGCACATCACGCATGCCATCCAGCAGGCCTGGGTCTATGCCACGTTGATGTACGGTGACGCCCAGGTGCGCAGCGGCCACCTGCTGGTGGCGCTGCTGTCCACCCGAACGCTGCGCGAGGCGCTGTTCGGCATCTCGCGCCAGTTCGAGAAGATCAAGGCAGACGACTTGGCCGACAAGCTGCCGTCCTTGGTCGGCAAGACCGGCGAGGCCGGCCTGGGCGCCACCGACGGCAGCGCGCTGAACGCCGGCCAGCCCGGCCAGGCCGAGGGCGCAATGGCCCCGGCCGCCATGGGCCGCCAGGAGGCGCTGAAGAAGTTCACGGTCGATCTGACCGAGAAGGCGCGCAACGGCGAGATCGACCCGGTGACGGGCCGCGACGACGAGATCCGCCAGATCGTCGACATCCTGATGCGCCGCCGCCAGAACAACCCGCTGCTGACCGGCGAGGCCGGCGTCGGCAAGACGGCCGTCGTCGAAGGCTTCGCGCTGCGCCTGGCGCGCGGCGACGTGCCGCCCAGCATGCAGGGCGTGACGCTCTTGTCGCTGGATATCGGCCTGCTGCAGGCCGGCGCGTCCATGAAGGGCGAGTTCGAGCAGCGCCTGCGCCAGGTCATCGACGAGGTGCAGCAGAGCCCCACGCCCATCATCCTGTTCATCGACGAGATCCACACGCTGGTGGGCGCCGGCGGCGCGGCGGGCACGGGCGACGCGGCAAACCTGCTGAAGCCCGCACTCGCACGCGGCAACCTGCGCACCGTCGGCGCGACCACCTGGGCCGAGTACAAGAAGTACATCGAGAAGGACCCGGCGCTGACCCGGCGCTTCCAGACCGTGCAGGTCGAGGAGCCCGACGAGAAGAAGGCCATCCTGATGCTGCGCGGCGTGGCCACGGTGCTGGAGAAACACCACCAGATCCAGCTGCTGGACGAGGCCATCGAGGCCGCCGTCAAGCTGTCGCACCGCTACATCCCGGCCCGCCAACTTCCCGACAAGGCCGTCAGCCTGCTGGACACCGCCTGCGCCCGCGTCGCCGTCAGCCAGCATGCGATGCCGGCCGAGGTGGAGGACTGCAAGCGCCGCATCGAATCGCTGGAGATCGAGCAGGGCATCATCGCCCGCGAGGCCCAGGTGGGCGTGCACATCGGCGAGCGCGGCTCGCTGGTCGAAGAGAAGCTGGCTGGCGAACGCACCCGCCTGGCCGCGCTGGAAGTGCGCTGGCAGCAGGAGCAGGATGTCGTCGCCAAGATCCTGGACCTGCGCGCCAAGCTGCGCGGCGGCGACCAGCCGGCCGACGCCGGCGGCAGCCCCGACCGCGACGCGCTGCTGGCGGAGATGCACGCCGCTCAGGCCCAACTCACCGAGCTGCAGGGCGACGCACCGCTGATCCTGCCGTCCGTCGATGCGCAGGCCGTGGCCAGCGTCGTCGCCGACTGGACCGGCATCCCCGTCGGCCGCATGGTCAAGAACGAGCTGGAAGCCGTGCTGCGCCTGGGCGCCACGCTGGGCGCGCGCGTCATCGGCCAGCAGCACGGGCTGGACATGATCGCCCGCCGCATCCAGACCTCGCGCGCCAAGCTCGACAACCCCAACAAGCCCATCGGCGTGTTCATGCTGTGCGGCACCTCGGGCGTCGGCAAGACCGAGACGGCGTTGGCGCTGGCCGAGTCGCTGTACGGCGGCGAGCAGAACGTCATCACCATCAACATGAGCGAGTATCAGGAGTCGCACACCGTCTCCACGCTCAAGGGCGCGCCTCCGGGCTATGTGGGCTATGGCGAGGGCGGCGTGCTGACCGAGGCCGTGCGCCGCCGGCCCTACAGCGTCGTGCTGCTCGACGAAGTGGAGAAGGCCCACCCGGACGTGCACGAGCTGTTCTTCCAGGTCTTCGACAAGGGCTGGATGGAAGACGGCGAAGGCCGCCTGATCGACTTCAAGAACACCATCATCCTGCTGACCAGCAACGTCGGTTCCGAGCTCATCATGAACATGTGCCGCGACCCCGAGCTGCTGCCCGACCCCGAGTCGCTGGCCACGGCGCTGACCGAGCCGCTGCAGAAGGTGTTCCCGCCGGCGCTGCTGGGCCGCATCGTCACCATCCCGTACTACCCGCTGAGCGACGACATGCTGGCCAAGATCGTGCGCCTGCAGCTGGGCCGCATCGTCAAGCGCGTGGCCGAGAACCACCGCATCCCGTTCGAGTACAGCGACGCGGCGGTGGAGCTGATCGTGAAGCGCTGCAACAACGCCGAATCCGGCGGCCGCATCATCGACGCCATCCTGACCAACACCGTGCTGCCCAAGGTCTCCATCGAGTACCTGTCGCGCACGGCCTCGGGCCAGCCGCTGGCGCGTGTCGCGCTGGACGTGGCTGACGGCGACTTCAGCTATGCCTTCGATTGAGGCCGGGCAGATGGCGGCCGTAGTGACCGATCGGGCCGAGCGCCGGGCCGCTCCCAAGCCGGCCCGTCAGGCGATGTGCTTGCGGCTTGATGCCGCAAGCATCGCCGTCCCCTCGGGGGACCGGCCAAGGTACACCTTGGACGAGGGGTCAACAGATGTCTAACGTGATGTCCATCACCACCACGCTGGGTGGTGACAAGCTGCTGGTCCTGCGCATGGACGGCAAGGAGCAGCTGGGCCAGTTGCCGGAGTGGAACGTCGACCTGGTCGGCAACGTCAGCCTGCTCGGCGTGCGCGAGACCATCAACCTGCACAAGCTGCTGGGCACGCGTGCCAACGTCTCCATCGAGCACGGCGCCAAGCGCAACTTCAACGGCTACATCACCGAGGCGCAGCGCGGCGAGCGCCATGGCCGCTTCGAGTCCTTCCGCATCACGATGCGGCCGTGGCTGTGGTTCGCCACCAAGACGCGCAACTCCAAGGTGTTCCAGAACAAGAGCATCAAGGACATCGTCAGCGCGGTGCTCACGCCCTACAGCGCCGACTTCGAATGGCGGCTGCAGGACACCGGCGCCACCAAGCCGCTGGAGTACTGCGTCCAGTACAACGAGTCCGACTTCGAGTTCGTCAGCCGCCTGCTCGAAGAGGCCGGCATCTACTACTTCTTCGAGCACACCAGCACCACCCACACCCTGGTGCTCATCGATGCGATGAGCAAGCACACGGCCAAGACGGGCACCAAGGCCATCAAGTGGGCCAACAAGCTCGAAGCCGGCAAGCCCGGCGTCATCGACTGGAGCCTGGCCGAGGAGGTGCATTCGGTGAAGGCCGTCGTGCGCGACTACGACTATCTCGCCACGGCCACCGCCATCGAGCAGTCGCAGTCCGCCGGCATGATGGCGGCCACCGAGAAGCGCGGCCCCGCCGAGGTCTATGAGTACCCGGCCCGTGCCGTGCTGAACCAGGTCAAGCCCGAATCCCAGCCGGCCACCACGGCGATGAACCGCATCGCCAAGCTGCGGCTGGAGGAACTGCAGTCGCTGCAGAAGGTGTTCACCGGCACCACCAACGCCAACGATTTCGAGGTCGGCGCCACCTTCGACCTGGAGGACGCGCTGACGCCGGCCGACGACGACAGCTATCTCGTCGTCAGCATGAACTTCAGCGCCGAGTTCGCCGACCACGAGGCCATCGCCGACCTCAAGGCCGTGCACCACCGCCGCGACGGTGTGCTCGTCAACTTCATGTGCATCCCCAAGGACGGCAATCCCTTCCGTCCGCAGCGCCGCACACCGCGCCCCATCATGTACGGCCCGCAGACCGCGATCGTGGTGGGCAAGTCGGGCACCGAGGTGGACTGCGACAAGCACGGCCGCATCAAGGTGCAGTTCCACTGGGACCGCGTCGGCACGAAGAACGAGAACAGCTCCTGCTACGTGCGCCTGTCCCAGCCCTGGGCCGGCAAGAACATGGGGCTGTGGATGATCCCGCGCGTGGGCCACGAGGTGGTCGTCAGCTTTCTCGGCGGCGACCCCGACCGCCCGCTGATCACCGGCTCCGTGCACAACGACGTCAACACGCCCGCCTACCCGCTGCCGGCCAATGCCGACATCAGCGGCTGGCGCACCCACTCCACCAAGGGCGGCGCGGCCGACGCCCGCCACGAACTGCGCTTCGACGACAAGAAGGGCACCGAGTACGTCTGGCTGCAGTCGCAGAAGAACTTCCATCGCCACGTCAAGGAAGACGCCTTCGACTGGATCGAGAAGAACGAGACCAAGAAGGTCAAGCTCACGCGCAAGGAAGTGGTCGGCGAGAACTGGTACGTCAACGTCGGCAAGGACGTCATGCACGACCTGGGCAAGGACGTGCACACCAAGGTCGCCGGCGACATCTTCACCACCGGCGCGGCCACCTACCAGCTCAAGCTGGAGAAGGACTACAACGCCAAGGTCGGCGCCGACTACGGGCTGGACGTCACCGGCAAGACCGCCGTCAAGGCCGGCGGCGACATCAACCTGCAAAGCGGTGGCGCCGGCAACATCAAGACCACCGGCAACCTGGTCGCCGAAGCCGGCGCCAAGCTGTCGCTGAAGGCCGCCGCCGACCTGCTGATGGAAGGCGTCAACGTGAAGGCCAAGGGCAGCGCCGAGATCGTGCTGGAGGCCACGGCCGGCATCAAGATCGTCTGCGGCGCCTCCGTCATCACGCTGGGGCCGGCCGGCGTCACCATCGACGGGCCGCTGGTCAAGGTCAACTGCGGCGGCGGCGGCGGCTCGGCCGGCAGCGCCGAGAGCGCAGCCGCGGCCGAACCCAAGGCTCCCGAGGACGCCAAGAACCAGGAAGAACTGACCCCGGCCAAGGCCACGGATTACGACAAGCTGTTCGAAGACCCGCTGAAGGACGAGGCCGGCAGCACCACGCCGGCCGCCGGCGGCGCGGCGGCCGGCGCGGGCGCAGGCGCGGGTGCCATGAGCGCGGGCGCGCTGCCCGGCTCGGCCGGCATCTCGGCCCTGCGCGCCGGCGCGCTTGCAGCAGGCGCAGCGGCGCTCGCGGCCGGCGGCGCGGTGGCCATGGGCCTGACCCAGGCCCAGCCGGGCATGCGGCAGGAAGACGAGCCCGACCTCGGCGACCAGGCCGGCACCGAGCAGGCCCTGGCCGACTCCGAGGCGGCCTACGCAGCCGCCAAGGCGGCGGAGCCGCCGCCGCAGACCGACCAGGAAATGCGCGCCGCCACCGACAAGGTCCTCGAAGACGCCGCGACGGCGGAGTCCACCTCCCGGGCCGCCGAGTCGGCCGCCCAGGCCGAGGCCGCGGCGCAGGCGGAGGTGGTCGATCCGCAAGCCGCCGAGGCCGCCGCCCGGGCCGCCGAGGCCGCGGCCGCGGCCGAACTGTCGACGCAGACCGCCGAGCAGGTGCTGGCCGAATCCGAGGCCGCCTACGCGGCGGCCAAGCAGGCCGAGGCCCAGGCCGCCGCCGAAGCCGCCGCGGCGGCCGATCCCGTCGAGCCCCCGGCGCCCGCGCCCGACGACGGAGGAGGCGCGGCTTGAACGGAGCCGCCCTGGCCACGGCCCAGATCCGCTCGGCGCTGTGGAACCAGCCACAGGCCCGCGTGCATGCCGTCCTCGACGGCAGCATCGTGGCCGGCCTGCCGGCGCGGCTGCAGGCGGCGCAGAGCGTGGGCTGGGACTGCCTGGCGCGCGGCGCGCAGTCGGCCGACGCCGCGCCGCGCGCCGCCTACATCGTCGAGCTGCAGCCCGAGTCCGCCTTCACCGACTGGCTGACCGGCGAGGCCTGCGCCGCCTACGAGGGATGGGGCGTGCTGATGACGTCCGCACGGCCGCTGCTGGCGATGCGCGAACACAGCCGCGACCTGGCCGAGGCGCGCACGCCCGACGGCCGCCGCCGCCCCTGGCGCTGGTGGGACCATGAGCTGCTGGCGCTGCTGCTGCCGGGCCTCGCGCCCTCGCAGCTGGACGCCTTCTTCGCGGCCGGCCAGCAACTGGTCGTGCCCGGCGCACGCCGCTGGACCTGGTGGCAGATGCGGGACGGCGTGCTGGACCGTCAGGTGCGCGAGCGGGTGTCCTGATGCTGCACCTCACCCCCGACCAGCTCGACCAGGTCGAGGCCCTGCAGTCCCGCCGCGACGCCGCCGCGCTGCTGCAGCTGCTGGGCGGCGCCTGGCCCGAGGTGGCCCAGCGCCTGCAGGACCGCTGGCCCGCCTTCGTCGAGCTCGCGCTGGAATGCGGCCACGCCCTGGGCCTGCGCGACGCCGCCGAACTGGCGCGTTATGCATCACTGTGCTGCCTGTGGGGTGCGCGCTTCGAGAGCCGCGCCGGCTTCGAATGGGCCGCCGCCATCGCCACCGACCCGGCGCTGGCGCCCGGCCTGCGCCTGCACCAGCTGAACCACCGTTCGCGCGAGGAACTGGTGCGCCGCGCCGCCCACGCGCGGCCGGCGGACGAGACGCTGACCCCCGCCGGCTTCGACCAGGCCCTGGCCAGCGTCGAGACAGGCCTGGCCGAGGCCGCGCGCGGCCGCAGCATCTTCCTGGACCGGCCCGCGCCACCCCGCCCCGTCGCCTGCGACCTCGCCGCCGTCGGCTTCGCCGTCGTGGAGCCCAAGCCGCTGCAGGCCTACCAGGGTCAGGACGGCAGTTGGCGCCGCGCGGACCTGCCGCCCTGGGCTCCCGCGCCCGAGACGCTGAGCGCGCCGCCGGACGAGCCACGCGTGCTGGACGTGCTGAGCCGCGCCGCCGGTGCCGGCGCCAGCGCGCGGCTGCAGCTGGCCGTCAACCGCCTGGCCGGCTGCGGCGGCGACCACCCCGACGTGCGCCACGACAGCGCCGCCGGTCGCCTCAGCTGGCGCGGCGCCGACACCGCCCGGCTCAGCCTCACGCTGCACGCGCCCCGGACCGACGCCGGCCTGCCGCTGGCGGGCGTCGGCCATGGCGAGCCGCCCGACCTGCAGACCGTCCACATCACCAGCTGCGGCATCCGCGATGCCGGCGCGCCGCTGGGCAGCCTGGCGCTGACGCTGCGCGTGCACGCCGCCACCCAGCAGCTGCTGCAGGTGCGGCACGGCGCCGCGCCCGCGCTGGCCTGGCCGCAGCAGTCGCCCCCGGCCGCAGCACCCGCCGCCACCGCCTGCCAGCTCGAAGCCGACGGCCAGGCCCAGCCCGTGCCGGCCTGGCTGAAGGCCTGGCAGGGCCTGCAGCCGCAGGCACAGGCCGGGCTGGAGAAGCTGCACATCGCCTGGTCGCGCCAGATGGCCGGCACCAGCGGCCGACTGGAGGCCGAGCTGTCGCCGCTGGTGGGCCAGGCCGGCCTGGCCTGGGGCTGGCAGCACGGCACGGACGGCGCCGCCCTGCTGCGGCTGCAGGGCAGCATCGACTTCACCGCCCTGGTGCTGGACCTGCTTCTCACCGGCGAGCTGGACTGGGGCGGCAGCCGCGCCCGCGTCAGTCTGCGTGCCCAGGGCCGCAGCGACTGGCGCATGACGCTGGACCAGCGCGGCGCCGAGGCCGCCGAGGGCCAGGGGCTGGAGCAGGCCAAGGCCGCCTGGCGCCATCCCTTCACGCTCGGCGTGGAGGCCATCGCCACCGGCGAACCGGCGCTGCTGAGCGCCGGCACCCTGGCCGAGCCGCTGCGCGGCGCCGTCGTGGGCGAATGCGGCCTGCGCCCGCGCCCCGACGGCCGCGGCCAGCAGTGGTTCTACAAGCTGGCCATCGAGCCGGTGCACGCGCTGCTGCTGAGGCAGGACCCGCTGACGGGCACGCAGCGCAGGCAGCGCGAGCTGCTGCCGGCACTGACGCTGATCGACTGGACGGGGGGCTGAATGAGAAGACCCCCACGCTCATTCCATTCGCTGCCCCCCAAGGGGGCGCGTCATCGCCTTCGGGCGGCCGGGCGGCGCTGACATGGACCGCCTCATGTGCCTCCACGTGCAGACCAGCGGCGAGCCGGTCGAGGCGCACGTCAACGGCGTGCCGGTGCTGGCGCTGCCGGCCGGGCCGGGCAGCCAGTCGGTCACCGTGCACGAGTACCTGCAGAACGGCAGCAACCGCATCAGCCTGGTGGTCGCGCCGCCGCCCATTGCGCAGGCCGTGGCCCTGCCCGATGCGCCCGCGCAGCCGCGCATGGCCTCGCGGCCCGCGCAGGCGCGTGCGCGGCTGGTGCTGCTGCGCCAGGGCAAGAGCCTGGCCGACGAGGCCGTGCGCGTGCTGGCCGAGGTGAGCTGGGCCGTGGAGGAAGGCGCCAGCTTCGACGCGCCCACCGTGCGCCACCAGGACCTGGAGCTGCCGGTCGGCTTCCCGCGCTGGCGCTGGCTGGACGCACCACTGCTGAACCCCGGCCCGCAGGACCGCAGCCTGGTGCTGGCCGCGCTGCAGCGCATCGCCTTCGACCTGTCGCGAGGCAACCCCGACACGCTGCTGGCCGCCTGCCGGCTGCGCCTGGAAGAACTGGACCACGCCTACCAGCGCGCCGCCGGCCACGCCGCCGCCGCGCTGCGCGAACAGGTCCAGCAGCAGTGGCAGGCCGGCGCGCTGGCCACGCTGCAACCGCCCGCCGCCGAGACCCTGCTGCTGCGCCTGGTGGCCGGCGGTCGGCTGCTGGAATGCCTGAACCCGCTGGGCGCGCCCGTGCTGTCCACCCACAACGACGACGCGGCGCCGGGCAACATCGCCTGGCCGTTGCGATTGACCCTCATCGACGGCAAGGTCTACGTTCTGAGATGAACACGCCCCTCGTCCATGACCGCCCCGCTGAACGCGGGCGCCCCTGGCCGGTCCCCCGAGGGGACGGCGATGCGCGCGGCATCAAGCCGCGAGCACATCGCCAGCCCGGGCCGGCTTGGGACGGCCCGGCGCCCGGCCCGCAAACCCGGGCATGCACCACGGCCTCGCCGCGCTGAGAATCGCTCCATGATCCGTCTCACCGTCACCACCTACAACGGGCAGCCCCTGAGCCAGCCCCTGGCCGCGCAGTTCGACGAACTGGGCGGCGACATCGGTCGCGCCGACACCAACCAGTTGGTCCTGCCCGACCCGGAGCGCACCGTGTCGCGCGTCCACGCCCGCGTGCTGTTCCGCGCCCACGGCGGCTACGCCATCGTGGACCAGGGCAGCAACCCCATCCTCGTCAACGGCGAGCAGCTCGGCAAAGGGCGCGAAGCCACCATCAAGCCCGGCGACAGCATCCAGATCGGCGGCTACACGCTGGCCGTGGAAGCAGGCTCGGCCGGCGCCGGCGCCAGCGACCCCTTCGCCGACTTCTTCGGCCTGGCGCCTGCGGCCAAGTCCCCGGCCCACGTCACCCAGCATCCGCCCACCCGGCCCGGCATCCGCCGCGAGGCGCCGGCCGACCCGCTGGGTCTGTTCGGCGCCCCTCCCGCGGCGACGCCCGCACCGGCGGCGTTCGGCGGCATCCCGGCCGACTGGGACCCCTTTGCCGCCCCGCCGCCGCCCCAGGCCGCGCCCCCCGCGTCGGCAGGCGCCCGTGCGCTGGGGCTGGACGTCGGCGCCGGTGCCCCCGCGCCGCTGATCCCCGACCTGCCCGGCAGCCCCGGCGGCGGCGGCGATTCGCTGGATCTGCTGTTCGGCCTGGGCGGAGCACCCGCGCCGGCCGGCAACCCGCTGGCGCAGAGCCTGCTGGGCGAGGCTGTGGCCCAGCCCAACATGGCCGGCCACAGCGACCCCCTGAAGGCGCTGGGCATGCTGCCCGCCGCCGCCGGCCAGGCGCTGCCCGACACGACCTCGGAGCTGAACCGCCCCTTCCTGCCGCCCTCCGCGCCAACGCCGGCCCCGTCGCCCGCGCAGCGTCCCCGCCCGCCGACCACCACCATGGACGCGCTGAACAAGCTGGACCCGTCGGACACCTTGTCCGGCGCCGTCGTGTCCTGGAGCGACAAGGGCGGTGGCGAGGGCCGCACCATCATCCGCGCCGGCCGCAAGCCCGAGCCGCAGGCCGCCGCCGCACCCGCGCAGACGCCGACGCCGGCCGTCATGCCGCCACCGGCCCCGCACCCCGCCAGCGCTGCCGCCGTGCCGGCCGACCAGGCCGCGCTGCTGGCCGCCTTCCGCGAGGGCCTGGGGCTGCCCCACCTGCCGGCCGGCGGCCTGACGCCGGAGTTCATGCGCCTGCTGGGCCAGCTCGTCCACGAGTCGGCGCGCGGCACGGTGGACCTGCTGGTCGCACGCGCGGCGCTGAAGCGCGAGGTGCGCGCCGAGGCCACCATGATCGTCGCGCGCGAGAACAACCCGCTGAAGTTCTCGCCCACGGCCGAGGTCGCGCTGGGCCATCTGCTGGGCCCGACAGTACGCGGCTTCATCGAGCCGCAGAAGGCCATGCGCGATGCGTTTGACGACCTGCGCGCCCATCAGCTGGCCTTCCTGGCCGGCATGCGCGCCGCGCTGGAAGGCCTGCTGCAGCGCTTCGACCCCAGCGTGCTGGAGGCGCGGCTGACGCAGAAGTCGGTGCTGTCCAGCCTGCTGCCGGCGGCGCGCAAGGCGCAGCTGTGGTCGGTGTTCCAGCAGGAGTACCAGCAGATCGCGGGCGAGCTGTCGGACGACTTCCACCAGGTCTTCGGCCGCGAGTTCCTGCGCGCCTACGAGGCGCAGCTCGACGCGCTGCAGGCCGAACAACGATAAAGATAGAGGGGGGCCTCCAATGCACATCGAGCTGGCATTGATGTCCGAACGCGGCGGGCGCGACTACAACGAGGACGCCTGCGGCCACTGGCACTCCGAGCGCTACCTGTGCTGCGTGCTGGCCGACGGCGCCGGCGGCCATGGCGGCGGCGACATCGCGTCCAAGCTGGCCGTCAGCCATGTGCTGCAGGGCTATGCGGCCATGCCCTGCCACCACCCGCAGGCGCTGGAGCTGCTGCTGCGCGACACCAACCGCGAGCTGCTGGCGCAGCGGGCGGCCAACCCGCAGCTGCGCAACATGCACTCCACGGTGGTCGTGCTGTCCATCGACCTGCAGGAGCGCAGCGCGCTGTGGGGCCACTGCGGCGACTCGCGCTTTTATGCCTTCCGCGACGGCCGCCTGGTCCAGCGCACCAGCGACCACAGCCTGGTGCAGTCGCTCATCGACGGCGGCCTGCTGGACGAGGCCGGCGCGCGCGTCCACCCCAAGCGCAGCGAGCTGTACTCGGCGCTGGGCACGCAGGGCGAGGACCTGCACATCAGCGTGTCGGAGCAGCCCTGGCCACTGCAGGGCCGCGAGGCGCTGATGCTGTGCACCGACGGCCTGTGGGAATGGGTCACCGACGAGGAGATCGCCGCCGCGCTGTCCTTCGCCGCCGAGCCCCAGGCCTGGCTGGACGACCTGGGCCAGCGCGTGCGCCTGGCGGCGGCGGCCAAGCCCAACCACGACAACTTCACCGCCCTGGCCCTGTGGCTTGAGGTGGATTGAGGAGCGAGCCATGCCCCAACACTGCTGCACCGGCGCCCTGATGGCCTGCACCTTCGGCGTCGCGCCGAGCACGCTGAACGTGCTGCCCAAGAACAAGATGATGACCAGCAACATGGCGGCGGCCAACATCATGGACAACGTGCCCATGGTCAACATCCCGCCGTTCGGCATGTGCAGCAGCCCCAGCAACCCCACGGTGGCCGCCGCCACCGCCGCCGCTTTGGGCGTGCTGACGCCCATGCCCTGCGTGCCGGTGTTCCCGGCGCCGTGGACGCCCGGCGCGCCCACCGTGATGCTAGGCAACATGCCGGTGCTGAACAACACGTCCAAGCTGATGTGCGCCTATGCCGGCGTGGTCAGCTTCACGATGCCCGGGCAGATGACGGAGATGGTGCCCTGAACGCAGGACGCCGCCCGAAGGCGGCGTCAGCGCTCGGCCCGAGTGCCGAAGGGTTCAGTTCAGGCGCGTCAGCCCGAACTGCCCCACCAGGTTCTTGACCTCGTAGCCCGGGATCTTCTTCAGGTCGGATTCCAGCTTCTTGATGGCCTCCTTGCGCGCCTTGTCGATGGCGGCATTGAGCTTGGCGACGTCGGGGTCCTTCTTGAAGCCGTCCTTGTCCTTGCTGCCGTACTTCTTCTTCCAGATCTCTTCCAGCTTGGCCTCGGCCGGCGCGATCTGCTTCTCGTAGTCCTTCTGCGCCTTGTCCGTCAGCTTCTTGCCGGCCTTCTCGGCCTCGGTGGTGGTCACCAGCTCGTCGCCGGACTTCAGCGTCGCCGCGGCGCCCAGGTTGCCCTTGACCTTGCAGTTCTTGATGCCCTTGGCCTTCAGCAGCTCCCACACCAGCTTGGTGTAGTTCACCATCGCGCCGCCCTGAGCCGTGAAGCAGCCGTCCAGGTAGATGGTGCCCGAGTAGGTCGGGGCCAGGCGCTTCTTGGGGTCCTTGTTGTCCGTCAACAGCGCCACCAGTTCCTTGGGTGACTTGCCGGCGAAGTCCTTGCCGTAGATCTGGCCGCTGGCGGTCTTGTCCTCGTCGCCGTGGGCCAGCAGGATGATGGACACGCTGCCGTCGATCTCGCCCAGCGACTTGCCGTCGCCCTTGACGCCCAGCGCCTTGACCATGTCCTTGGCGGCCTTGTCGATGACCTTGTCGCCCTTGTCCAGGTTGTAGACCTTGGTCTCGGTCAGCAGCTTCTTCTGCTTTTCGCGGATGCCCTTGTAGTCGGCCACCAGCACGCAGCTGCGCTCGTACTTGGCCGTCTTCGGGTCGGTGACCAGGAAGATCATGTCCTTGCCCGACATGCCGGCGCGCAGCCAGGGCGTGGCGCACTTGCCGGCCACCAGGTCTTCCTTGACCTTCTTGACGAGGCTGGTTGCGTCCGTGGCCTTCACCACCAGGCCCTGGATGGGCTTGCCGACGAACGCGATCAGGTCGTCGCCGATGCTCTTCACCAGCTTGCCGGCGTCGTAGTTGGCGATCGCGTTCGGGTTGGTCGCCTTGATTTCGTAGACGACGGTACCGCTGTCGATGGATTTGGCCATGGTCTGAGGGAAGTGTTGACGATGAAGGGCGTGACGGCCGACGGACCCTCACACGGACGGGAAAACGGAAACGGGCCGGAGCGCCCGGCGGGACGGACGCTTACTTGCGCCCGATCTCCACGCGGCGGTTCTCGTCGGCGTTGGGCTTCTTGGGGTTCTTGGGGTCCTTGGAGCCCACGCCCTCGATCTCCAGCATGGCCGTGTCGGCGCCCTTGCCCACCAGGTAGTCGCGCACCGACTCGGCCCGCTTGACGGACAGCGCCTGGTTGGCCGCCGGCGTGCCCGAGGCGTCCGCGTGGCCGATGATGCGCACCTTGCGATCGCTGTTCTTCTTGGTCTTGAGCACGTCGGCGAACACGTCCAGCTGGCGCTTCAGCAGCACCGGCAGCTCGGCCGAACCGACCTTGAACGACGTGGCCGGCAGCGAGTACTTGATGGCCGGCTTGAAGCCCATGCACTTGAAGCCGCTGGCCTCCAGCTCCTTGCACTTGTCGTCGGGGAACAGGCCCTCGGCGATGGCCTCGGTCGTGGGCACCGTCTTGCCCAGGTCCACGGCGGCGGGCGCCGAGGCGGCAGCGTCGGGCGCGGCGGTCTGGGCCTGGGTAGCCAGGGCCAGGCTGCACAGGGTCAGGGCAAGAAGGGGGCGAAGCTGCTTCATGGCGGGCACTCGTGTCGGCGTGGCGGTCGCGGACTGAGTGACCGCTGCGCGCAAATGGTTCCCGCCGGGAACCAAGCCCGCCCTGCAGTCACTCATGGCCTGATCGCAGTCCCGAGAGTGCAGACTGCGCTTTTTATTGCTTGAGGCGAACCCACACATGACCTGGCGTGACCGAGTGATCTGGACCGAGGGCATGTTCCTCCAGCCGCAGCACTTCCAGCAGCACGACCGCCACTGGGAGCACCAGTGGCGCCAGCGCCTGCAACAGTGTCTGCCCTATGCCTGGGGCTTCTCCGCGCTGACGCTGGACGAGGCCTCGCTGACGCTGGGCAAGCTGGGCCTGGCCGCCGCCCAGGGCCTGCTGCCCGACGGCACCGCCTTCTCCGCCCCCGGCAGCGACGCCGCGCCGGCCGCGCTGGACATCCCGGCCGACGCCCGCAACGAGATCGTCGTGCTGGCCGTCACGCTGCAGCGCCCCGGCGTCGTCGAGACCGATGCCGAAGCCGCCGCCGGCTCCATGGGCGCGCGCTTCCTGGCCGCCGAGGTCAGCGTGGGCGACAGCAACTCCCAGCTGGACCGCGACGCCGCGCTGCAGGTCGGCCGGCTCAACCTGCGCCTGATGCTGGCCCGCGACGCCGGTGACGGCTATGCGACGCTGGGCGTGGCCCGCGTCGTCGAGCGCCGCGCCGACAACCGCGTCGTGCTGGACCCGACCTACGTGCCGCCGCTGCTGCACGCGCCGGCCCACCCGGTGCTGGACGGTTATGTGCGCGAGCTGTGCGGGCTGCTGCACCAGCGCGGCGCGGCGCTGGCCGCGCGGCTGGCCGCGCCGGGCCGCGGCGGCGTGGGCGAGATCGCCGACTTCCTGCTGCTGGAGGCGGTCAACCGCAACCAGGCCACGTTCAACCACCTGCGCTCGGTGTCGGTGCTGCATCCCGAGCGGCTGTACGGCGACTGCCTGGCGCTGGCCGGCGACCTGGCCACCTTCCGCGACGGCCGCCGCCCCGGCACGTATGCGGACTACCTGCATGACGACCTGGCCGCCACCTTCAAGCCCGTCATCGACGACCTGCGCCAGTCGCTGTCCATGGTGATGGAGCAGACCGCCATCCCCATCGAGCTGCAGGACCGCGCCTACGGCGTGCGCGTGGCGCTGATCCCGGACGTGAACCTGCAGCGCAGCGCCACCTTCGTGCTGGCCGTGTCGGCCCAGCTGCCGGGCGACGCGCTGCGCGCGCGCTTCCCGACGCAGGTCAAGATCGGCCCGGTCGAGCGCATCCGCGACCTCGTCAACCTGCAGCTGCCCGGCGTCACGCTGCGCCCGCTGCCGGTGGCGCCGCGCCAGATTCCCTACCACGCGGGCCACAACTACTTCGAGCTGGAGACCCGCGGCAACGAGATGTGGAAGCAGCTCGAAAGCTCGGGCGGCCTGGCCATGCACATCGCCGGCGAGTTCCCCGGCCTTGAACTCGAATTCTGGGCAATCCGCGCGTGATTGCCCCCACCTGATCGGTCCGCCCCATGAGCGATCCCAACAACGACGATCCCTTTGCCGCCTTCGGGCAGGACCGCACGGTCATCAAGCCCAGCGCGGGCCGGCCCATGACGGGTGGCCAGCCGCCGGCACGGCCTGCGCCGCCCCCCGGCGCCGCGCCGCAGGGCATGCCCGCCGGCCCGGCGGGCAAGGAGGCGCCGATGGCGCTGGAGGCGCTGACCACCGCCAGCCTGAACCCGCTGGTGGCCGCCGCGATGCCGCTGCTGTCGGCCGCGCCGCGCATCCGCCACAGCGCCCAGCATCCCAACCCGACGGGCCTCAAGGAAGCGCTGGCCGACGGCATCCGCGGCTTCGAGGCCAAGGCCCGCGCCGAGGGCCTGCCCAACGAGCAGGTCATCGCCGGCCGCTACATCCTGTGCACGCTGCTGGACGAAGCCGCCGCCAGCACGCCCTGGGGCGGCTCGGGCGCCTGGGCGTCGCAGAGCCTGCTGGTGCAGTTCCACAACGAGTCCTGGGGCGGCGAGAAGGTCTTCGCGCTGATGGCCAAGCTGGCCGAGAACGTGCCGGCCAACCGCAACCTGCTGGAGCTGCTGTACGTCTGCCTGGCCTTCGGCTTCGAGGGCCGCTACCGCGTCATCGACAACGGCCGAGCCCAGCTGGACGGCGTGCGCGCCCGCCTCGCGCAGATGCTGCGCCAGGGCCAGACACCCGACCCCGCGCTGTCGCCGCGCTGGCAGGGCGCCGAGCCGGCCGAACGCGGCCTGCGCCACAAGCTGCCGCTGTGGGCCATCGCGGCCGCAACCGCGCTGCTGCTGCTGATCGTCTACGGCGCGCTGCGCTTCGGCATCAACGGTGCGTCGGACGAGGCCTTCACCGTGCTGCGCGGCTTCGACGTGAAGACCGCCGCCGTCGCCGCGCCCACGCCGCCGCCGGCCGCACCGCGCCTGGCCGGGCTGCTGGACAACGACATCAAGGCCGGCCTGATCGCGGTCAACGACCTGGCCGACAAGTCCATCGTCATCATCAAGGGCGACGGGCTGTTCGGGCCCGGCAGCGCCGAGGTGTCGTCCGAGCTGCGTCCGCTGGTGCTGCGCATCGCCGAGGCGCTGCAGCGCATGAAGGGCCCGGTGCTGGTCACCGGCCACACCGACAACCAGCCCATTCGCTCGTTGCGCTTCCCGTCCAACTGGCATCTGTCGCAGGCCCGCGCCGAGGCCTTCCGCAACCTGCTGTCGGAGCGCGTCGAAGCCAACCGCCTGCGCGCCGAAGGCCGCGCCGACGCCGAGGCCGTGGCCGACAACGCCACGCCGGCCGGCCGTTCCAAGAACCGCCGCGTCGAAGTCACGCTGATGGTGCAGGACCGTTGATCATGAAGAAATTCCTGTCCATCTTGTTCCACCCGATCACGCTGGGCGTGTTCGGCCTGCTGGTCATCTCCGCGCTGGTCTGGTGGGTGGGCCCGCTGATCGCGTTCGGCGAGAACCGTCCGCTGGACTCCAGCCTCGCCCGCTGGATCGCGCTGGCCGTCGTCTGGCTGCTGGGCGGCCTGCGCCTCGTGTGGTCGCAGCTGCGTCGCCGCCGCATCAACGCGGCCCTCGTCAAGGGCATGGGCTCGGGTCCCTCCGCCGCCGCCAAGGAAGAGGCGGTGCTGCAGGAGCGCTTCGGCCAGGCCATCGCGCTGCTGAAGAAGGCGCCCGGCTCGAAGAAGGGTTTGTTCAGCGGCGGCACGTCGCTGTACGAGCTGCCCTGGTACGTCTTCGTCGGCGCGCCGGGCTCGGGCAAGACCACGGCGCTGCTGAACGCCGGCCTGAACTTCCCGCTGGCCGACAAGCTGGGCCAGGCAAGCGTGCGCGGCGTGGGCGGCACGCGCAACTGCGAGTGGTGGTTCAGCGACGAGGCCGTGCTCATCGACACCGCCGGCCGCTACGCCACGCAGGACTCCGACAAGGACACCGACGCCGCCGCCTGGGACACCTTCCT
>CAMLKW010000034.1 GCA_946480605.1 uncultured Roseateles sp. | reverse complement strand
ACGATGCGGCCGCCGTAGCGGTCGGTCCAGATGCCCAGCGGCACGCGCACCAGCGAGCCGGTCAGCACCGGCATCGCGGTCAGCAGGCCGAACTCGGTGGCGTTCAGGCCCAGCTGCTTCTTGATCGGGATGCCGATGACGCCGAACATCATCCACACCATGAAGCAGACGGTGAAGGCCAGGGTGCTGACGATCAGGACCGACCAGGCCTTGCGGTCGACGGGGGCTGCGCTCATGCGGGCTCCTCTTAGTGACGATGGCGTCACTGTCCCGCGCGGCGCCCGCGCCGCCCATTCACCGGAGGATCAGCGACGCACCGGTCGCTGGGAGGACGGCGGGTTCCCCGGCCTCGTCCTAAAGAACTACGCGCCTGTGGACGTGCTGGGTGGCGCAGGAGGACAGGCCGCCCCCGAATGACGCAGCGCTGCGCAGCTACCCGCGCTGCTGCGTCACCAACACCGCCGCCTGCACGCGCGAGTCGAGGTCCAGCTTGCGCAGCAGATGCTGCACATGGATCTTGACCGTCGTCTCGGCAATGCCCAGCTCGCGGGCGATCTGCTTGTTGGAGTCGCCGCGGGCGATCAGCTCGGCGATCTCGCGCTCGCGCGGCGACAGCTGGGCCAGCGGGTCCGGCGGCGGTGGCGCGGCCACCTCGGCCTCGTGCCGGAAGGCCGTGGCCAGCTTGCCGGCCATCTCGGCGCTGAAGCTGGACACGCCGCGCACGGCGCGCTCGATGGCCTGGGTCAGCTCGGCGTTGTCGGCCGTCTTCAGCAGGTAGCCGCAGGCCCCGGCGCGCAGCGCGGCGCCCAGGTCGGCCTCGGACTCGCTCATGGTCAGCATCAGCACCTGGCAGCCGGGCGCGGCTGCCTTCAGCGCCGGCAGCGCCTGCACCCCGCTGACGCCGGGCAGGTGGTTGTCCAGCAGGATGACCTGAGGCTGCTGCTCGGCCGCCAGCCGCTCGGCGGCGCCGGCGTCGCCCGCCTCGCCCACCACCATCAGCCGCGGCTGCGTGGCCAGCAGCGCGATGAGGCCGCGACGGAACAAGGTATGGTCGTCGACGACGAGGACGCGGATGGGCTCGCTGCTCATGGATTCATCACCTCGGGTTCGGGAAGGGAGACGCGCACTCGCGTGCCGGCGCCGGGGCGGGAGTCCAGCTCGACGGCCGCCCCCACCTTGGCCGCGCGCTCGCGCATGATGCGCAGGCCCACGTGGCTGTCGTCGGGCGCGCCGGCCTCGGCGTCGAAGCCGCAGCCGTCGTCGCGCACCTCGATCTGCCAGTGCGGCTGGTGCGCCAGGCGGATGTGCACCTGCTGTGCCCGCGCATGCTTGCGCACGTTGGACAGCGCCTCCTGCACCACGTGCAGCAGCTGCACCTGCACGTCGGCTGGCAGCGGCGCGCCGTGGCCGTCCACCTCCAGCTCGGCCTGCAGGCCGCTCTGCAGGCGGAACTTCTGCAGCGTCTGCTGCAGCGCGGGCAGCAGGTCGTCGCCGTCGGTGCGGGTGCGGAAGTGCATCAGCAGCGCGCGCACATCGGCCGTGCCCTCCTTCAGGCCCAGCTCCAGCTCGTCCAGCAGCCGCGCCGCGGTGGCCGTCTGGCCGCCCTGCTGCGCATCCTTCAGCAGCTGCAGCTGGATCTTCATGAAGGCCAGGCTCTGCGCGATGGAGTCGTGCAGCTCGCGCGCCAGCATGCCGCGCTCCTCCGCCACGGCGGCCTCGCGCTGCAGGGCCTCGTTGCGCAGGCTGTCCATGGCGCTGGACAAATGGCTGGCCAGGCTGTCCAGCAGTTCGCGGTCGGCCTCCGCCAGCTCGGGCGGCTCGCGGTAGAGCAGATCGATCTCGCCCATGGCCCGCCCCTGCACCGTCAGCGCCACGTTGATGAGGGCGACGAAGCGCGCCTTGGCGCAGTGCGACTCGCCGCCCTGCGGCGCGATGGGAATGACGCGCGCCCGCGCTTGCGGCGTGCCGCAGTGGCAGTCGCCGGGCACCAGGCAGCGCTCGGCCTCCGCCATCGCGGGCGGCAGGCCCTGCGAGGCCAGCAGCACCATGCGCTGGTCGCTGGGGTCCATCCAGCGCACGGCCACGGCGTCGGCGCGCGCCACCTCGCGCACGCGCTCGCCGAAGCCGGCGGCCAGCTCGCGCTGCGAGCGGGCGCCGGCCGCAAAGGCCGCGGCGTCGTAGAGCGCGGCCAGGCGGTGCTGCTCCTGGCGCAGGTCGGCCGTCTTGGCGCGCACCTCGTCCGCCATGCCGCGGTAGACGGCCTGCAGCCGCTCGGCCATGCGGTTGAAGCCGCGCGCCAGGTCGCCGAACTCGTCCAGCGCATCCTCGCGGATGCGCACGTCCAGCGTGCCCTGCTCCAGCGCGTTCAGGCCGCGCCGCAGCCGGTCCACCGGCGCGAACACGACCAGATGGGAGGCGTACAGAAAGATCACCGACGCCGCGATGGCCAGCCCCACCAAGGCCAGCTGCACGGCGGACAGCAGCGAGTTCCACGCCGCCATGCGCGCCTCGACGGCATCGACCAGCACGTCCACCCGGCGCACCAGCGCCTCGGCCTGCGCACCGCTGGGGGCCGGCAGGCCGCCGGCCGCCGAGGTGAGCCGGCGCCAGTCATCCCGCACCGCCTGGTAGGCGGCCATGGTGCGCTCGTCCTTGGGCAGGAACAACGGCCGCGCCGGATCGCCGCTGAGCAGCTGGCGCAGCGCCGACTCGTAGGCCCGCGCCTGGGTCTGCAGCTGTTCGCGGTCGCCGGTGGCGGCGAGGTGGGCCATGCGCCAGGTCTGCATGCGCAGCCGCCCGGCCTCGTTGACGGCCGCCGCGCCCCCCTCCAGCTGCCAGCCTATCCACAGCGTCAGGCTGATGGCGGCCAGGCCTATGGTCAGCAGGGCCGCGCCGACGATGCCGATCTTGGTGGCGAGGCGGGCGTGGCTCCAGCGGATGGTCATGCGGCGATTCTGGGCAGCGGGCATCGCCCGGCCCTTGATGCGGCTCAAGCTTGGCTCATTGCGTTGCGTCAACACCGGGCGCGGGCGCGCGTGGCATCGTGCAACCGTGGTCAAGAAGTTCCCGATCAAGCCCGCCCACCCCGAACGCGTCTGCTGGGGCTGCGACAAATACTGCCCGGCCGACTCGCTGCAGTGCGGCAACGGCAGCCTCGCGACGCCTCACCCGTCCGAGCTGTTCGGCGACGACTGGCAGGAATGGGGGCTGGACGCCGACAAGAAGCCCGACGGCGGCGACGCGCCGGCCTGACCCGTCAGTCTGCCAGCGCGCAGGCGTGCCGCTTCACGGGGCGCAGCATGAACACGGCCGGGTCGCGCGCGCAGTCCAGCAGCAGATGGCGCACGCGCTGCTGCCACAGCCGCCCGAACTCGCGCTCCTCCCCCGCCGTGGCCCGGCCCGCCGCGCAGCGCTCCAGCAGCGGCTCCATGGCCGGGTCGGTCGGCACATGGGCCATGTCGACCGTGGCGTCCACCGCGTCCTGCGTGTCCAGCCGCGTGAAGCGCATCAGCGTCAGCAGGTCGGGCTTGTAGCGGATCAGACCGGCGCGGCCGAAGCGCCCGCCCAGGCCCTTGAAGCCCGAGCCGCCGGCTGCGCCGGTCAGCATCTGCACGACGGTGGCCATGACGCCGCTGTTGCCGGAGCGCGCATCGTCGCGGAACTCGACCTTGATGCCGCCGCGCTGCGGCAGCTCATCGGGGTAGAGGTGCTCCAGCGCCAGAAAGGTCAGCCAGTAGGCCGAGGCCACCGTGGGACAGGCGTGGCCGGTGAGGCGCACCACATCGCCAAAGCCGTACTCCAGGCGCCCATCGTCGGTGCAGCCCAGCAGGCGGGCCAGCGGGTCCTGCACCCGGATGCGGGGAACTTCGTCGAAGAAATGCTGCAACTTCATGGCATGTGAACTCGTCGTCAGGACTTCGGGAGGCGCCATGTTCGGCCCCGCCCGAGAGTGTGGGTTTGACATGGATCAAGACGCGACCGGCACCCAGGCGGCGAGAAAGCCCAGCGGGCTTTTTGTCACGGCCACGGACACGATCCAGCCCACCACCACCAGCGCTGCCACCCAGGCCGCAGCGCGCACGGCGCGGGAGCGGCCGGGCCTGAGCGCCACGACGCCCAGTGCGATGTAGGCCAGCAGGCCGGCGATCTTGGCCGCCAGCCAGGGGGCGCCGCCGGGCGTGAGGCGCAGCGCCCAGGCCAGCATCAGCGCCGACAGCAACAGCACGGAGTCGACCAGGTGCGGCAGCGTCTTCGCGGCGCGGCCGTTCACCCAGTGCGCGCCCGCCAGTGCGGCGGCACCACGCACCGCAAAGCCGGCGACCGACAGCGCCACCGCCGACTGATGGATGAGCTTGACGGTGAGATAGTCCATGGCTCAACCAGGCCTGCCGTCCAGGCGCGGCCGAGACAGCACCGGCCAGTAGCGCACGGCATACAGCCCGAAGCCGGTCGACCACAGCGCCGCCGAGGCCTGCACGGCGAGCAGGGTCCACTCGGGATGGACGAGCGGCACGGCGACCCGCACCAGCGCTGCCAGCAGCACCGCCACATAGCAGGCGATCTCGTAGCCATCGGCGCGCAGCGGCCGTCCGGTATGGCCGCGCGCCGTGCGCGTGACCATGCCGATGATGAGGCCGCCGACGGCGCCCACCGTCAGCGCATGGATGGCCAGCGACGGCGCGACGAGGCCCAGCGCGGCCAGCGTCCGCAGCAGCAGGTGCACGGGGATCCAGGCATAGGCCAGATGCAGCACCCAGACCAGCGGCACACGGCGCGTGCGCCAGGGCCGCCACAGCGCCCAGCGCGCGGCGTGGGCCGCGCAGGCGGCGAAGCCGATGAGCGCCACGGGCCAGCCTGCCAGGCCCAGCAGGTCGGCCGCGCCCAGCGCCAGCACCAGCCCCAGCGCCGCCTTCTCCACGGCCGGCTGCTTCACCGCGCCGGCGCCCGGCACGCCGTTGTTCGTGAACATCGGGATCACGCGCCCGCCCATGACGGCGAGGATGAACAGCACCACGTCCAGCGCGACCTGCATGCCGGGCAGCGGCGCCGGCTCGATGACACCGAGCTGCCCGAGATGGATGACGCCCGCAGCGACGGCCAGCAGCAGCAGCAGGCCGATGAAGAAGTAGTTGCGCTGGTTCCTCGCCTTGATGAAGGGCACGGCCAGCGCGGCGGCCGCGGCCAGCGGGAAGGCAACGTTGGCGACCGCCGCCGCCACCGCCCACGGCGTCAGCACCAGCACGCGCGCCGCCACCCACAGCAACGCCAGCGCGGCGAGCTTCCAGCCGGTGGGCGTGGGCAGGCCGGTCCAGTTGCTGCCGGCCGTGAACAAAAAGCCCACGATGACGGCCAGCGTGAAGCCGAACAGCATCTCGTGCGCATGCCACAGCGGCCCGGCCAGGTAGGCGTGGCCCAGCAGGCCGGAGAACTGCAGCGCCCACAGCGGCACGGACAGCGCCGCGAACACGCTGGCCAGCAGGTAGAAGGGCCGGAAGCCGAGCGCGAACAGCGCGAAGCCTTGCGGCGCCGCGCGCGGCGGCTCTTCAAGACGGATCAATGCCATGGGGTTCCTTGAATTGAAGGCGCCAGGCCAGCGCCGCGCCGCCCACGGTGGCGACGAAGGCGGCCAGCGCCAGCGCATTGCCGGCCGCACCCGCGGCGAGCAAGCCGGGGCCGCCGAACAGCCGCAGCGCCAGCGACAGCTGCAGCAGCGCCAGCGGCAGATACCAGGCCCGGCCGAAGCGCAGCTTGATGCCCGCGATGGCCGGCAGGATGACCGGTGCATGGCCGAACACCATGCCGATGACGAAGCCCAGCGCCAGGCCGTGCAGCGCGGCGTCGCGCAACGGCCAGCCCGCCGAACTGGCCGCCCAGGCCAGCCCGGCGACCAGCAGCCAGCCGTAGCCCAGCAGCAGGCACACGGCCATGTAGCGGCTCAGGCCGTGTGCGCGCACGGTGCGGCGGGCGATGTCGAAACTCAGCAGCCACAGCGCCAGTGCCGCGAGCGCGAGGCCGTACAGCACGCCCGACAGCGCCGCACCCAGCAGCAGCGCCGCCAGCACGGCATACAGCACCCATTGGGCGCCGGGCCGGCGGCGCATCAGCCGCGTCATCTCCAGCCGCTCGGCGGCGATGGTCAGCACCAGGAAGGCGAACCACCACGGCACCTCGTTCACCGGCGCATCGAGCGCGTAGCCCAGGCTGCCGATGGCCCAGCACAGCGCGCCCAGCCACAGCAGCAGCGTGTGGGCCGCAAGCTGACGGCGCACGATGACGGCGTTGACCCCGACGAAGGCCAGCGACGCCGCCACGACCAGCCAGGCGGCCCCCTGCCCTGCCCCGCCCAACTGCGCGACGCCGGCGAGGGCCGAGGCCAGCGGGCCGGCGAAGCACAGCCCGTGCTTCAGCGCCGCGGCGCGCTCGATGGCGATGACCGTGCCGAGCACGCAGCAGATCATCAGGAAGGCATGCGCCACCGCCGCCTCGCCCAGCCAGGCGCCGGACGGCGGCAGCGCCACGCCGGCGCGCAACAGGCCGCCGGCGGTGCCCGCCAGCAGCGCGACGGCCACGGCCGGCGCGAGCAGCGCCAGCGGCCATCGGATCGTGCGGGCGCGCATGCCGGCTTACCAACCCATGAAGGCCTTGGCGCCGGCGCTCATGCGGTCGGTCGTCCAGGGCGGCTCCCAGACCAGTTCGATGTCCACGGCCATGCCGGCCGGCACGATGGCGTCCAGCTCGCTGTCCACATCGTCGAGGATCACGTCGGCCACCGGGCAGGCGGGCGAGGTCATCGTCATCAGCACGTGCAGCCGCTCGGGCGTCACCGTGACCTTGTAGACCAGGCCCACGTCCACGATGCTCATGGCCACCTCGGGGTCCACCACGCGGTGCAAGGCCGTCAGCACGGGCTGGCGCAGCGCCTGCGGGCCGGCGTAGGCGTAGTTCTCCTCGTCCTTCATGCCGCCCTCGCGCGGTGGACGTGCAGCACGCCTGCCAGCGCCTGACGGTTGCGACTGATGTCGGCCAGCGTGTAACGGTCGAGCACGGCGTGGAAGGCGTCCACGGCCTCGGCCAGCACGCCCTTGAGGCGGCAGCTGCGCACGATGGCGCAGTGGCTCTGCTCCGGGCCGAAGCACTCGGCCGGCATGGCCGCGCCCTCGGTATCGCGCACGACGCGGCCGATGCTGATCTGCTCGGCCGGCAGCGCCAGCACCAGCCCGCCGCCCTTGCCGCGCAGCGTCGCCACCCAGCCGCACTTGGCCAGGTGGTGGACCACCTTGGTCAGGTGATTGGCCTTGATGTCGAAGGCGGCGCTGATCTCGGCCACCGTGGCCCGGCGGTCGGGCTCGGTGGCGAGGTAGATCAGCACGCGCAGGCTGTAGTCGGTGAATGCGGTGAGCTTCATCGGGTCTCCACGGCGGCCCCCGCCGGCAGGGGCTGGCGCGCCGGGCGGCGCAGCAGCCGCAGGGCGTACAGGGCGAGGAACACGCTGCCGGCGGCGAACACGATATCGCCCGGCACGCGCAGCCACACCAGCGCTTCCATCACCGGCGAGTGCATGACCTCGGGCGAGCGGGCGTACCACAGGCCGTGCGTGATGCTCTGGTAGGCCTGGTAGATGCCGGCCGGCAGCAGCGACATGAACACCATCATCGCCAGGCCGAGGTTCAGGCTCCAGAAGGCCGGCCTCAGGAAGCGGTCGGCATGCAGCGCGCGTTCATACAAGCCGCGCAGGCAGAACAGCATCAGGCCAATGCCCAGCATGCCGTACACGCCGAACAGCGCCGCGTGGCCGTGGGCCGCCGTCATGTTCAGGCCCTGCACGTAGTACAGCGAGGCCGGCGGGTTGATGGCGAAGCCCAGCAGGCCGGCGCCCACCGTGTTCCAGAAGCCCACGGCGACGAAGGACAGGATGACCCACTTGTAGGCACCCAGCCAGGCCACGCCCTGTGAGCGGCGCCAGGTCTGCAACGCCTCCAGGCCGATCAGCGTCAGCGGCACCACCTCCAGCGCCGAGAACACGGCGCCGACGGCGATGACGGACGTGGGCGTGCCGGTCCAGTACAGGTGGTGCAGCGTGCCCAGGATGCCGCCGAACAGGAAGACGATGGTCTCCGCGACGATGGCCCGGTTGGCCGAGGCCGGGCGGATCAGGCCCAGGTTGGTGAAGATCAGCGCGACGACCGCGGTGGCGAAGACCTCGAAGAAGCCCTCCACCCACAGGTGCACCAGCCACCAGCGCCAGTACTCGATCATGGAGTAGTGGGTGTGCTGGCCCCAGGTCAGCGAGGTCGCGTAGAAGCCGCCGATGCAGGTGGCCGACAGGAAGACCATGGCGATGAGGCCGCGGGTTTCGGACGGCCTCTTCAGTGCCGGCCACAGCGCGCGGCCCAGCAGGAAGACCCAGAACAGCAGGCCGACGAACAGCAGGATCTGCCAGAAGCGGCCCATGCTGGTGAACTCCAGGCCCTGGTTGCCGAACCAGAAGCTGAAGTCGATGCCGCGGTGCTGCAGCGTGCCCAGCCAGCCGGTGACGGTCGAGCCCAGCACGACGACGATGAGCGCCCAGAACAGCAGCTCCACGCCCAGCCGCTGCAACGGCGGCTCGTGGCCCGACAGCAGCGGCGCGACGTAGAGGCCGGTGGCCAGCCACGCGGTCGCGATCCAGAAGATGCCGACCTGCGTGTGCACCGTGCGGCTGACCGTGTAGGGCAGCAGGTCCGCCAGCGGCAGGCCGAAGAAGGACTGGCCTTCCACCGCGTAGTGGGCGGTGACGACGCCCATCGCGATCTGCAGCAGCATCAGGCCGATGACGACGAAGAAGTACTTGCGCGTCGCCTTCATCGACGGCGTGGCGCGGGCGCCCAGCAGCGGGTCGGCCTTGGGCACTTGAGCGAGCTCTTCGTGCGCGTCGCCCTTGTGCAGCCACAGCATGGCGGCGATGCCGGCCAGCAGCAGGATGACGCTGACCATGGACCACATCGCCGCCGAGGTGCTCATGACGTTGCCCACCAGCGGCTCGTGCGGCCAGTTGCTGGTGTACGAGAGGCCGACCTCGCCGGGCCGGTCCGTCGTGGCGGCCCAGGCGGACCAGAAGAAGAAGGCCGTCAGCGCCTGGCGGTGCTGCGCGTCGGGCAGCGTGCCCGGCGTCATCGCGTACTGCTCGCGCAAACGGTCCAACGCCGGTTCGGCGCCGAACAGGCCGTCGTAGTGCGCCGCCACCTCGCGGATGGCCTCGGCGCGGGCCGGCGAGACCTTGACGATGCCGGTCGCGTCGTCATAGGTGTTGCGGCGCATCTCGCTGCGCACGCGCGCTGCCACGGCAGCCGGGTCGGCGTCGCCCGCGCGGTACCGCGCCGTCAGCGCCTCGGCCTCGCGGTGCAGCCAGTCGGCCGACCAGTCCGGCGCCACGTAGGCGCCATGGCCCCAGACCGTGCCCAGTTGTTGGCCACCGGCCGACATCCAGGCCTGCTGGCCGAGCTGGATCTGCTCGGCCGTGAACAGCACCTCACCCTCGGTCGTGACGACCTGCTTGGGGATGGGCGGCGCGAAGAGATAGATCTGCCAGCCGAGGTAGCCGAGGGCCCCGAACGACAGGACGAAGATCAGCCCCAGCCAGCGCCAGAGCCTGCGTGTCGATTTCATGATGAGTCCTTGTTGATGCAGGCGTCGTTCAGGCGCCGCCGCAGGAGCCGCAGCAGCGGCCGTCGCCGTGAGGGGCGAGCTTGACGATTCGCACGCGCCAGAGGTCCGGCCCGCTCTGCACGTCTTCCCAGGAAAAGTCGCCGGGCCACTCGGCGCGCAACTGTTCCTGCAGCGGCAGCGGGTCGTGGTCGTTGACGAGTTCCACCGACTCGCCCGCGCCCAGGCTGCGCAGGGTGTTGAACACCAGCGGATGCCGCTCGCGCGGAAGCAGGGGCCGCAGGTCGATCTTGGTGCCGTAGCTGGTCAGCGTCATGTGCACTCCTTAATATGCATATTCTTTGCATATTTTGAGAAACCGGCGGCGCGGGCGGTTTGATGTCCGTCAAACCGCGCGCAATCCCTGCCGAAAAGCAAAAAGCCCCGGGGCCTGGCGGCGCCGGGGCTGGCCGTGCACGAGGCCGCTACTGCGGTGTCGTCGCCTGGGCGGGCAGGGCCTGCGTCCTGCCCTCGCCGTCAAAGGGCTGCAGCCGGAAGGCAACGCGCACGGGCTCCAGCCGCGTGCGGTACTGGGCGTGGGGCTGGCCCACGTGGTTCCAGGTGGTGTCGCCGCCCACGCCCCACTGCGCGCCGTCGATGAGCAGCGAGCCGCGCTCGCGCGGCACGATGTCGCTGCTCTTCCAGGTGCCGGGGGCGCGGCGGTAGAGGTCGCTGTAGGGGAAGGCCAGCGCATTGGCCATCAGCAGGGACTGGCCCTCGACCCGCAGGCCGCGGCCGCCGCCCGACACCTCGATCCAGCGCACGTCGACCTTGTTGCCGGTGTCCTGCGGGCGCATGTAGTCGTGGTGCTGGTCGGCGATGGCGCCACGCCACAGGCCCACGGCCGCGCCGGTCTTGCGGTCCACATAGCTCTCGTGCGGGCCGCGGCCGTACCAGGCTACGGTCGTCAGCGATGGCGGCGTGTCGAACCACAGGCCCACGCGCACGGGCGGCGGCAGGTCGCTCTTCAGCGGTGTCAGCAGGCCGACGACGTCCACGGCACCGTCGCCATGCATGGTGTAGGTCGTCACGAAGCGGGCCGCGCCGGCGCCCAGCGCGTGCTCCACGCTCACTTCGGCCGCGCCGCCCGGCATGCGGCGCGCGGTGACGGCACGCACCTGGCGCGTGTCGGTCATCACCTTCCACGGCAGCTGCTGCCGGACGGTGCCGGTCGCAGTGTCGTTGTCGGTCTCGGCGCGGAAGAAGTTGGGCCTGCCGCCGCTCAGCAGCGACTGTCCGGCCTTGCCGTAGCCGGCCAGCAGGCCGGTCTTGCGGTCCAGCGTCAACGTGACGCCGGCGGCGGACAGCGTGGTGGCGTCGGCGTTGTCGGTCAGTTGGACCGCGCCGTTCGCGGGTTTGCTCAAGCCCATGGCATGCGGCGCCAGCGGGAACTGCTCCCAGCCGACGACATGGCCTTCGGGCACCAGCGGCACGGCGCCGGCCCGGGCCTTGGCGCGCACGGTGACGAGGTGTTCCACGCCGGGCTGGCGCGCGAGGCCGGCCAGCGGCAGCTGGATCGTCTGCGCCTCGCGCGCCTTCGTCGCCAGCGCGGCCAGCGACCCGGACGCGATGGCCACGCCGTCGGCCTGCACGGCCCACTCGAAGCTGAAGCCGGACAGGTCGCGGAAGTCGTGGCGGTTGCGCACGGTGACCGTGCCCTTCTTCGCATCGAAGGCCTCGAACTGGATGGGCGACTGCACCTTCTGCACCTCGTACAGATGCGGGTTGGGCGTGCGGTCGGGCTGGATGAGGCCGTCGCCGAACTCGATGTCGCCGCCCGGGTTGGGGCCGTACTCGCCACCATCGCCCCAGTAGCGCCTGCCGTCCTTGGTGTATCGGACCATGGACTGGTCCACCCAGTCCCAGATGAAGCCGCCCTGCAGCTTCTTCGGGTACTGGTAGATGGTGTCCCAGTAGTCCTTGAAGTTGCCGACGGAGTTGCCCTGCGCATGGGCGTACTCGCACTGGATCATGGGCTGGGTGCGCGTCGGGTCCAGCGCCCAGTCCACCATCTTCTCGACGTCGTCGTACATGGGCGCGTAGATGTCGACGTAGGCGTTGGGCTCGTGGCTCCAGTCCAGCGTGCCCCATCCGAGGTAGGAGATGAGGCGCGAGGGATCGCGCTTGCGGGCTTCGGCCGCGGCCTTCTCGAAGGCGGGGCCCAGGCCGGCCTCGTTGCCCAGCGACCAGAAGATGACGGAGGGGTGGTTCTTGTCGCGCTCCACCATGTT
Source organism: uncultured Roseateles sp. (assembly GCA_946480605.1). Next base: position 14,713 of record CAMLKW010000034.1, on the reverse strand, counting down.
CATCACGCGGCTGACGTGGGCGGCCTCCCAGGCAGGGTCGTAGCCGATCTGGATCTTGGCGCGCTGCTCAGGGAAGCGGTGGCCGTGGTCCATGTAGGCATGGCTCTCGATATTGGCCTCGTCCATCACGTACATGCCGTACTCATCCGCCAGCGCGTACCAGAGCTCGGCGTTGGGGTAGTGCGAGGTGCGCACGGCGTTGAAGTTGTTGCGCTTCATCAGCTCCATGTCGCGGCGCATGGAGGCTTCGGAGATGACGTGGAAGGTTTCGGGGTCGTGCTCGTGGCGGTTGATGCCGCGGAGGGTGATGGGGCGGCCGTTGACGTTCACCAGGCCGTCCTTGATCTCGACGGTGCGGAAGCCGATGCGCTGCGGCGTGGCCTGGATGAGCTGGCCTTGCGCGTCGAGCAGCTCGACGAGCAGCGTGTAGAGATGGGGCGTCTCGGCCGTCCAGTGGCGCACGCCGGGCACGGGGGCGGCCAGCGTCTGCGTGGTCGCGTCGCCGGCGGGGACGGTGGCCTCCTGCGTCAGCACCTGCCTGTCGCCGTCCAACAGCGTCATGCGCAGCTTCAGAGGCGCGCTGCGTGCGGTCAGCGTCAGGTCGGTGGACAGCAGGCCGTCGCGGTAGGCCTTGTCCAGCCCTGCGCGCACGAACAGGTCGCTCAGCCGCGCCTTGGGGACGGCCTTCAGGTAGACCGAACGCTCGATGCCGGAGACGCGCCAGAAGTCCTGGTCCTCCAGGTAGGAGCCGTCAGACCAGCGGTGGATCTGGAGGGCGACGATGTTCTTCTGCCCTGCCTTCAGCAGCCGCGTGATGTCGAACTCGCTGGGCAGCTTGCTGTCTTCGGAATAGCCGGCTTCGCTGCCGTTGACCCACACCCGGTAGGCCGAGCCCGCCGCGCCGATGTGCAGGATGACGTCCTGCCCCGCCCAGGCCGCGGGCAGCTCGAAGCTGCGGCGGTAGGAGCCGACCGGGTTGGTCTCGTGCGGGATCAGCGGGCGGTTGGCCGGGTGCGGGTAGGTGATGTTGTTGTAGCGCGCCTGGTCGTAGCCCTCGGCCTGCCACATGGCGGGCACCTTGATCTGCTTCCAGCCGGACACGTCGTAGCCGGGCTGTTCGAAGCCGGGCGGCACACCGTGTGCGGACGGACTGAAGTGGAAGGACCACAGGCCGTCCAGCGTCTGGTAACGGGCCGAGCTGGCCTTGTCGCCGGCCAGCGCGGCGGCGCGGCTCTCGAACGGGAAGTGCGTCGCCGCGGCCGGCAGCTTGCCGCGCGCGAAGACCGCCGGGTTCTCCCAGTCGGGCCGCGAGGCATCCACCTGCACCGGGTGCACACGGGGCGCCTGTGCGTGCGCCATGCCGCCGGCAGCCCCCATCAACGCCGCGCTCACGCCGGCCCACAGTCTCAGTCGCATGTGCGGTTCCCTCAGATTCCGGTGATTTCCTGGTGGCGCGGCACCAGCGCCTTCATGACGCCCCAGGCCACCAGATAGGCCACGGCGCAGATCGAGAACATGATCATGTAGCCGGTGGACAGGTCGCCGCGCGCGCCATAGGCGTCGAAGATCCAGCCGCCCAGCTTGGACACCGCCACGCCGCCCAGCCCGCCGGCCATGCCGCCGATGCCGACGACCGATGCGACAGTGCGCTTGGGGAACATGTCCGACACGGTGGTGAACAGGTTGGCCGACCAGGCCTGGTGGGCCGACGCACCCACGCCCACCAGCAGCACCGGCAGCCAGAAGCTGATGCCGCCCAGCGGCTGTGCCAGCAGCACGACCAGCGGGAAGAAGGCGATGACGAGCATGGCGCGCATGCGGCCGTCATAGGGCGCGTAGCCACGGTTCATGAAGAAGGCCGGGAACCAGCCGCCGCCGATGCTGCCGATCATGGTCATGCTGTACAGCACGGTCAGCGGCAGCGCGATGTCGGTCGTGCTCATGCCGTACTGGCTGGACAGGTATTTGGGCAGCCAGAACAGGTAGAACCACCAGACGCCATCGGTCAGGAATTTGCCCAGCGCGAAGGCCCAGGTCTGGCGGTAGCCCAGCAGCCGGAACCAGGGCACCTTGGCGCCTTCGGCGACCGGCGCGGGCTCGTTGTCGGCTTCGATGTAGGCCCGCTCGGCCGCGCCCAGGCGCTGCTGGCGGTCGGGCGTGTCGTAGTAGAGCTGCCACAAGACGATCCACAGAAAGCCGATGGCGCCGACGGCGATGAAGGCCATCTGCCAACCCCAGGTGACGGCGATCCACGGCACGGTCAGCGGCGCCAGGATGGCGCCGACGTTGGCGCCCGAATTGAAGATGCCGGTGGCCAGCGAGCGCTCCTTCTTCGGGAAGTACTCTGCGGTCGCCTTGATGGCCGCGGGGAAGTTCCCCGCCTCGCCGACGGCCAGCACCAGGCGGGAGGCCATGAAGCCCACCACCGACACCGGCAGCGCGATGCCCAGCGCCACCAGCACGCCGCCTATGGGCACGGACGCCGCGTGCATGACGGCGCCGACCGACCAGACCGCCACGGCGATGGTGAACGCCCGCTTGGTGCCGATGGCGTCGATGAAGCGGCCCGCGAACAGCATGGAGATCGCGTAGCCGAACTGGAACACCGCGGTGATGTTGGCGTAGTCGGTGTTGGACCAGCCGAACTCCTTGGACAGCGCCGGCGCCAGCAGGCTCAGCACCTGGCGGTCCAGGTAGTTGACGGTGGTGGCGAAGAACAGCAGCGCACAGATGGTCCACCTGTAGTTGCCGAGGGTTGGCTGGGTCATCCGGGATGTCTCCTGTTTGCTTTTCTATGCGGGGGTACGGCCGGGTCAGCCCGGATCGACCAGCTTGTCGCCGACGAACACGCGGTAGCGGCGGATGCGGCCCGTCACGCCCTCCGGCCCCTGGCGCGGCGTGTAGCGCAGGCCGGCGATGTCCACCGCCGAGCCCAGGTCGAGGATGAGGCGCGGCGGGCCCGAGGGCTTCACGGCGCCGCTGTAGGCGGTGTGCCAGTAGTCGGTGGCCTGGCCGTTGATGGCGTTCAGCGCGCCGCCGTCTTCCTTGCGCGCCTCCTCGCTGCTGACGTAGGCAATGGTCCAGGCAGTCTGGTTCAGCGACCGGCCCTGGGCGTTCAGCAGCGCCAGTTCGGCGATGGCCGCATGGGGCTTGCCGTCGAAGCCGTCGAGCACCTCGATGCAGAGCTGGCGGCCGTGCGCGGCCTCGGCGAAACGCACCTCTTGCGTGGCCGGACCGGCGGCGAACTGCCCCTCGTGCACCGGTACCAGCCCGGCCAGGCGCGGCCGGGCGGTGCTGGGCGGGCGCGGCAGGTCAAGCTCGGGGCGCAGCTGGTCGAGCACGGGCACCGCGGTGAACGCGATGCGGTTGGCGCGCGGGCCGGTCAGGTCCAGCACGACGACCTCGTTGCGGCCGGGCTTGATCCAGGGGCCGGGCAGGTACATGGTCTGCGTCGGGCCTATGCTCCAGTAGCGGCCCAGGCAGCGGCCGTTGACCCAGACGATGCCCTGCCCCCAGGCCGACATGTCGAGGAAGGTGTCGGCCGGCACGGGGGCGTCGAAGCTGCCGCGCCAGAAGGCGGGGCCGGTCGCCTTGCCGGGCTGCCAGCGCAGCGGCGGCAGCTCGCCGTCGGCACCGAAGTCGATCGCGCGGATCTGCCAGCCCTGGATCTCCTGCGCGCCGGCCTTGGTCTTCAGCAGCACCGGGCCTTGCAGGCCCTTGCGGTCATGCACCTCCATGCCGAAGTTCACGCGGGCGATGGTGTAGAGCAGGATCTCGACGGTGGTGTCGCGGCTGCGTGCGGGGATGTCGACACTGAAGCGGCGGTGGCGCGTGTCCAGGGTGCCGGCCAGGCGGCCGCCGACAAAGACCCAGGCCAGGTCGCGCGCGTTGGCGGCCTCCAGCTTCGCGGCGGGGCCGGCGGGCAGCGTGGCCCGGTAGGCGACCAGCCCGCGGCTGATGTCGTACTGCTCGATGGGCCGCGGCGACTCCGCGTGGATGCCCGGCACGGGCAGGTTAGCCAAGACGGGTGCCGTCTCCGCCAGCGTGAAGGCGGCATAGGCCGTCACGGGCAGCGCGGCGGGCGGGTCGGGCAGGACCTCGCCGGGCTTCAGGTGCTTGGCGAGGCAGTCGCGGTAGGTGCGGAACTTGTCGCCCAGCCAGCCGGCCTCGGTGATGGGGGCGTCGTAGTCGTAGCTGGTGGTGTCGGGGCGGAAGGGCCGGTCGCAGCCGCCCCACAGGCCGAAGGTGGTGCCGCCATGCGCCATGTAGAGGCTGAACGAGCCGTTGGCCTCCAGCATCGCGGCCATGTCCTGGATGGCGCGCTTGTTGTCGCCGCGGCGGTGCGGTGCGCCCCAGGTGTCGAACCAGCCGGAGTAGTACTCGCCGCACATCAGCGGCCCCTGCTGCAGCGCCGCCAGCGCCTTGAATCCGCCAGCGGGGTCGCTGCCGAAATTGGCGACCGTCAGCAGTTCGGGGATGTGGGTCTTGGCGACGGCATTGGTGGGGTTGCACTGGAACAGCGGCACATCGAAGCCGCCGTCCAGCACGGCCTGGCGCATGGTGCGCATGTAGTCGCGGTCGTCGCTGAGGAAGCCGTATTCGTTCTCCACCTGCACCATCAGGATGGGACCGCCGCGCGAGACCTGCTGGTCGCCCAGCACGCGGCCCACTTCCTTCATCCAGCGCCGCACCGGCTGCACGAAGGCGTCGTCGCGGCTGCGCAGGAAGGCGTCGCCCGGGTGCTTCTTCAGCAGCCACCAGGGCAGGCCGCCCATCTCCCACTCGGCGCAGGCGTAGGGGCCGGGGCGCAGGATGACCCACAGGCCCTCGGCCTGCGCCTGGCGGCAGAACTCGGCGGCGTCGCGCTGGCCGTCCCACTGGTAGCGGCCTTCGCGCCATTCGTGATAGTTCCAGAACAGGTAGGCGCAGACGGTGTTCATGCCCATGGCCTTGATGGCCTGCAGGCGGTGGCGCCAGTACTCGCGCGGCACCCGGGCGAAGTGCATCTCGCCGCAGCGGATCTGCAGCGGCTGGCCATCGAGCAGGAAATCCTTCTCGCCAACGGCGAAGCGCGCTGGCGCAGCGCTGGCGACCGGCGCATTCAGCATCAGGGTGGCACCGGTGGCAGCGGCCCCCAGCAGGCGGCGGCGGGGAAGGAGAACGGTCATGAGCGGTCCAAAGAGGTGGCGAACGGCCGGCGGGCGGATTTGAGCGCCGCCGGCGCGGGTTTCGCTTCAGCCGGCTGCATCAATCACAGGCTTGAGCAGAAAACCCTGCCTCGGCTTGCGAGGCAGGGTGAAAGGCGCGCCAGCCAGCGCACCCGGAGACTCGGTGTTCAAGGGCGCCACTGCAGCACGCGCACCTTGCTGGGGGGGGCGTCGGCACTGCCTTCGCCATCGACCTGGTGGACGGCCTGCAGGAACAGGTTCAGCTCGCCGCGCAGGCGCCACAGCTCGGTGTCGAAGCTGGGCTCCCAGGCGCCCACGGACTGGTCGGTCAGGTCGCGCACGGTCCAGCGCCGGTTGTCGAGGTCGGTGATGTGGGCGACCGAGACCTTGCTGCCGCGCTCCGCGTCGCGGAACACCAGCAGCGCCGTGCGCCGGCCCGGCTGCTGGCCCGCCATGATCTGCGGCCGCGAGATGGGAATGGCCTTGGTGCCGACGCCGCTCAGCGAGAACGGCAGGCGGCGGAAGTCCAGTTCCATCTCGCGCCAGGCGCCGCCGCCGCGGTAGACCACCTGGTACTGCGGCACCGTGGCGCCGGCGCGGCGCCAGTAGCTGGCGATGACCGGGCTGCCGTCCGCGTCGGCCGACATGGAGGTCTGGTTGATCAGCTCGCTGTTCTGCGGGATGTGCGCGGCGACCTCGGCGCTGGCGGCGGTGATGGGCAGTGCATAGGGGCGGCCGTCCGAGGTCTCCCACGTCAGGCCGCCATCGCGCGAACGGGCATAGGCCAGGTCGTGGTTGCTGGCGACGTCCGGCGACTCGCGCCAGACCCAGGACAGGTGCAGCGTGCCGCGGTGGTCCAGGAAGGACTGCCAGTAGGCGTTGCGCCGCCCTTCCCCGCTGATCAGGTTGGCGTGCAGCCGCGTCCAGGCCTTCGTGGCCACGTCGTAGCGGTTGATGACCAGGTTGCCGCGGCCCGAGCCGCCGTCCCGGTAGAAGAACAGCAGGTTGCCGTCGGGCTGGCGTTGGAACTCGGGGTAGGACACGGAGCGCTCGTCCAGCCCGGTCATCGGCAGCTTGTCCGTCAAATCCAGCGAGCCGGGACGCAGGCTGCGCGCATAGCGCAAGGCGTTGTTGTGGTGGTCCCAGGAGACATGCAGATAGCTCGCGCCGTCCACCATGATGCTGATGCTGTTGTGGGCATCCGCCGCATGGCCCTTGTAGCGCGTGGTCTTCAGCTCCCAGTCCTCGCTGCCCAGGCGGCGCTTGCCCAGAACGACGTTGGCAGCCGGGTCGTAGAAGGCGATGTACTGGTGCTCGCCATGCGTCACGAGCGAGTTCTTGCGGAACACCACCGCATTGACGGAGTTGCGGGCCCAGCCGTCGGCCACGTCCACGATGCGCAGGCTCTCACCCGGCGGCGTGGCGGCGCAACCAGCGATCAAGGCCGCAATGACCAGGGCAAGAGCTGCTGTCTTCTTCATGGCAAGGCAAAGGGGCAAGCCTCTCACGAAGCCCGCTCCCCATTCAATCAACCCGATGCTTAGAACTTGCCGCGCAGGCCGATCTTGAAGGTGCGGCCGTCGTACTTGGCGTAGTCCATGCGGGTCTTGTTGCCGCGACCGTACTGACCCGTAGCGTCCTCGAAGTAGTCGTAGGCCAGCGTGTTGGACAGGTTCAGCGCATCCAGGCGGATCTCCAGCGCATCGCTGATCTTGTAGCTGATGTTGGCGTCCAGGTAGCCCCGGCCGGCGCGCCAGCGGATCAGGTCGTCACCGTTGTTGCGCGGGTTGTCGCCGTGCAGCGAGCGGCCCTTGTAGTTGTAGGACGCACGCATGGCCAGCGGGCCGTTCTCGTAGTACAGCGTGGTGCTGTAGGCGTACTTGGGCACCGAGTTCACCTCGATGGTGTTGCCCGCGGTGGTGACCCATGCCGCGCTGTTGAACGGGTTGATGTGCGTGTAGCTGGCCAGCGCGCCCAGGCCCTTGAAGGGGTCGGGCAGGAAGTTGAAGGCCTGCTGGTAGGCCAGCTCGAAGCCCTTCAGCGTCTGCTTGCCGGCGTTGCTGTAGGTGCGCAGCGTCATCGGCAGCGCCGGGTCCACCTTGCCCTGGGCGTTCTGGAAGATGGCGCCCAGCGCGGTGTCGGGCAGGCCCAGCGCGCCGAAGGTGGTCTGCGTGGTGCTGGCCACGGTGGCGTCGGTCAGGTCCTTCTTGAAGATGGCGGCCGACAGCATGCTGCCCTTCTGGAAGTACCACTCGATGCTGGTGTCCAGGTTCTTGGACTGCTGCGGGCGCAGGCTGGGGTTGCCGGCCGTGGCGGTGTTGTCGAAGGGGTTGGGGATGACGGTCTGCGCCGCGATGATGGACAGAGAGGCGCGGCTCAGCGTCTTTCCCCAGGAAGCGCGCCAGGTCAGGTCGTCCGTCAGGTCCAGCGCGGCGCTCACCGCCGGCAGCAGGTTGCTGTACGAGCCCTTCTCCTGGTTGGGCAGGTAGGTGAGGCTGGTGCCCTGCTGCTTGTAGTTGTCGATCTGGGTCTCGGTGCGCGAGTAGCGCAGGCCGGCGTTCAGGCGCAGCTCACGGCCCAGCACCTCGCCCCTGAAGTCCGACTGGATGAAGGCCGTGGACACGTTCTCCTGGGCCTTGAAGCTCTGTGCCGGCGTGAAGCTGGCCTCGTTGTTGAAGGCCAGCGGGTCGAAGGTCGAGAAGGTGTAGTCGCGGGTGAACGTGCCCCAGGCGTGCGGCCAGCCGGCGCCCATGTCCAGGTTGGAGATGGGCAGCACGGACGTCATGCCCGTGCGCAGGCCGGCCGTGCCCAGCGTGTTGAGCTTGGCGGTGGCGCCGGCCGTGCCGTTTCGCTTGTTGATGTCCTTGGAGGTCTCGGCGTAGACCAGGCCGGCCTTCAGGTGGCCGGTCCAGTCGCCGGCGAGCGCGTAGTCCCAGTCGGCCACGAGGCGGCCCTGCTTGCCCTTGTCGGTCTCGCGCGTCCAGCCGGTGCCGATGCCGAAGCCCTGGAAGTTGGCCGGGTCGGTGTAGCTGACGGGCGAGGACATGGCCGGGTAGACATGGTCGCTGCCGTAGTCGATGGTGGTGTCGACGCCGAAGATCTGGCCGGACAGCGTGTCCTGGTAGCTCAGCGCCTTGCTGCTGTTGCTGCTCAGCTGGCCGGTCAGCACCAGCTTGTCGCTGACGCTCCAGCGGGCGTTGGCGGCCACGTAGCCGAACTTGGTCTCGTCCTCGCTGTAGGTCACGCCGCTGCTGTAGGAGGTGTTGCCGAAGGTGCCGGTCAGCAGGTTGGAGCCCGGGTCGATCTTGACGTTCAGCGGAATGAAGCCGTTGTTGCCGCTCTGGCCCGCGGGCGCATTTCGGTTGGTGGTGCGGGTGTTGCGGATCAGCAGGCCGAAATACACCTCGTCGCGCGAGTTCTTGAGCTTGGAGTACAGCGTGTCCAGGCTCAGGTTCAGCGTCGGCGTCTTGTATTGCAGCGAGCCGACGAGGCCGTCACGGCTGCGGTCGTTGGACGAGCCGTAGAAGCGGTAGATGCGCGGCAGCAGCGCGTTGTCCACCTGGCTGCGGGTGTAGCTGCCGAGGTTGGCGCGCGGGCTGTCGTAGTCCAGCGCGACGGCGAAGTTGCCCTTCACGGGCGTCTGGCTGCCACGCGCCGAGCTGTTGTAGCCGCCGGTGGCCTCGAAGCCGGAGCGGTTGTTCACTGCCGAGGAATGCGACACCCCGATCAGCGCGCCCAGTTCGCCCCAGGTGTTGGAGTACAGCGCGAAGCCCATCGGGTCGGTCTTCTTGCCCGTGGTGTTGTACGAGGCGGTGAGGCCGTAGCGAATGATGCGGCCCTTGTTGTCGAACGGTCGTGGCGTCTGCAGGTCCACGACGCCGCCCATGCCGCCCTCGCTCAGTTCGGCCAGCGGCGTCTTGTAGAAGTCCACGCGACCGAACAGTTCGGACGCGAACACGTCGTAGTTGAAGCCGCGCGCCGCGCTGCCGATGGTGCTGGTGGACGTGGCGTTCACCAGTGCGCCGTTCAGCGTGGTGACGGAGTACTCCGTCGGCAGGCCGCGGATGGAGATGCGCTGGCCTTCGCCCGAGCTTTCGTCGCGGTTCAGGATGACGCCGGGCACGCGCTGCAGCGACTCCGCCACGTTGGCCTCGGGGAACTTGCCGATGTCTTCGGCCACGATGGAATCGCGCACGCCGATGGCCTGCTGCTTCAGCACCATGGACTTTTCGAGGCTGGAGCGGAAGCCCGTCACCACCACCGATTCCAGTTGCTGCTTGCCCTCCTGCGCCGCGGCACTGGCGCCCGCCTCGGGGGCTTGGGCCGCCGCCGGCGGGTTCGCCTGCGCAGCAGCCGCGCCGTGGATGGCGGCCAGCATCATGGACACGGCCGAACAAATCAATCGTTGCTTCATCGTCTCTACTCCATATGCCGCCAGGGCTTTTTCGCCACGCCTCAATCCGGGCATGGCTGTTAGTTATGGTCACTTCCGCAGTTGAGGCACAGCCTCAGATCCGCAGATTCGATGAGTGGAGTCGACAATATGCCAACGTTACCATTCATCATCAAATAAATGGCGATCTGCGCTGGAGCCAATCGCCAAGGAAACCGAGGCGGCAGCATGAGCCGCCGTCCGACCTGCATCGTTCGGTGCCACCGGATTGACCCGGTGGCGCTGCAGGCCATCGTCACCCTCCATGCGGGAGTCCTCCGGGCAAGCAGCCCGCAGTCCGTCCACAACATGCACATGGTAACGTTGCCCTATCAGCCCAATCCAAGGGTTTGCACGAACAACAACTCAACCCCGCCACTCAGGCAACACCTTCTGCGCCAACGTGTCCCGGCGCCATGGGCGTGCCGGCGATATCGCCGGCGACCCCGCCAACCGAACAGATTCAGCTTACTTCGCCCAGCCGCGGATCAGGTATGAATAACGAGGCGCGAGATATACAAAATTCCTCATCCGCAGCCAAGACAAAATCCAACCCAAGCACCAGAACCCCTGCCCTTTCATCGCCGAGGGCATGTTTATCAATCCCACGCAGGCGCCGTGCTATTCCATGCCGATTTCCACGCGGACCGGCGACGCCACGCGCTTGCGATACGCCTCCACATAGGCCTGCCAAGCCTGCGGGCTCGTGAATTCGCCGGACCAGCTGACGGCCGCCCCCAGGTAGTAGCGCAGCGGCTGGCCGGCACGGACCTTGGCGAGGATCAGTTCGTTGTCGGGGTCCGCCGCATAGCCGTCAGCGCCGGGCAGCACGATGGCCGTGCCGAAGTCGCCCGCGCTGCGCTGGCGCACCCACTGCATCAGCGTGTCCGGGGCGCGGTAGGCAGCCACCGTCGGCGCCTGCTCGGCATAGGCCGGTTTCTTGTTCAGGCCCAGCGCCACGGTGAGCGTCTGCGGGCTCGCCGTGGTGAAGGTGCTCTCGACCTGGTCGAACAGATGCCCCGCATCGACAGTGAACCGCTTCACCTCGCTGACGGCCACGCCGTCGGCATCCCAGTTGTCGTAGGTCAGTTCGAAGACGGTACGCACCGGGCCGTTCGTGACAATGCGCCAGGTCGCGTAATTGCGGCTGACGAACAACCGGCTGCCGTTCCAGATGCCGGTGCCGCCGGCGCCGCGCGTGCGCCCCACGGCATACATGTCCAGGCCCTCGCCCTCTTCCTTGTGATAGTGGTCGTGCCCCTTGGCATACCAGCGGTCGATGACGAGGTAGGACGGCCGCTTGAACCAGATGTCGAGGCCGCTGGTCACCAGCACCTCCTTGTCGCTGCCGGGCGGCGCCGGCTCGGCCAGCGCGGGTCCGTAGGTGCGATGGCCGATGCGATCGTTCTCCCACGCGAAGTCGTCAAGGCGCTCGGGAACATAACGGGCAAACGCCTTGGCCGGAAACGGCGGCGCCACCGTGGCGGTCTTCTCGACGGTGAAGCGGGCGCTGCGCTCGCCATCGGCAAAGTCGTGCTGGAACAGCAGCTCGCCGTAGGCGATGCCCACCCCCTTGGGATCCCGGGCCTGCGGCGCCACATTGGTGACCTGGTAGGGCAGCACCCGCCCGCTGGCGTCACGCACGGCCAGCTGGTGCATCAGCGCGCCCGGCAGGCGCCGGGTGACCTCGGACCAGGGCACGGCGATCGTCTCCGCGGGCCGGGCCGTCGGCAGCTCATGCCGCACGGTGATCGCCATGCGTTCCGCCACCGCCACATCGAACGCGGCGACCGCAAGGCAGGCGGCCACAAGCAGGTGCTTCATCAGTAGTTGACCGGGTAGTCTTTGGGGAAGCGACCGCCGCCGAAGGCCTTCTTCTGCGTCCAGTCCAGCGCCGGCGCGGTCCAGAAGGAGTCGCCCGCCGGCAGCCCCAGCGCCAGCAGCCCGGCCGCGGCGATGTACATGCTGCCGTTGTTGGAGTACCAGTCGCCCAGCTCCGGCTGGCTGCCACGGAAGCCGATGTTGAGGTAGCCGTCCTTGTTGAAATTGCTCGGCCCGCCCCAGATGGCAACGTGGGCGGCATGCAGGGCCGAACGCACCTGCCCCTCGGGCAGCGAGGCCGGCAACTGCTTGCGCCAGGCCAGCAAGGCCAGCGGCTGGAACACGGCCGTGCGGTAGGTCAACGAACGGCCGACGGGCGGGTAGCTGCCCTCCGGGCCGATGAAGCGCTCCAGGTGCTCGCAATAGCGCTGCGCGCGCTTCGTGGCCTGCGCCAGCAGCTCTTCCGGCTTGGCGTTCCAGAAGTACGCCTTCTTGGCCGCCAGCACGTCCAGCACCTCGATGAGCATCGGGTACATGACGTAGGAGCTGTAGTAGTCGAAGTGAAAGTCCTGCCCGTCCTTGATCCAGCCGTCGCCGATGTACCACTCGTTGATCTTGCGGATCGCACCGTGCAGACGCATCGGGTCGTACTCCTCGCCGATGGACAGCAGCCACGCCTCGTTCATCCCGGCGAACAGCAGCCAGTTGATGTTGGGCACCTCGATGCGGCGCAGGCCCTTGATCTCGGCAACGATGCGGCTCTTGGTGGTCGCATCCAGCGGCTCCCACAACACCTTGGGCGCGCGCATCAGCGCATTGGTGAAGTAGGCGGAATCCACCAGCGCCTGGCCGTGTCCGCGCCAGGTCAGGTAGTCCGGATTCCTGGGGTCGACCGCGTGGACATAGCTTTGCAGCGCCTGTTGCTGCAGGCGTCGACGCAGCCGCCCCTCCTCCGAATCGTCCGCCGGCAGCGCGAGCCAGGGCGCGATCCCAGAGATCAGGCGGCCAAAGCACTCCAGGTAGGCCACGGCGGGGTCGCGGCCGTCCCAGGTCGGGCTGAGCTCAAGCACGAACTTCTTCTTGAGTTCGCCCCGGGACATGGGCCCCAACACCGGCTCCGCCATGCGCTTGAGCAGATCGAGCTGATAGGCCCGCTCCTGGCCCGGGGCCGGGGCCGCCGACGCGGCAGCCGCCGCCTGGCTGGTCGCGAGCAGCCCGGACAGGGGAGCCCCCAGGGCTGCCGCCCGCATGAAGTTGCGCCGTTCCACCATGGTCTCCTGATGAACTGGTTATTTGTCGAGCAGGCGGACCATCTCGGCAGCCGCGAGCAGGAAGGCCCCGACGCCGAAGTGCGCCGTGGAGTTCTGGTCCACCACCTGGCCGGGGATGGCCCGGTCGCCGATGGGCTGGATGTAGCCCAGCTTGCCGCCGGGCTGCAGGGCCACGGTCGTCAGGTAGCGCCAGCCGCGCAAGGCCACCGGCAGGTAACGGTCGCGCGGCAGCAGGCCATTGTTGATGCCCCACAGCAAGCCATAGGTGAAGAAGGCCGTACCGCTGGTCTCCGGGCCCGGCGCGTGCGCGGGGTCCATCAGGCTGCGCGTCCAGTAGCCCTCGGGCTGCTGCAGCGGCGCCAGCGCCGCGGCCATGTCCTGCAGCCGCTGGACGTACTCGCCGCGATGGGGATCGTCCTGCGGCAGTTCGGCCAGCACCCGGGCCAGACCCGCAAACACCCAGCCATCGCCGCGCGCCCAGAAATCCTTCTTCCCGTTGACGCTCTTGTGCTGCGGATATACGTAGCGGGCATCCCGGTAATAAAGCCGCGCCTCGGGGTCATACATGATGCTGCCGGCGTAGCTGTAATACTCGTTCAGCTTTTCAAGATATTGGCGATTGCCGGTAATCTTGTACATCTTGGTCATGACCGGCATGACCATATACAAACCATCCACCCACCACCAATAATCCTTGTTGGGGGTGCTCATCTGATATTCCATGACCTCGCGGGCACGCGCAATCTTGCGTGGGTCCTTGGCCAGTTGATAGAGGTCGGCATAGACCTGGAAGCAGATCTGCCAGTCGCCGAACAGCACGTACTCGTCGGTCTCGCCGTAGTGGTATTTCCAGCTGGCCTTGTCGCCCGACTTCGCGCCCGCCCACTGGTTGTGCTCGGCCCAGGCCTCCGAATAGCGGCGATAGCCCTCGTTGCCCGTCACCCGATAGGCCTCGATGTTGCCCGTGTGGTAGGCCGCCACGTTCCAGAACGCGGTTTCCTGCGCAGGATTCCGGGATTGCCAATAGCCATTGACCTTGTCGATCGCCGCGATCACCTCGCTGCGCTCGACGCCAGGGCCGGGGGGCGCGCTCGCGCAGCCACCGAGCGCGAAGCCCAGCGTGAGTAGCAGACCGGCCACGTAGTTCTTGAGTGTCATCGTCTTGGTGTCGGGACAGAGGTGAGGATTCCAGAAGTCCAGTACAGGGTTGCCACGGCGCCGCCGGCGCGCTCCTCCGCACTGCCTTTTCTGACAATATGGTCACGTTAGCATATCAACCAATTCAGGCCAAGCCGTTTTTTCGAGATACCCGCCCAGCAATCGCATGGCGCAGGCCGGACCACACCCTATCCCGCTCCCAGCCCCCAATGTGGTATCGTCACCACATTCAGCTATTCAATTCCCGGCACGATCTATGCGAAAACCCAGCAGGCTCAGTGAAGTCGCAAAGCTGGCGGGCGTCGCCCCCATCACGGCGTCACGCGCGATCCGCGGCGAGGGCTATGTGTCCGAGGACGCCCGCGCCCGCATCATGGAGGCGGCCGCCCAGTTGAACTACGCGCCCGACATGGTGGCGCGGCGCATGCGCGGCGAAAAGAGCAAGCTGATCGGCATCTTCGTCAACAACTTCGGTTCGCTCGCGCTGCACGAGATCGCCAAGGAGATCAGCAGCGAAGCCCGTGCACGCGGCTACGACATCGTGCTGTTCAACGCCGAGCGCTTCGACGGCCCTGATCGCGCCGGCACGCGCGACATGCTGGCCAATCTGTGCGCCGGCCTGATCCTGCCCATGCCCAACGCCGAGGACGGCTACCTGGGCGAGTTGGAGCGCCGCCAACTGCCCTGCGTCTTCGTCAACTTCGAGGCGCGGCCCATGGCACTGCCGGTCGTCGTGATCGAGGAGGACGTCGTCGACCCGGCGAACGCCCATCGTCACGACCCGGCGAAGCTGGCGGCGGCGCTCGTCCGGCTCCAGCAGGAAGACCGCGTCGATCGGCCCCGCCAGCGGCGCGTGCAGCGTC
>CAMLKW010000033.1 GCA_946480605.1 uncultured Roseateles sp. | reverse complement strand
TTGGGCGGCAGCAGCATGCGCGACTTGATCTCGATGAGCATGGCCGCCATCAGCAGGTACTCGCTGGCCAGCTCCAGGTTGTGCTTGCGGATCTGCTCGACATAGCTCAGGTACTGGCGCGTCACGTCGGCCAGCGGGATGTCGAGGATGTTGAAGTTCTGCTTGCGGATCAGGTACAGCAGCAGGTCCAGCGGGCCCTGGAAGGCCTCCAGGAAGACCTCCAGCGCATCCGGCGGGATGTAGAGGTCCAGCGGCATCTGGAACAGCGGCTCGCCGTACAGGCGAGCGACGGCGACCGTGTCGACCGTCTCGGGCAGGTCGGACTCGGCGTGGCTGTTCTCGTCAGCCACGGAGACGGTCATGCCTTGGTCTGGTAGACGTAGGGCTGCTGGGCGACACGGGCTTCGTTGAAGCCGGCCTGGGCGGCGCGGTCCTGCTCCTTGTCCCACAGCAGCGCGCGGCCGGCGCGCTGTTCGGCTTCCAGCGTGGGGCGCTGGGCCTTCAGCTGCTCGATGAAGGAGGTGACTTCGGACTTGTAGGGCTTCCAGAACAGCGGCATGACAGGGCTTTCAATCGAATCGCGGCATTTTATCGGGTGCGTGCGCGGGCCAGGTCGTCCCACGCCGGCACCAGGCCCAGGAAGGCCAGCGCGCCGGCCAGCGGCAGCGTGGCGGCGTAGCCAATGGCCTTGAACGCCCAGGCGCCGGCCACGCCGCCCACGGCGAAGGCCAGCAGAAGCCCGCCCAGCAGTCGCAGCTTGGCGGTGTTCACATGCACCGGTGTGCCGCCCATGCCGTACAGCGCGCGGCCCAGCTCGATGCCCAGGTCGGTGACGATGCCGGTGACGTGCGTGGTGCGTATCTCGGCGCGCGACACCTTGGTGATCAGCGCGTTCTGCAGGCCCATCGTGAAGCACAGCATGGACACCGTGGCCGGCACCAGCAGGTCTTGCAGGCTGGCCAGCCAGGCACCCATGAGGCCGAAGGCCAGCAGGCAGGCGGCTTCCAGCAGCAGCGGCAAGGCATAGATGCTGTGGGCCTGACGCTGGCGGCCCATGTTGACCAGCACCGCCGTCGTGGCCGCGCCTGCGACGAAGAACAGCAGCGCGCCGACGGCCATCATCCAGGCCTGGTGCTGGCCCAGCACCAGGCCGTCGGCAGCGGCCGACACCAGGCCGGTCATGTGCGAGGTGTAGTGGTGCACGGCCAGGAAGCCGCCCGCGTTGGTGGCGCCGGCGACGAAGGCCAGCAGCCAGCCCAGATGGGCGTTGCCTTCCGCCGTGCGCTCCACGGCCAGCAGGCGGCGGGCGTAGGAGACGGCCATGGACAGCGGCGACGCCCTGGCCTGCCGCGCCTTAGCGCACTCGCATGCCCGGCTGGGCACCGTCGTGGGGCTCGAGGACGAAGATGCCGGGGTTGGATTTCTCATCGGCGTGGCTGGCAGCAAGGACCATGCCTTCGCTGACGCCAAACTTCATCTTGCGCGGCGCCAGGTTGGCGACGAGCACGGTCAGCTTGCCTTCGAGGTCCTCGGGCTTGTAGGCGCTGCGGATGCCGCTGAAGACGTTGCGGGTGCGGCCTTCGCCCGCGTCCAGCGTCAGGCGCAGCAGCTTGTCGGAGCCCTCCACCAGCTCGGCCTTCACGATCCGGGCGATGCGCAGGTCGACCTTGGCGAAGTCGTCGATCTTGATTTCCGCTGCGACGTCTTCGCCGCCCGGGACGACCTTGGGTGCCGGCGGTGCCTCGAACAGCTGCTCGACCTTGGCGAGGTCCACGCGCTGCATCAGGTGCTGATAGGCGCCGATCTGGTGGCTGCCCAGAGCGCGTGCGCTGTCGCCCCACTGCAGCGGCTCGATCTTCAGGAAGGCCTCGACCTGTGCGGCCAGCGCCGGCAGCACGGGCTTGAGGTAGATCGTCAGCAGGCGGAAGGCCTCGATGCAGACGCTGCAGACCTCGTGCAGCGCGGCGTCCATGCCTTCCTGCTTGGCCAGTTCCCAGGGCTTGTGCGTGTCGACGTATTCGTTGACCTTGTCGGCCAGCGCCATGATCTCGCGCAGCGCCTTGCCGAACTCGCGCGCCTCGTACAGCTCGGCGACCGAACCGCTCTGTGCGCGCAGCGTGTCCAGCAGCGCCGAGCCTTCGGCGCCGAGCGCTGCGCCCAGCTTGCCGTCGAAGCGCTTGGTCAGGAACCCGGCCGCGCGCGACGCGATGTTGATGAACTTGCCGACCAGGTCGCTGTTGACGCGGGCGGCGAAGTCCTCGGGGTTGAAGTCGATGTCCTCGACGCGGGCGTTCAGCTTGGCGGCGATGTAGTAGCGCAGCCACTCGGCGTTCAGGCCCAGGCTGAGGTACTTCAGCGGGTCCAGACCCGTGCCGCGGCTCTTGCTCATCTTCTCGCCGCCGTTGACGGTCATGAAGCCGTGCACGAAGACGTGGTTGGGTGTCTTGCGACCGCTGAAGTGCAGCATCGCGGGCCAGAACAGCGTGTGGAAGTAGGTGATGTCCTTGCCGATGAAGTGCACCTGCTCGACGGACTCGTCGGCCATGAAGGCGTCGAAGTCCTTGCCAATCTTGCCGAAGTAGTTCTTCAGCGACGCGAGGTAGCCGATGGGCGCGTCCAGCCAGACGTAGAAGTACTTGCCCGGCGCGTCCGGGATCTCGATGCCGAAGTAGGGCGCGTCACGGCTGATGTCCCAGTCGCTCAGGCGGTTGTTGCCCTCTTCGTCGGGCTCGAACCACTCGCGGATCTTGTTCAGCACCTCGGGCTGCAGGCGGCCGGGCTCCTGCGTCCATTGCGTCAGGAAGTCGACGCAGCGCGGGTCGCTCAGGCGGAAGAAGTAGTGTTCGCTGGTCTTGAGCACCGGCGTCGCGCCGGAAAGCACCGAGTACGGGTTCTTCAGCTCGGTGGGCGCGTAGACCGCGCCGCAGACCTCGCAGCTGTCGCCATACTGGTCCTTCGCGCCGCACTTGGGGCATTCGCCCTTGATGAAGCGGTCCGGCAGGAACATGGACTTGGCCGGATCGAAGAACTGCTCGATGGTCTTGGTCGAGATCAGCTCGTTGTGGCGCAGCGAGAGGTAGACAGCCTTGGACAGCTCGTGGTTCTCCGGCCCGTCGGTCGAGTGCCAGTTGTCGAAGCTGATGTGGAAGCCGTCGAGGTACTGCTTGCGGCCGGCAGCGATGCCGGCGACGAACTCCTGCGGCGTCTTCTGGGCCTTTTCGGCCGCGATCATGATCGGCGCGCCATGGGCATCGTCCGCGCAGACGAAGTGCACCTGCGAGCCCGCCATGCGCTGGTAGCGAACCCAGATGTCGGCCTGGGTGTACTCCATGATGTGGCCGATGTGGAAACCGGCGTTGGCATAGGGCAGGGCGGTGGTGACGAAGAGCTGGCGGGACATGGAGACGGGGACGGCAGGGGCTGAGCGGCGAAGCGCCGGATTTTAGGTTTGCGGATCGGCGGGTGCCGCGGGGGCGGGCGCTGATTCGCCGTCGGCCTGCGGTTCATCGTTCGAGGTGCCGTCGTCCGGCTTGCCGCTCAGCTTGCGCTGGCGCTTTTCTTCTGCCTTGCGCTTCTTGGCCAGTTCGCGCTGGCGTTTCTCGTAGCTGTAGTTGGGCGTGGCCAAGGGCAGTTCTCCAGGGGGGGCGTCCGCGGGTTGCGGGCAGGGCCCAATGTACCTGCTCGCCTCGTGCTCCCATGCGCCGCACTTGGCGCCGAAAGCTCCAGAGTGCATCAAGGAACGCGGTTAAGTCACTGATTCGTAATACTTCTTGAAGCTATCCACCGAGTCTGTGGAAAACTTTGTGGAGAACTGCCCTCCGTCGCCCCCAAGCCCTTATGCAATGCGGCTCTGCTTAGGTTGCTCAATTTCTAGGCAGCTGTGGGCGGCCTATATGAATCAATCACTTAGCGTGATATGAGCTGAGGTGATGGGCAGATGTGTGATGCAGTCCGTCGGGGCTTGACGGGTTCCGTATTTGGGGATAAGTCAAGCCGAGGTGGCCGTATGTCACGGGTCTGGATGACAGATTTGTGATGTTTGTCCCCGCGTTCTGTGGACAAGTCTGTGGGCCGGCTGACGACAGCAGCGCTAAGTGCTTGATCGGCCACCGCTGGTCTTGCACTGCCCGTTTTTGAGGCGGCGCCACGCGGCGCCTTTGGGGGCAGTCCCCAAGAGGCCGCCCGGTGCCGGCGGCTAAACTCGCGGCCTTTTGAACGGGCGGCAACGGGGCATGGCGGAAACGACAAGGGAGAACGGCGGGCGCAACAAGAGCGCTTCTCGCGCCGGCACTTTCGAATTGAAGTCGCGCCGCTTCAGTCTGCTGGGCCTGGTGCTGCACAGCGCCGACATGTCCGAACTGGCCGCCGACTGGACTGAGCGCGCGGGCCAGGGTGGCTTCGAGCACGAGCCCGTGGTCATCGACCTGAGCCAGGTGCCGCGTGCGCCGGCCCCGGTGGGTGGCGACAGCCAGGCAGCACTCGCGCTGGACGGCCCCGCGCCGGTGGACCTGCGGGCCATCGTGCAACTGCTGCGCGACAGCCAGCTGCAGCCCGTGGCCGTGGCCGGTGCGACCGCCGACGAACTGGCGCTGGCGCTTGAGCTGGGCCTGGCCGATGCGGCCGACGAGCCCGCCGTGCAGGCCGCTCCCGTCGAGACCGTGCGCGAAGTGGTGCGCGAGATCACCGTCGAGAAGATCGTCGAGAAGCCGGCTGCCCCGGCGCCGACGTTGGTCGTCGACAAGCCGCTGCGCTCCGGCCAGCGCATCTACGCCAAGGGCGGCGACCTCGTCGTGCTGGCGCTGGTGAACCACGGTGCCGAGGTCATCGCCGACGGCAGCGTGCACGTCTATGCGCCGCTGCGCGGCAAGGCCATCGCCGGCGCGCGCGGCGACACGTCGGCACGCATCTACGCATACAGCCTGGAGGCCGAGCTGCTGTCCATCGCTGGCATCTACCGCACCACCGAGAACCCGCTGCCGCCCGAGGTGTCGGGCAAGCCGGCGCAGGTCTTCCTCGACGGCGAGAAGCTGCTGATGCAGCCGCTCGCGTTCTGAGCCCCGAACCCCGATTGAACTGAACGAACAGGAAAGCCCCAGATGACCACCAAGATCGTCGTCGTCACCTCCGGCAAGGGCGGGGTCGGCAAGACCACCACCAGCGCGAGCTTCGCCACCGGCCTCGCGATGCGCGGCTTCAAGACCTGCGTCATCGACTTCGACGTGGGCCTGCGCAACCTGGACCTCATCATGGGCGTCGAACGCCGCGTGGTGTACGACCTGATCAACGTCGTCAACGACGAGATCAAGCTGACGCAGGCGCTGATCAAGGACAAGCAGCTGGACAAGCTCTACATCCTGGCCGCCTCGCAGACGCGCGACAAGGACGCGCTGACGCAGGACGGCGTGGAGCGCGTGCTGGACGAGCTGAAGGAGATGGAGTTCGACTACATCATCTGCGACTCGCCGGCCGGCATCGAGACCGGTGCGCTGATGGCCATGCACTACGCCGACGAGGCGCTGGTGGTGACCAACCCCGAGGTCTCGTCGGTGCGTGACAGCGATCGCATCCTGGGCATGCTGTCCAGCAAGACCAAGCGCGCCATCGAAGGCGGCGAGCCCGTGAAGGAGCACCTGCTCATCACGCGCTACAACCCCAACCGCGTCGAGGGTGGCCAGATGCTGAGCCTGGACGATATCCACGAAATCCTGCGCACGCCGCTGATCGGCGTCATCCCCGAGAGCGAGAGCGTGCTGCAGGCGTCCAACCAGGGCACGCCGGCCATCCACCTGCAGGGCACCGACGTGGCCGAGGCCTACAAGGACGTCGTCGCGCGCTTCCTCGGCGAAGACAAGCCCATGCGCTTCACCGAAGCCGTGAAGCCCAGCTGGTTCAAGCGCGTCTTCGGCGCCAAGTGAGGGGGGCCTGGCAATGGGATTCCTGAACTTCTTCCTCGGTGAGAAGAAAAGCTCGGCCAGCGTCGCCAAGGAGCGGCTGCAACTCATCCTCGCGCACGAGCGCAATGGCCGCAGCAGCAGCCCCGACTACCTGCCGCAGCTGCAGCGCGAGCTGGTGGCCGTCATCAGCAAGTACGTGGCCATCAATCCCGACGACATCAAGGTCCACATGGAGCGTCAGGGCGACCTGGAGGTGCTCGAAGTGAAGATCGAGCTCCCGGAACCCGGTGGTCGTTAAGCCTTGACGGCGCGGGCCTGCTCGCGCCGCATGAACAGGTACAGGCTCTCCACCTTCGCGCGCGCCCACGGCGTCTTGCGCAGGAACTTCAGGCTGGACGACACGCTGGGGTCGATGCGGAAGCACTTGATCGCTATGCGTTCGCCCAGCTCACGCCAGCCGAAATGCTCGACCAGCGCCGTGACGATGGCCTCCAGCGTCATGCCGTGCAGCGGGTCTTTGGACGGGGTGGTCGACATCTTTGGCGGAATCGTTGATTTGGGCGGTGTTCGGGCCGAGACCGGACAAGCGGCTCATCTACTCGTGCGTGAACTGGTCTGAGTTCTTGCCCTTGAACTGCGCGTAGTAGCGCTTGATCAAGGTCATGTCGGCATCCACGTCGCCGGTCGGCACGAACAGCGGGCCGAGGCCGACGAGCTTGCGCGGATAGTCCATGTGGGCCATGACGATGGGCAGCTTGGCCGTGACGGCGATCCAGTAGAAGCCGGTCTTCCAGTAGACGGTCTTGCTGCGCGTGCCCTCTGGCGGCACGATGAGCTGCACCGGCCCGTCCGCGGCCTGCAGCGCCTCGGCCGACGCGGCGACGAGGTTGGTCGACTTGCTGCGGTCCACCGGGATGCCGCCCAGCCAGCGCATCAACCCACCGAACGGGAACCTGAAGATGGAGGCCTTGCCCATCCAATAGGGCGTCAGGCGCAGCGCGAACGACGCAAACAGCGTGTAGGGCAGGTCCCAGTTGCTGGTGTGAGGTGCGGCGATGAAGACGCTCTTGCGCGCCTCGGGTGGCAGCTGGCCCTGGACGGTCCAGCCCGCGAGCCTGAGCCACGCCAGAGAGACGCCGCGCAGCAGGCTGCTGACGATGGGCGTCGTGAAGATGGTGCGATGCATGGCCGTGATTGTCCCGCCGCATGTCCCTGCCCGAAACTGAGGCAGATTAAGAAAAGCCCTGAAAGAGCAAGCACTTAACGCGGTCGCCCGCAGGCTGTTCACGGGTTTGTCCACAGGTGCTGTGGACGAGCTCAAGCGCCCGGGCGCAGCACGCAGTCGCTGCGCGGCTCGGCCACGCAGGGCAGGATCAGCCCCTCGGCCTTCTCCTCGGCCGACAGGCCCGGCCAGGGGATGCGGTGCTCGATGCGGCCGTCGACGAGCTGCGACAAGCAGGTGCGGCAACTGCCATTGCGGCAGGACCACGGCAGGGCGATGCCGGCGGCCAGCGCGGCGAGCAGCAGGGGCTGGTCGGCGGCGCAGTCGAAAATGGCGCCCTGCGGCTCCAGCCTGATCCTGAACGTTTCCGATGACATCGCCCCATCTTGCCAGCGCGGCACGCTACCTCGCCGGCTACCCGCCCGAGCTGATTGCCCAGGCCGAAGCACTGCAGGCCGAAGGCCGGCTGGCCGACTACCTGCAGCGCCGCTACCCCGAGCGCCACGAGGTGCGCAGCGACTCCGCGCTGTTCACCTACGTGAACGACCTCAAGACCCGCCACCTGCGCAATGCGCCGCCGCTGAACTTCGTCGGGTTCGATGCCAAGCTGCGCGTGCTGCAGCAGGCGCTGGGCACGCACACGCGCCGCACGCAGGTGCAAGGCGCCAAGCTGAAGATGCGCCGCGAGATCCGCGTCGCCACGTTGTTCAAGGACGCGCCGGCGGCGCTGCTGCGCATGATCGTCGTGCACGAGCTGGCCCATCTGCGAGAGCTGGAGCACAACAAGGCCTTCTACCAGCTGTGCCAGCACATGGAGCCGGACTACGTCCAGCTGGAGTTCGATCTGCGTCTTCACCTGATGAACCAGGACGCGTCGAAATGATCCTCCTGGCGCCCATGGAGGGCCTGCTCGATCACATCCTGCGCGACGTGCTGACTCGCGTGGGTGGCGTGGACCGTTGCGTGTCCGAGTTCATCCGCGTGACCGACCAGTTGCTGCCAAGCCGCGTGTTCACGCGCATCGTGCCGGAGCTGAAGAACGGCGGGCGCACGGCGGCCGGCGTGCCGGTGCACCCGCAGCTGCTGGGCTCCGACGTGCACTGCCTGGCCGAGAACGCCGCGCGGCTGGCCGAGCTGAAGCCCGAGGGCATCGACCTGAACTTTGGCTGCCCCGCCAAATGCGTGAACCGCCATCGCGGCGGTGCCGTGCTGCTGGACGAGCCCGAACTGATCCACGAGATCGTGTCCGCCGTGCGCCGTGCGGTGCCGGCCGGCATCATGGTCTCGGCCAAGATGCGCCTGGGCTACATGGACGACAGCCGCACGCTGGACGTGGCCCGCGCCATCCATGCGGCGGGCGCCGAGGAGATCGTCGTGCACGCCCGCACCAAGGCCGATGGCTACAAGCCGCCGGCCTACTGGGAGCGCATCGCCGCCGTGCGCGAGGCCGTGCCGCTGACCGTCATCGCCAACGGCGAGATCTGGACGGTGGAGCACGCCGAGCTGGCGCGTGAGCGCAGCGGCTGCGAGCACCTGATGCTGGGTCGCGGCATGGTGGCCGACCCCGGCCTGGCGCTGCGCGTGGCGGGCCAGCGTGCCGAGTCATTGCCGTGGGCGGACCTGCTGCCGCTGATGCAGGTCTTCTTCACCCAGGTGCGCGCCACGGTCGCGGCACGGCACCAGGGTGGCAGGCTCAAGCAGTGGCTGCACTACCTGAAGCGCGCCTACCCGGAGGCCGAGGCCGCCTATGCCGAGCTGCGCACCGTCAACGCAGCGGATGAGCTGGCTCAGCGTCTGTTCGCAGCGCCGTAGCCTCGGCCGCGGCGCTCGAATCTCGCGCGTCGCATTCCCCAGAGTGGCGTGCCCATGAGGAAGAGACCGATGGCTACCGTCATGATCGCAGGCCCCCAGGTGGGGCCGCCTGCCACCCTCGCCGCGCGAGTCGGTGAGTTGTCCCCCGGGTCGTAGAGCACCGGGGCGTCGTCGCCGATGTCCTGGCTTGGGTAGCGGGATCCCATCGTGCTTGTGAAGCGCACGACATGCCCTTGCCCGTCCTCGAACTCGACGACGGGGTACCAGGAACGACGCGAGACTTGCTCGAAGTCTGCAACGCGTCCCGTGGCAGGAAGCGCCTTCTGCATGAAGGCATGGGTCTGCGCTGCGGACAGCAACCCGGCAAGCAGGACCGCGAAGCCCACAAGCAAAACGGCGACCCTGAAGGGCCGCCGGATCCAGGGGCGAAGGCGCTGCAATGGCATGCGCATCATCTTAGGCGGGCCACTGGCGGCACGGACGGCCGCCACGCCAGCGCTGAAACTCAGCTGGGCTGCTTGGTGATGCGCAGATAGGGCTTCGGTGCTTTCCAGCCACCGGGGAACAGCGTCTTGGCGTCTTCATCGCTGACCGAGCCGGCAATGATCACGTCATCGCCCTGCTTCCAGTTCACCGGCGTGGCCACCTTGTGCTTGGCGGTCAGCTGCATCGAGTCCAGCACGCGCAGGATCTCGTCGAAGTTGCGGCCCGTGGTCATGGGGTAGGTCAGCATCAGCTTGATGCGCTTGTCCGGCCCGACGATGAAGACCGAGCGCACCGTGGCGTTGGTCGCGGCCGTGCGGCCCTCGGACGTGCCCTCGACGTCGGCCGGCAGCATGTTGTAGAGCTTGGCGACGTTCAGGTCGTGGTCACCGATCATGGGGTACTTGGGCAGGTGGCCCTGCGTCTCCTCGATGTCGGCGGCCCAGCGGTGGTGGTTGTCCACCGGGTCCACCGACAGGCCGATCAGCTTGGCGTTGCGCTTGGTGAACTCGGGTTCGATCTTGGCCATGTAGCCCAGCTCGGTCGTGCACACCGGCGTGAAGTCCTTGGGGTGTGAGAACAGCACGGCCCACTGGTCGCCGATCCAGTCGTGGAACTTGATCTCGCCTTGCGTGGTCTGGGCGGTGAAGTCGGGGGCGATATCGTTGATGCGCAGGGACATGGTGGCTCTCCTTGGGGCTCGGGGGAGGGCGAATGATAGGAACGAAGCAAGGCGCCGTTCTTCATAAGCTTGTTTGACCACCATCTATGCCGAACGCCGCCCGGTAGCTGCGTGGCGCCAGCCCCAGCCGGGCCTGGAAGTGGTGGCGCAGCGCCTGCACGCTGCCGAAGCCCGCCTCGGCAGCCACGCGCTCCACCGGCAGGGCGCTGGCCTCCAGCAGCCGCTGCGCCTCGCCCACGCGCTCGGCGATCAGCCAGTCACCGGGGGGCTGCCCGGTGGCTTCGACGAAGCGCCGCAGCAGCGTGCGCGGGCTCATCGCGGCGGCTTCGGCCATGCGCTGCAGCGTCCATGGAGCGCGCAGGTCGGCGCGCACCTGCTCCATCAGGCCGGCCAGGCGGTTCGTGCGGTCGCGCGGCATCGGCCGCTCGATGAACTGCGCCTGGCCGCCGCTGCGGTGGGCCGGCATCACCAGGCGCCGCGCGACGCTGTTGGCCGCCTCCACGCCGAAGTCCTGCCGCACCAGGTGCAGCATCAGGTCGATGCCGGCCGCGCTGCCGGCCGACGTGAACACGCGGTCCTCCTCCACGTAGAGCACGCTGGCGTCCACGGCTATGCCCGGATGGCGCTCCCGCAGCCGGTCGGCATAGCGCCAGTGCGTGGCGGCGCGGCGGCCGTCCAGCAGCCCGGTGGCGGCCAGCACGAAGGCGCCCGAGCAGATCGACGCCAGCCGCGCACCGCGCTGCCAGGCCTTGCGCAATCGCTTGGCCAGCGCGTCGGGCACCGGCACCTCGGCGCCCTTCCAGCCTGCCATGACGATGAGGTCGGCCCGGTCCAGCAGCTCGATGCCGCCGTCGCTGCTCACGGTCAGCCCGCCGTGTGCGCGCAGCGGCCCGGGCTCGATGGCGGCGCTGGCGAAGCGATACCAGCCCGGCCCCATCTCCGGCCGTGCCAGCCCGAAGATCTCGGCGGCGATGGCGAACTCGAAGGTGCACAGCCCGTCGTAGACCGGCGCCACCACGAGCGGGCCGCTGAGTATTGGCGTGATCTTGTCGATCTTGGTCATTGGCGCCAATTGTGGCGACAAGCTCGGCCCGCGACCATGGCTCATCTTTCAACGGAGCTCCCATGCCATCAGCCGTCACCGCCATCCCCGCCGCCCCGTCCGACCAGGCGCAGGCCCACTTCGCCGCCGAGTTCGGCTTCGAGACCGACTGCTGGGACGTGCACGACGCGCTGTCCGGCGAGCCCGACTTCGTGCTGCTCGACGTGCGCTCGCCCGCGCTGTTCGCCCGCGGCCACGTGCCGGGCGCCATCAACCTGCCACACGGCAAGCTGGTGGAGAGCAAGCTCGTCGCCTGGCCGGCCGACACGCTGTTCGTCACCTACTGCGCCGGCCCGCACTGCAACGGCGCCGCGCGCGGCGCGCTGCGGCTGGCGCGCCTGGGCCGGCCGGTGAAGATCATGGCCGGCGGCATCACCGGCTGGCTGGACGAGGGCTTTGCGCTGGCGACCCCGGCCCGGGACTGAACGCGGCCGGCCCCGCGGCGACGGACACTAGCGCCCATGAACGCCTTGTCCGTCGAAGAGCTGTCCCAGTTGAGCCGCCTGCTCGACGAGGCGCTCGCCATGGCGGCGCCCGAGCGCGAGACCTGGCTGGCGGCGCTGCCCGCCTCCGCGCCGCGCGAGCGGCTGGCCGGTCTGCTGGCCCGCCACGACGAGCTGCAGGACAGCGACGGCGGCTTCCTCGACCGCCTGCCTGCGCTGCCCCCGCACCTGGTCGAGCCGCCGGCCGGCCGGCCCGGCGACCGCATCGGCCCCTACCGGCTGCTGCATTCGCTGGGTCGGGGCGGCATGGGCGAGGTCTGGCTGGCCGAACGGGCCGACGGCCTGTTCGAGCGCCAGGTGGCGTTGAAGTTGCCGCGCCGGCGCTGGAGCAGCGATGCGCTGGCCCACGAGCAGTTCCGCCGCGAGACCGGCCTGGTCGCACGCCTGGAGCATCCGCGCATCGCCCGCCTCTACGACGCCGGCCTGCAGGCCGACGCCAACGGCCAGCTGCGGCCCTACCTGGCGATGGCCTTCGTCGAGGGCCGGCCGCTGGACGAGGCTGCCGCCGGCCTGCCCCTGCCGCAGCGCCTGCGCCTGCTCGTCGCCGTCGTGCGCGCGGTAGCCTATGCCCACAGCCGGCTGGTGCTGCACCGCGACCTGAAGCCCGCCAACGTGCTGGTGGATGCCGAGCACCGCCCCCATCTGCTGGACTTCGGCATCGCGGCCGTGCTGGGCACCGCGGCCGGCGACGCGCCGCTGGCCGGCACGCCGCGTTATGCGGCTCCCGAGCTGCGGGCCGGTGGCGAGCTCAGCGTGCAGGTGGACGTCTACGCGCTGGGCGTGATGCTGGCCGAGCTGGCACCCGAGGCCGATGCCGACCTGGCCGCCATCGCCGCCCGCGCCCGCGCCGACGATCCCGCACAGCGCTACGCCAGTGCCGACGCGCTGGCCGACGAGATCGAGCGCTGGCTGCGCCACGAACCCGTGCAGGCCCGTCCCGCGGGGCCGCTGCGGCGCGCGCGCCTGGTGCTGCGCCGCCAGCGCCGTGCCTGGACGCTGGGCACGGTGGTGGTGGTCGTCGTCGGCGCGCTGGCGGTACAGCTGGTGGGCCAGCGCCAGCGTGCCGCGCTGGCGGCCGAGCGCGAGCGCGTCGCCACCAGCTTCGTCACCGAGATGTTCCGCTTCGGCACCCGGCCCGACGCCCGCCAGGCCCGCGGCGAAGGCCAGGTGCCGCTGCTGGAGCAGGGCGCCCGCCTCATCGAGGAGCGCTTTGCCGGCGACCCGGCCCAGCAGGCCAAGCTCTACCGCGTGTTGGGCGACGCCTATGCCGCCATGGGCGCCGCGCCGCTGGCCGTCAACCTGCGCGAGCGAGAGCTGGCCTCGCTGTGCCAGCAGGCCGGCACCGAGGCCGAGCGGCACGAGGCCGGCCTGCAACTGGCGCGCGCCCAGCTCGATGCCGGCCGGCCCGACGAGGCCCTGCCGAGGTTGCTGGCCATCGCCCCGCCGTCGCCCGGGGAGCGCCTGCTGCGGGCCCGCGCGCTGGTGGACCTGGGGCGCATGGACGAGGCCGAGCGCGAACTCGCGGCACTGCCCGCCACGCTGGCCGGCAGCGCCGACCGCGCCTGGCGCCGCCTGCTGCGCGGCGAGCTGCTGAACCGGCGTGGCCACGAGGCCGAGGCCATCACCGAGTTCCGCGCCGCCACCGTCGAGGCGGGCGAGCCGCTGGACGCCGCCGAGGCCGGGCTGCGTGGCGCCCGCTGGGCCGCCCAGCAGGGCCGGCACGACGACGCGCTGGCGCTGCTGGAACCCGCGCTGGCCACCCTGCGCGGGCGCGGCGGCCAGTACGCGGTGCGCGCCGAGCTGGGCGCCATCAACGTCTGGAACGCGATGTTCGGCACGGCCCGATCCATGCCCTACGAGCGCGTGCGCACCGAGCTGGAGGGCGCCCTGAAGCGCCTGCAGGCGCTGGGCGACGGCGTGCCGCCGCTGCTGATGGGCGAGGCGCAGGGCCAGCTGGGCGGCTTGCTGCTGCACTGGGGCGACGTGGAGCGCGCCGTGCCCCTCATCGAGGCCGACTACGCCCAGCGCCAACTGGTGCTGCACCGGCCGGTGGAGCTGACCATCGCCCACGGGCGGGCCGGCAACGCGGCGCAGGACCAGGGCCGCCACGACGTCGCCGCCCGGCGCCTGGCGCTGCGCCGGCAGGCCCGCATCGCGGCGGGCAAGGGCGTCCACCCCATGGTGGCCGGCGACGTGCGCATGCAGGCGCTGAACGCCAGCATGGCC
This sequence comes from uncultured Roseateles sp., assembly GCA_946480605.1. Next base: position 13,100 of record CAMLKW010000033.1, on the reverse strand, counting down.
GGCGACACGGCCGGCGCGCTGCGCCTGCTGGACGAGGCGCCGTCGCCCGAGGCGCTGAAGGCCGCCGGCCACGACCCCGCCACCTATGCGCGCGTGCTGCGCGAGGCGCGCGCCCGCGTGCTCATCGACACCGGCGACGCCGCCCGCGCCCGCGAGGCGCTGGCGCTGGCCACCCGCACCGAGGTCAGGCCGCCCGACAGCATGCTGACGGCCGGCTTCGCCACCGGCGCCGAGCTGCTGCGGGCGGAAGGCGAGTGCCTGCAGCCCGATGCCCGCCCCGGCCTGCGTCGCATGCGCGCCTTCCTGGCCGGGCTGGACATGCCCCACCATCCGGCCGCGCCGCAGATGGCGCGGCTGCACGGCGTCGCGGCCTTGTGCGCGCGGCGCGCGGGCGACGCGGCGCTGGCCGCGCGCTGGGAAGGCCTGGCACGCACCGCGTTGCGCGCCCAGCCCGGCGTCAGCCCCTACTTCAGCGCGCCGCTGCGGGCGCTGGACGCGCTCCGGCCTTGAGGGCGGCGTGCGCGGCTAGCATGTCGCGATGAAGATCCTCATGACCCTGCTTGCCAGCGTGTGCGCCATCAGCGCCGCGGCTGCGCAAACACCCCCTCTGTCCCTCGAACGCATCACCGCCGACCCGCCGCTGGCCGGCCGCCTGCCGCGCCAGGCTGAAATCTCGCCCGCTGGCCAGTGGGTCAGCTACCTGCGCCCGTCGCAGGCCGACAGCGAGGTGCTGGAGCTGTGGGCCCAGCCCGCGGCCGGCGGCGCGCCGCGCAAGCTGGTGGCCGCGGCCGACCTGCTGGGCGGCGCCGAGCAGAAGCTGTCCGAGGCCGAGAAGATGGCGCTGGAGCGCCAGCGCATCACGCAGCGCGGCATCACCGGCTACCAGTGGTGCGGCGGCGACGACCGCGCGCTGCTGTTCCCGCTGTCCGGCGACCTCTACGTCGTGCGCCTGACGACCGCCGGCCCGCAGGCCAGCCGCCTGGCGTTGCCGGCCGGCGCGCCCAAGCAGGCGCCGCGCTGCGCGCCCGACGGCAAGAGCCTGGCCTATGTGCAGGGCGGCAACCTGTTCGTGCTGCCGCTGGTCGACGGTGCGAGCCCGCGCCAGCTGACCCGCGACGGCAGCGACACCGTCGGCTGGGGCCTGGCCGAGTTCATCGCCGCCGAGGAGCTGTCGCGCCAGCGTGGCTACTGGTGGAGCCAGGACGGCAAATCGCTGCTGGCGCTGCGCGTGGACGAGTCCGGCGTGGGCCTGAAGACGCGGGCGCAGATCTTTGCCGACCGCACCGCGCTGACCCAGCAGCGCTACCCCGCCGCCGGCGAGGCCAATGCCCGCGTGACGGCCTTCGTGCTGGACGCCGCCGGCGGTCCGCGCCGCGAGCTGGCCCTGCCAGCCTCGGCGGAGTACATCGCCCGCGCCGGCTGGTTCCGGGACGGCACACCCTGGCTGCAGTGGTTCACGCGCGACCAGACCCGGCTGACGCTGACCGAGTTCAAGCCCGGCGCCCCGGCGCGCGACGTCACCGTCGAGACCGATGCCGCCTGGGTCGAGGTGCATGACGACCTGTTCGAGACGCCACGCGGCCTGCTGTGGTCCAGCGAGGCGAGCGGCCGGCGCCAGTTGCTGCTGGTCGACCGCGCCAGCGGCCGGCGCACGCCGCTGACGCAGATGGCGGAGGCGGTGGATCATGCCGTCTGCGCCGACGCGCAGGCCGTGGTCTTCGCCGCCGCGGGCGACCAGGGCAAGAGCCAGGAGCTGTACCGCCAGCCGCTGGCCGACGGCCCGGCGCAGGCGCTGCCCGGTGCGGCACCGCGCCAGTGGCGCGACGCCAAGGCCGACACGGCCTGCGCGCGCCTGCTGGTCACGCAGGCTGCCTGGGGCCAGCCGCCGCGGCTGGAGCTGCGCAGCCTGGGCCAGGACCGCGCCATCGCGCTGGCCGGCGACGCGCCCGCCGCCGAGCTGGCGGCCTATACCAACCTGCCTCAGCCGCTGCCGCTGACGGCGGCGGACGGCCGCACGCCGCTGAACGCTTTCTTCTTCGCGCCGCGAAGCGCGGTCTCCGGCAAGCACCCGGTCATCGTGATGGCCTACGGCGGCCCCGGCACGGCGACCGTCAACTGGGGCTGGGGCCGCGACATGCCGTTGATCGCCTACTGGCAGCAGCGCGGCTACGGCGTGCTGACGCTGGACACGCGCGGCATGCAGCACCGCGACCGCGAGTTCACGCGCGCCCACCACCGCGCCTTCGGCCAGGTCGAGGTGGCTGACCTGTTCGCCGCCGTGCGCCAGCTGCCCGCGCGCGTGCCGGGCGCGGACGCGGCGCGCGTGGGCTTCTTCGGCTGGAGCTACGGCGGCTTCCTGGGCGCCCGCGCCGTGCTGGACGCCGACACCCCGTTCGCCGCCGCCGTGGCCGTGGCGCCGGTGACCGACTGGACGCTTTACGACACCGCCTACACCGAGCGTTATCTCGGCATGCCTGATGTCGAAGGTTCGGGCGGCAAGGCCGCCACCTACGCCAGCGCCAACCTGCCGGCGCGCGCGGCGCTGCTGAACAAGCCGCTGCTGCTGGTGCACGGCACGGCGGACGACAACGTGCTGTTCGAGCACACGCTGCGCCTGGTGGAGGCCTTGCAGAACGCCGGCAAGACCTTCGACCTGCAGATCTACCCCGGCAAGGCCCACGGCATCGCCGGCCGCGCGGCGCGCCTGCACCTGTATCGGAGCATGGACGCCTTCTTCGAGCGCCACCTGGCGCCGGGCCGCTGACCGCGATGCCCAGCCGCCGCCGCCTGCTGGCCGCCGCGCTCGCGCTGCCGGGCGTGGCTGCGGCGGCGCGTCCGCTGGTGGTCACGCTGCGGGCGCCGGACGGTGCGACCGACCCGCGCAACGACTTCATCGGCGGCATTGCGCGGCTGGCGCTGGAGCGCACGCGCGACAGCCACGGCGCCTACACGCTGGCGCGCTCTGTGCCCATGAACAACCTGCGCGCGCTGCGTGCGGCCGCACAGAACAACCCGCCCAACCTGCTGCTGCCGGTGGCGCCGGACGTGGGCCGCGAGGCCGGGCTGGCGGCCGTGCCCTTTCCCATCCACCTGGGCGTGCACGGCTACCGGGTCTGCTTCGTCAACCCGGCGCGGCGCGAGCAGCTGCGCGCGGTGCGCAGCCTGGCGGACCTGCGCCCCTTCGTGCACGTGCAGGGCAAGGACTGGGCGGACGTCAGCGTGCTGCGCGCCAACGGCCTGAGGGTGGTCGAGCTGACGTCCTACCCGGCCATGTTCCAGATGGTGGCGCTGGGCCGGGTCGACCTGTTCTGCCGCAGCATCCTGGAGGCCGGGCCCGAGCTGGAGCGCCATGCCGGCCTGTCCAACCTGGTGCTGGACGACAGCCTGCTGCTGGCCTACGACCTGCCCAGCTATTTCCACACCCACCCGTCCAACACCGCGCTGATCGAGCGCATGAGCGCGGGGCTGAAGCGAGCCTACGCGGACGGCAGCCTGCAGGCGCTGCTGCGCCGGCGGCTGCAGCCCTACGAGCGCGTGCTGCAGCTGGAGCGGCGCCGCGTCATCCCGCTCGCGTCGCCACCGGGCTGGCCCGATGCCGACGAGCCGCGGCTGACGCCGGAGCAACTGATGAAGAGCCTGCGATGAGCACCTCCCGCCTGGTCTATTCCACCGATTTCGGTCGCGCCTGCCCCGGCTGCGGCCAGCCCGCGGCGCAGTGCGCCTGCAAGGCCGTCGTGCGGCCGGCGGGCGACGGCATCGTGCGCGTGCGCCGCGAGACGGCCGGCCGCAAGGGCAAGGGTGTCACGGCCGTGCACGGCCTGCCGCTGGACGACGCCGCGCTGACCGTGCTGGCCAAGCAGCTGAAGGCCGCCTGCGGCAGCGGCGGCACGGCCAAGGACGGCGTCATCGAGATCCAGGGCGATCACCTGGACAAGGTCGTCGCCTGGCTGCAGGCGCGGCCCGAGGGCTGGACCGTCAAGCGAGCCGGCGGCTGAAGGCTCAGTAGCTTTGCTGGCGCGCCCGCTCACGCGCCAGGAAGGAGGCCTGGTCGCGGTCGCGGTCACGCTGCTGGCGCGCCTCGCGGGTCTCCCAGTCGCCGCAGCGGAAGTAGGAGCCGCCGAACAGCCAGCCCAGCACGCTGGAGTCGTCCAGTGCGCGGCCCTCGCCGCCGGTGCAGACCATGGCCGCCTGGGACTTGCCCTGCTCGGCCAGCGCCGCCTGCACCAGCATGGAGCGCGACATCAGCACCGAAGCCGGCATGGCAATCGCCAGCAGCAGGCCGCCGATGACGACGCCCTTGGCCCAGCGCGGTAGCGCGTCGGGGCGGGGCTCTGCGTCCTGGCGGCGCGCCGGTGTGGTGGCAGGCGCCTGTGGGCCGGTGCGGGCCGCGGGCCGCGGCGGGGCGCCGTCCAGCCCCGCCAGCACCCGTGCCCGTGCCGAGGTCGGCGGGTCCATGGGCTGGGTTTCGGGGAAGCTGCGTGTGACGGTGGGCATGCGGTGGGGCGGCAGGATGCCGGCGTCGATGCTATGCAGAGGCTTCGTTAGGGGTGGTGAGCAATTGCAAGCGGCGTCGTTGGGCGGGCCGGCCTCGACAATCGGGGCATGACCGATACCTCCTTCTCCCGCCTGCCGCTGAGCCCCGCCATGCTGGCCAACCTCGATCAGCTGGGCTATGCGCAGATGACGCCCATCCAGGCCGCCAGCCTGCCGCTGGCCCTGGCGGGGCGCGACCTCGTCGGCGAGGCCCGTACCGGCTCCGGCAAGACGGCCGCCTTCGCGATCGCGCTGCTGCACCGGCTGAGTGCGGACCTGCCGCGCGTGCAGGCGCTGGTGCTGGCGCCGACGCGCGAGCTGGCCGACCAGGTCACGCAGGAAATCCGCCGCCTGGCGCGTGCGGCCGACAACATCAAGGTGCTGAGCCTGTGTGGCGGCAGCCCTTTCAAGCCGCAGGCCGAGAGCCTGGCATTCGGCGCGCACATCGTCGTGGGCACGCCGGGCCGGCTGCTGGACCACCTGGAGCGCGGCACGCTGGACCTGTCGGCGCTGAACACGCTGGTGCTGGACGAGGCGGACCGCATGCTGGACATGGGCTTCCTGGACGACATCAAGGCGGTCGTGAAGCGGGCGCCGGCCGGCCGCCAGACGCTGCTGTTCTCGGCCACCTTCCCCGAGGGCGTGACCGACATCGCCGCCAAGTTCATGCGCGAGCCGCAGACGGTGAAGGTGGCCGGCGCCACCAGCGCGGCGGCTTCCAGCATCCGCCAGATCGCCTACGAGGTGGCCGAGTCGCAGCGCCTGGACGCCGTGCCGCGGCTGCTGCGCGCCTTCCGACCCGAGTCCACGATCGCCTTCTGCAACACCAAGCAGCAGTGCCGCGACCTGGAGGCGGTGCTGGCCGCGCAGGGCTTCGTCGCGCTGGCACTGCACGGCGACCTGGAGCAGCGCGACCGCGACCAGGTGTTGATCCAGTTCGCCAACCGCAGCGCCTCGGTGCTGGTGGCCACCGACGTGGCCGCGCGCGGCCTGGACATCGCCAACCTGGCCTGTGTCATCAACGTGGACATCAGTGCCGACGTGGAGCAGCACGTGCACCGCATCGGCCGCACCGGGCGCGCGGGCGCCGAGGGCCTGGCGCTGAGCCTGGCCAGCCTGGACGAGATGGGCCGCATCGGCCGCATCGAGCAGTTGCAGGGCGAGGCCTTCAAGTGGGAGCCGCTGGACGGCGTCAAGGACGCGCCCGGCGGCCCGCTGCTGCCGGCCATGGACACGCTGCAGATCCTGGGCGGGCGCAAGGAGAAGATCCGCCCCGGCGACATCCTGGGCGCGCTGACCGGCGAGGCCGGCTTCGACGGGGCGCAGATCGGCAAGATCAACGTCACCGACTTCCACAGCTATGTGGCGGTGCAGCGCGGCATCGCGGCCGAGGCCGTGCGGCGCCTGTCCGCCGGCAAGCTCAAGGGCCGCAAGGTCAAGGTCAGAAGGCTGGCGGACCTGGCCGACTGAGCGGCGGGCGTGACTTGTTGGCGCCGCTCCCGCCAGGCGCGGGGGTGAGGGGGCCGGGTTGCGACCTTTTCACGGGTGAAGGCCCCGGGCGCCGCCTAGTCTGGTTGCAAGACGAGGTGCCCCATGACCACACGCCCCATGCCGCTGAGCGACGGCTTCGAGTTGCGCTTCGAGTCCCTGTTCCAGTCCGGCCGTGCGCTGGCCTTCCCCTGTGATGCGCACGGCGACGTGTCGCTGGACGCGCTGAGCGACCGCGCGCGGCAGAACTACCTGTTCGCCCGTGCGGTGGTGGGGCGCGAGTACGCCACGCCCATCGTGCTGCGCTGTCGCTGAGCATCCGCCGCGGGAGGGGTGACTTGTCCGAGATCAAGCCGGGCCGTGTCTGCGCATGCTGGAATGTCCGGATGCAGAACGAATCGGGAGGTCGGGCCGCGGACGTGATGGGCGTCAGCCGGCGCCGTTGGTGCGCGGCTGGGCTGCTGGCCGGCTTGCGGCCCGGGCCGGTGCTGGCGGCGGAGCCTGCGGTGCTGCGCATCGAGACCATCCAGTCCGAGCCCTTTGGCCGCATCGGTCCCCAGGGACCCGGCGGGCTGATGTACGACATCGGCATGCTGATCGCCCAGCGCGCCGGCCTGGTGGCGAACAACCGCGTCGTGCCCTATGCACGCACGGTGCTCAGCCTGCAAAACGGCGTGTCCGACGTGGTGCTGCGCTTCTCCAATGACGAACTCAAGGCCGTGGCGATGCAGGTCGCGCCGGTGCTGGAGTTGCCGACCGTGCTGGTCAGCCGCCGGGAGGCGCCGCTGCTGCGGCTGGAGGACGTGTCCCGCGGCGCGCTGGCCGTGCCGCGCAGCTTTCCGCTGCCGGCGGGCTGGGCGGGCCAGCAGCTGCAATGGGTGAACAACAACGAACATGCCATCCAGATGCTGATGGGCAAGCGCGTGGACGCCGCCTATGGCAGCAACCTGGGACTGTTCGGCGCCGCACGTGGCCTGGGCTTGCGCATGCAGCAGTTCGCGCGTCCGCTGCCCGTGGAGCGCCAGGCCTTCTGGCTGCATCTGTCCCGGCGCAGCGCGACGCCGGAACTGGTGGAGCGTCTGGCCAGGGCCGTCGAGGCGCTGCAGCGCGACGGCAGCATCGCGCGGCTCTACCAGCGGGCGCTGGCGGAGTTCGGCGACGACCGCATGCCCGCCTGAGCGGGTTCAGCGGCCGAAGCCGTCCTTCAGCCCGGTGATCTTGTTGAACACCGGCCGGTCGGCGCGGTGGTCCACGCGGTCGGTCACGAAGTAGCCATGGCGCTCGAACTGCCAGCGCTGGTCGGCGGCGGCACCGGCCAGCGAGGGCTCGACGAAGGCCTGCACGACGCGCAGCGAGTTGGGGTTCAGGAACTCGATGAAGTCGCGTCCACCGGCATCCGGCTGCGGCTCGGCGAACAGGCGCTCGTACAGGCGAACCTCGGCCTGCACGGCCTCATGCGCGCCCACCCAGCCGATGGTGCCCTTGACCTTGACGGCGTCCGCGCCCGGCGTGCCGCTCTTGGTGTCGGGGATGACGGTGGCCAGCGCGGCGCTGATGTTGCCGTCGGCGTCCTTCTCGGCGCCGGTGCACTCGATGATGTAGCCGGCCTTCAGCCGCACCTTGTTGCCCGGGAACAGGCGGAAATAGCCCTTGGGCGGCACTTCGATGAAGTCCTCGGCCTCGATCCACAGCTCGGGGCCCAGCGAGAACCGGCGCTGGCCCAGCTCGGGCTTGTGCGGGTGGGCGGCGGTCTCGCAGGGCTCGCGGTGGTCGACGCTGCCGAACACCTCGGCGTAGTTGGTCAGCTTGAGCTTGAGCGGCTGCAGCACGGCGAAGGCGCGCGGCGCCTGGGGCTCCAGGTCGGCGCGCAGGGCCTGGTCGAGCACCGTGTCGTCAATCCAGGCGTTCTGCTTGCTGGCGCCGGTGGCTTCCACCATCGCGCGCAGGCTCGCGGGCGTGAAGCCGCGGCGGCGCAGGCCCACCAGCGTCGGCATGCGCGGGTCGTCCCAGCCGCTGACGTGCTTTTCCTCGACCAGCTGGCGCAGCTTGCGCTTGCTGGTGACGACGTAGTTCAGGTTCAGGCGGCCGAACTCGATCTGCTGCGGCAGCGGACGGGCCAGCAGGCCCAGGTCGGCGAGCTGGTTCAGCAGCCAGTCGTAGAACGGTCGCTGGTCCTCGAACTCCAGCGTGCAGATGCTGTGGGTGATGCGCTCCAGCGCGTCCTCGATGGGGTGGGCGTAGGTGTACATCGGGTAGATGCACCACTTGTTGCCGGTGGCATGGTGTTCCGCGTGCTTGATGCGGTACAGCGTCGGGTCACGCAGGTTGATGTTGGGCGACGCCATGTCGATCTTGGCGCGCAGCACCATCGCGCCGTCCGGGTGCCGGCCGTCGCGCATTTCGCGCAAGCGCGCCAGGTTCTCTTCGGCTGAGCGGTCGCGGAACGGGCTGTTGATGCCGGGGCGGCCGAAGTCGCCGCGATTGGTGCGCATGTCATCGGCGCTCTGCTCGTCCACATAGGCGTGGCCGGCGTTGATGAGGGCCTCGGCGGCGGCGTACATGAAATCGAAGTAGCTGCTGGCCTCGAACAGGTTGTCGCCCCAGCTCCAGCCCAGCCACTGCACCATCTCCTTGATGGCGTTGACGTACTCCAGCTCCTCCTTCTCGGGGTTGGTGTCGTCGAAGCGCAGGTGGCAGGCGCCGCCGAAGTCGCGCGCCAGGCCGAAATTCAGGCAGATGCTCTTGGCGTGGCCGATGTGCAGATAGCCGTTGGGCTCGGGCGGAAAGCGGGTGCGGATGCGCGCCTCGTCCAGCGGGCCGGCGGCGTGGTGGGCGGCGTCGCCCGGCGTGCCGGCGAAGTGGCGGCCGGCGAAGGCGCCGGTCTCGAGGTCGTGCTCGATGCGCTGGCGCAGGAAGTTCGTCGCGGGGGCAGCGGGGGCGGCGGGTTGGCTCATCGTCGGCTCTGGAAATGGAAGCGGGCCGTGTCTCAGGCCCGTGGTCCGCCGATTCTAAGGACGCGGCCGCAGCGGCAGCCGCACGTGGGCGAGGGCGATGCTGATCCAGACGGCCACGCTGAAATACAGCGTCATCCACACCACCTCGCTGCGCCAGTGCGCCCAGTCGTGCGATACGGTCCAGCGGCTGGATACGTCGGCCCAGCCGGCGGACACGGCCACATAGGGCCGCCGGGCGGCTTCGTCGGCCACCCAGCGCGCCCAGTACATGGGCACGTCGATGAAGAACATGTAGGCCGCGTAGAGCAGGCCGGCCACGATGGCGAAGCCCAGCCAGCGCCGGCCCCGAGGCGTGGCGCGCGGCCACAGGCCCGCGAGGGCGACGACGCTGAGCAGCGCGGTCGTGCCCCACAGGATCTCCTCGACGACGTGGCCGATGTTGCGCGTGGTCAGCACGGCGTACCAGGAATGGATCTCGGCGATGGCGATCAGCGGCAGCACGGCCCAGGCGATCCACAGGCTGAAGCGCTGCCCGGTGACCACCGCCGCGCCGCGCAGCAGCAGTGCCCATTGCGCGGCAAAGCTCAGCTCGGCGATGGTGGCCACGGTGCGCCCCACCAGCACGCTGGAGGCCCAGGAGTCCACCATGACCAGGCGCGGCACGTCGAACACCGGCAGCACCGAGCGGTAACCGCAGCCCAGCACGTACAGCGCGGACAGCAGCAGCTGCAGGCGCTGGTGCGGCCAGGTCGTGCCGTCGGGCCGGTTGCGGTGCAGCCAGGCGGTCGAGACGGTCCAGGCGACGAGGTTCAATCCGGCGATCGTGCACAGCAGTTGCCACCAGGTGCTTGCGTCGGACATGGCGCTCTCCTTACTTGGCCTTGGGGGGCCGGCCGGTCTTGACCGGGGCCAGCCGGTCCAACGCAGCGGCCAGGGCCGCGTCGTCCAGTGCGGCGAGCGTCTGCAGACCGGCGCGCAGCAACTCGCTCTTCTTGGCCTCGCGCTGCTGGCCCAGCAGGCGTTGCTTCAAGGCCTTCAGCAGCGCGTAGTCGGCCTCGGGCATGGTGAAGCCGTCGCGCACGAGCCTGGCGCGTTCGGGCGGGAAGGGGGGCTTGCGGGCGTGGGGCATAACGATGAAAACCGTTTATACGGTTTTCATCGTCGCGCCGCTACCGCGCCTACAAGGCCTTGAAGCGATGGGCGTGCACGCGGCTGACGGTCAGCGCCTCGGGCCGCTGGCGCAGCGTCAGCAGCACGGTGCCGTTTTCCTGGCGCTGCGCGCGGGCCACGGCGTCGATGTGCACGACCGTGGAGCGGTGCACCTGCCAGAAGCACTCTGCGTCCAGCTGCGGCAGCAGCTCGCGCAGCGACACGCGCACCCAGTAGTCGCGCTCGGCCGTCACGGCGCGCACGTACTTGTCGGCAGCCTCCAGGTAGACGATGTCGTCCACCGGCACCAGCTCGATGGCGTCGCCGACGGCGGCCTGCAGGTGGCGCAGCCGCGGCGTCGGCGTGACGGTCTGCGCCAGCAGCCGGCGCAGCGAATCCAGCGTGGCGTCGCCGGCGGGCTGGGCCAGGCGGGCCTGCAGCCGCTGCACGCATTGCGCCAGGCGGTCCGGCGTGACGGGCTTGAGCAGGTAGTCGGCCGCGGCGGCGTCGAAGGCCTGCAGCGCGTACTGGTCGTAGGCGGTCACGAAGACGAACAGCGGCAGGGCGCCGGCGTCGTCCGGCCAGTCCTCGGTGATGGCCTGGGCGGCCTCCAGTCCGGTCATGCCGGGCATGCGGATGTCCAGGAAGCAGACCTGCGGCCGGTGCTGCAGCGCCAGCGCCACGGCCGCGGTGCCATTGCCGGCTTGGGTCACGACCTGCAGCGCCGGCCAGGCGGTGCTCAGCTCCATGCGCAGGTTGTCGGCCAGCAGCGGTTCGTCTTCGGCGATGAGGGCGGTGGGCGTCATGTCGGGATCTCGATGCGGGCGAGGCTGCCGCCCCCGGGCTGCGCTTGCAGCGTGAAGCGCGCGGTGCCGCCATAGCGCTGGGCGAGGCGCTCGCGCACCTGCGCCAGTCCGAAGCCTGCGCCGGGCAAGCCGGTCGCCTGGGTCAAACCGGCACCGCTGTCGGCCACCTCCAGCACCAGCCGGCCGCCATCGCGCGCCGCCGACACGCGCAGCTCGCCGCCGTCCACATGCGGCTCCAGCCCGTGCTTGATGGCGTTCTCCACCAGTGGCTGCAGCAGCAGCGGCGGGATGGCGATGGCGGCCAGGTCGGGCGGCAGCTCCAGCTGCACGCGCAGCCGCTCGCCCATGCGCAGTTGCATCAGCGCGAGGTAGTCGGACAGGCGCTCGAACTCATCCGCCAGCGCATGTTCTGTGGCGCGGCTGGCCTGCAGCGTCGCGCGCAGGTAGTCGATGAGGCGGTCCAGCATCTGCTGCGCCTCGTCGGGCCGCAGCTTGATCAGCACGCGCAGGTGGGCCAGCGTGTTGAACAGCATGTGCGGCTCCAGCTGGCTTTGCAGCAGCGCCAGCCGCGCCTCGGCCGCCTGGCGCTCGGCCTGGGCGCGCGCTATGCGCGCGGTGTTGATCTTGAACAGCGAGAAGAACCACCATGTCGCCAGCACGGACACCAGCAGCGTGAAGGCGACGGACAGCGCCATGCGCCGGTCGGCGATCTGCCAGGGTTGGCTGGAGCGTCCGCCGGTGATCAGGTCGCCCAGCCACAGGCCGCCGCTGTAGCCGGCCAGCGAGCCCAACACGATGCAGGGCAGCAGCCAGCCCCAGCCGACCCAGCCATGGCGCAGCTCCGGGCGGTCGCCCTGGCGCCGCCGCAGCAGCGCGGACAGGCCGTAGGTCAGCAGCGAGATGTAGACGGAGATCTGCACGCCCACCGTGAACGAGTACAGCATGCCGTGCCAGAACTGCCCGCCGCGCAGCAGGTAGTTCAGCAGCCCGACGGCCAGGCAGATGGCCAGGGTGCCGCCGATGTAGGAGGGCCATTCGTGGCGAGGTGGCGGAGTACTCATGGGCGCAGCGTCAGCCCATGCGCGTGCCCGTGCGAGCGGCTTGCGACGAACGGGCGCGGCGCGGCGCGAGACGCACGTGGCTCAGCGCCGGCGGCCGCCGCCGCCCAGGATGCTGCCCAGCACGCCGCGGATGATTTCGCGGCCGACGGCCGAGCCGATGCTGCGCACGGCCGATTGCGCCGCCTTCTCGGCCAGGCCGGGATGGCGCCCGCCGCGCGGGCCGGTGGTGCCGAAGATGACGTCCTTGAGGCTGTCCATCATGCCGCCGCCCGCCTGGGCCGGTGCCGGCGCCGAGGTGGCCGGGCCACCCTTGAACACGCTGCCGGCCTCGGCCGCCATGCCGCCCCCGGCCGGAGCGGGCGCCTGATGCTGGCTGACCAGTCGCTCGTAGGCCGATTCACGGTCCAGCTGACCCTCGTAGACGCCGGCCACCAACGAGTTGGCGATGAGGGCCTGCCGCTGCGCCGGGTTGATGGGGCCGATCTGGCTGCCCGGCGGCAGCACGAACACGCGCTCGGTGATGCTGGGACGGCCCTTCTCGTCCAGCAGGCTGACCAGCGCCTCGCCGACGCCCAGCTCCGTGATGGCGGTGGCGATGTCCAGCCCGGGCTTGGCGCGCATGGTGTCGGCCGCGCTCTTGACGGCCTTCTGGTCGCGCGGCGTGAAGGCGCGCAGCGCATGCTGCACGCGGTTGCCCAGCTGGCCCAGCACGGTGTCGGGGATGTCCAGCGGGTTCTGCGTCACGAAGTACACGCCCACGCCCTTGGAGCGCACCAGGCGCACGACCAGCTCGATGCGCTCGACCAGCGCGTCCGGCGCGTCCTTGAACAGCAGGTGGGCCTCGTCGAAGAAGAACACCAGCTTCGGTCTCTCCAGGTCCCCGACCTCGGGCAGCGTCTCGAACAGCTCGGAGAGCATCCACAGCAAAAAGGTCGCGTACAGCCGCGGCGCGTTCATCAGCTTGTCGGCGGCCAGGATGTTGATGACGCCGAGACCCGACTCGGTTTGCATGAAGTCGGCGAGGTTCAGCATGGGCTCGCCGAAGAACTTGTCGCCGCCCTGGGCCTCGATCTGCAGCAGGCCGCGCTGGATGGCGCCCACGCTGGCGG
>CAMLKW010000032.1 GCA_946480605.1 uncultured Roseateles sp. | reverse complement strand
GCCGCGTCGTCGGGCGCCCACAGCTGCACGCGCTTGCGGCCCTGCTCCTTGGCCGTCATGCAGCAGGCATCGGCCTCGCGCAGCGCGGCCTCGGCGTCGGGCCAGCGGCCGTCCAGCGGCGCCACGCCGATGCTGACGCCGATGCGAAAGCTCTGCCCATCCTGCACGTGGCGGTACTGGTCCAGCGCGTCGCACAGCTTCTGCGCGACGCGCGCGGCTTCTTCCAACGAGCAGTTCTCCAGGATGGCCGCGAACTCGTCGCCGCCCAGCCGCGCGACGGTGTCGCGGGCGCGCACGCCGGCCTCCAGCCGGCGTGCCACCTGGCGCAGCACCTCGTCGCCGGCGGCATGGCCGCAGTGGTCGTTGACGAGCTTGAAGCGGTCCAGGTCGAAGGCCAGGATGGCATGCTGGCCGCCGTCGCCGCCGTTGCGCCTGGCGCGTTCGAACGTGCGCTGCAGCCGCTGGCCGAACTCGCTGCGGTTGACCAGGCCGGTCAGCCCGTCGTGGCTGGCGCGCCAGCGTATCTCGTGGAACTGGCGGCGCTGCTGCGTGACGTCGCGGAACACCAGCACCGCCCCGCGCACGCGGCCGGCGGCATCGCGTATCGGGGCCACCGAGTCGTCCACGGCGCAGCGTCGCCCGTCGCGGCCCCTCAGCATGGCGCCAGCCGGAAGCTGCGCAGGCCGGCCGCTGTCCAGGCAGGCGCGCACGGGGTCGGGCAGCGGCTGCGTGCCGTCCTCGCGCCAGGCCTGGAAGACCTCGCCCGACGGCCGGCCCGCGGCCTGCAGCGCCGACCAGCCGGTCAGCCGCTGCGCCACCGGGTTCAGCCAGCTGACGCGGCCCTGCGCATCGGTGGTCAGCACCGCGTCGGCGATGGACTGCAGCGTCACCTCCAGCAGCTCGCGCTGCTCCTCCAGCTGCTGGCGCAGCCGCCAGGCCTCGCTGACGTCCCAGCACACGCCGGACAGCCGCAGCGCCCGCCCGGCCGCGTCGCGCAGCACCCGGCCCGAGGCGCGCAGCACATGCTCGCTGCCATCGGGCCAGGCGACGCGCCATTCACCCTCCAGCTGCGCGCCGCCCCGCAGCGCCGCGCGCACGGCACGGCCGGCGTCGCTGCGCTCGCCCGGCTGCAGGCGGCGCCGCCAGCCGGCCAGGTCGATGTGTTGCGCATGGGCCGGCTCGCCGTGCAGCCGCCACATGGACGCGTCCCAGGCCAGATTGCCGACGCGCAGGTCCAGCTCCCAGACGCCGATGCCGCCGCCGTGCGTGGCCAGCGCCAGCCGGTCCAGCGCGCGCTCCAGCTCGGCGCGCTGGGCCGCGGCGTCGGTGACGTCCTGCATGACCACGCCCACGCGCTGGCCGCCACCGTCCGCATCGCGCCCGCCCACCAGGCGCAGCACGCGCGCGCCGCGCGGGCCGGCGTCGCAGGGCAGCTCCACGTCCCAGCCCTCGTCATGCTGCGCCGCGCGCCAAAGCGCCGCATCCAGCATGGCGGCGCCATCGGGGCCGAAGCGGGCCAGCAGCGCCGCCAGCGTGGGCACGCGGCCGGCCGGCAGGCCCAGCAGCTCGCAGGCCGGGTCGGACAGCACCAGAGCGCCGCTGCCCGCCTCCCATTCCCAGGCGCCCACGCCGGCCAGCCGGCTGCTGCGCTCCAGGAAGCGTGCGTTCTGGGCCAGGGCCTGCGCAAGCACCGCCCCACCCGCCAGGGTGCAGTCGCGCTCGGGCGCGCCCGTTCGCAGCATTTCGGTCATCAAGGGCTCCAGGCAAGGGACGGGAAAGCTTGAGGCGGGGCCTGCAGACCCCTTGTAGGACAAAGCGCCGTCTGCCCTTTGTTACAGCGCCGCGGCCAACCGCGGGGCCCGGCGTCGCGTTCAATGACGGCAAGGCGGCCCGGCCGCCACGACTGGAGACTTCCATGAACGCAATGCACTCCCCCCTGTCCCGCTGGCTGGCGCCGCTGGTGCTGGGCCTGGCCGCGGTGTCGACCGCCCAGGCCGGCGACGTCGGCGTGTCCATCGGCTTCAGCCAGCCCGGCCTCTACGGCCGCGTGGACATCGGCCGCTACCCGCAGCCGGTGCTGATCGCGCCGCAGCCGGTCTATGTGGGCCGGCCGGTCTACCGGGACCCGGTCTACCTGTGGGTGCCGCCGGCGCACCGCACGAACTGGCGCCGCTACTGCGGCAACTACGGCGCCTGCGGCCACCCGGTCTACTTCGTGGAGGACCGCTGGTACCGGCGCAACGTCGTGGTGCACCGCGCACCGCCGCCCCCGCCGCACTGGCATGACCGCCACGAACACCGCCACGACCATGACCGCGGTCGTGGGCGGGGGCATGACCGCCACCACCACGACCGTCACGGCCACCGCGACTGAGCGTCAGCGCGCCACGCGCAGCAGCTTGCCGCTGTCGGTGAGCAGCAGCAGCGCGCCGTCGGCGGCCGGCCTGACGGCGCGTATGCGCTCACCGAGGTTGTCGAACAGGCGCTCGCGGCTGGCGACAGTGTCGCCCGCCAGCGTCAGCCGCCACAGCGCCTGGCCGGCCAGCGCGCCGACGAACAGGCTGCCCTGCCACTCGGGGAACATCGCACCGCTGTAGAACGCGATGCCGGCCGGCGCAATGGAGGTGGGCACCCAGGTGGTCAGCGGCTCGACGAAACGCGGCGCATGCGTGCCGCCGCCGATGGCGCAGGCGGTGCCCACCGGGTCGCCGTAGTTGCAGCCATAGCTCACCAGCGGCCAGCCGTGGTTGCCGCCGGCCCGCGCGATGTTGACCTCGTCGCCGCCCTGCGAGCCGTGCTCGCTGACCCACAGCTCGCCGGTGACCGGGTGCAGCGCCGCGCCCTGCGGATTGCGGTGCCCGATGCTCCACAGGCCGGGCCGCGCGCCGGCACCGAAGGCCGGGTTGTCGGCCGGGAGGCTGCCGTCACGGTTCACGCGCACGACCTTGCCCAGCGTCTGCGCGACATCCTGCGCCGGGCTGCCCAGCTGGCGTTCGCCCAGCGTGATGAACAGCGTCTTGTCACGCGCGAACACCAGCCGCGAGCCGTAGTGGCCGCTGCCGCTGACCTTGGGCGCCTGGCGGAAGATGACGGTCAGGCCCAGCAACGCATTGCCCGACAGCTGCGCCCGCGCGACCGCCGTGCCGGACTTGCCCGCCTCGGCCCCGCTGCCGGGCTCGGAATAGCTCAGGTAGACCTGGGCGTTGGTCGCGAAGTCGGGGTCCAGCGCCACGTCCAGCAGCCCGCCCTGGCCGGCGCTGTCCACCGCGGGCGTGCCGCTGATGGTCTGGCGGCTGGCGAAATCCGCGCCCACGCGCACCAGGCTGCCGCGGCGCTGCGTGACCAGCCAGTTGCCGTCGGGCAGCGCGGCCAGGCCCCAGGGGTTGTCCAGCTGCACCGGCTGGGCCGTGGCGCGCGGCGCGGTTGCTGGCGCGGGAGCGGGGGCCGGCGCAGGTGCGGGCGAGGCGGCATCACCGCCACCACCGCCGCCGCCACAACCTGCCAGCAAGGCCAGGCTCAGGCACCAGACGCGAGACGGGTAAGGCAGGGGAGGCAAGCGCATGCGGGGCGTCCTGACGTGGCGGCCCCTGCAATATCGCGCAACGACCGCCGCCGCGGCGTAAGCAAATCTTGCCGTCAGCGCTTGGGCAGCGGATAGGTGGCCAGGCTGGCGTAGCCCTTCCTCGACACGGCCTGCACGCCGAACACGACGTTGTCCTTGCTGACCGGCAGCGTCGCCCGCGTGGTCTGGCCCACGTCCTTGGACTGCTGCCAGGTGGCCGAGTCGGTGTCGCGCCAGACGATGCGGTAGCCGGCCACCTCGGGGTCGTCGCTGGCTTGCCACTCCAGCGTGGAGTCGTTGGTCAGGCCGCTGGCATCCAGCCGCACGGCCTTGACCGGCGCCGGCGCCCAGGCCAGCGTCGCCAGGCCCGCGAGATTGGCGCGGCTCACGTCCGCCACGTAGCCGAAGTCGACGAACTCGGGCAGGTCGCCGTAGACGATGCCGTTCTCGCAAGGCAGCGACGAGCCGCCTCCAGCTGCCTTGCCCCCCTCGGGGGGAGGCTGGCGGGAACCGTCAGCCTGGGGGCACTCGACCCTCGGGTTCTGGTGCTGGTGCGCGAAGTTCTCGAAAGGCTCGGTGAAGCGCACGGCCGCGTAGCCGCGCTCCAGGAAGGGGATGTGGTCGCCGCCGCGCAGGTAGCGGTCGCGGCGCTGGATCAGCTGCACGGTGAATCCGGGCATGGCGCCTTCCGCCGCCGCCTTCAGGTGGCGGCCCAGCTGGTGCGTGGGCAGGTCTTCATTGGCACCTGCCTGCAGCAGCGGCAGCAGCTCGGCCTGCATCGCGGCGAAGGCCTTCTGGTCGGCCGGCGTGGCGGGGCGGTTGGCCTGCGCCTGCAGCAGCAGCCGCACCAGCGGGTCCAGGCCGTCGGCGAACAGCCGCATGCGCCTGGCGTCGTGCTGCCCCGCGTCGCCGCGCGAGCTGCCGACGATGTCGTTGGTGATCATGGCCTCGACGTTCAGCCCCTCGGCCCGCGCATCGCGTGCCCACTGCGCTGCGCCCAGCAGGCCTTGCTCCTCGCCCGGCACGGCCATGAAGACCAGCGTGGCGTCGAACTGGCGCGAGGCCATCACGCAGGCCAGCTCCATGACGGCGGCGGTGCCCGACGCATCGTCGTTGGCGCCGGGCGCCTCGCCCAGCGAGTCCATCACGTCGCTGTTGCGCGAGTCGTAGTGCCCGCTGACGACCAGGTAGCGCCCCTTGCTGGCGCCGCGGCCCGGCAGCGTCGCAACGATGTTGACCAACTCGGTGGGCTGCGGCACACGCGCGCCGGCTGGCTCGATGAAGCTCTGCTCCTCGACCTTCAGCCGGCTGTCCGGCGCCTTGGCGCAGGCCTGCAGCTCGCTCCTGATCCAGCGCCTGGCGGCGCCGATGCCACGGGCGTCGGACGCGATGTCTGACAGCGTGTGGCGCGTGCCGAAGCTCACCAGCTTGCGGATGCGCGCCTCGATGCGCGCGGGGCTGACCTCGGCCAGCATGGCCTGGAGGTCTTCGGCCGGAGTTTGGGCCTGGGCCGAGACGGCCAGCAGGGCGAAGGTGAGAGCGCTGAGTCGGGCATGCATGAAAAGATTCTGCCCTTGCCGGCCCGGCCCGCTTCTTCTACGCTGGATCACCCCGCACGAGGAGAGTCCGATGAGCCTGGATTCACGAGTGAGCACGATCCGCACGGTCGCGCTGGTCGGCCCGGCCGCGGCCGGCAAGACGCTGTTGCTGGACGCGCTGCTGACACATGCCGGTGTCATCCCGCAGGCCGGCAGCATCGAGCGCGGCAGCACGGTGAGCGACCACGACCCGCTGGAGAAACGGCTGGGGCATTCGCTGCAGTCCAGCCTGGCGCATTTCACGCACGGCGGCATTCGCGTGCATGCCATCGACACGCCCGGCGCGCCGGACTTCGTCGGCCAGGCCCTGCCGGCGCTGGAGGCGGCGGACACGGCCATCGTCGTCATCAACGCGCAGAACGGCATCGAGCTGATGGCGCAGCGCATGCTGGCCGCGGCCGGCGAGCGCGGGCTGGCGCGGCTCGTCGTCATCAACAAGATCGACGCGCCCGACCTGGACCTGCCGGGGCTGCTGGCGCAGATCCGCGAGGTGTTCGGCAAGGAGTGCCTGCCGCTGAACCTGCCCGCCGACGGCAGCCGGCGCGTGGCGGACTGCTTCTTCGCGGCCTCGGGAGAGGCCGATTTTTCGTCCGTCGCCGACGCGCACCGCGCGCTGGTCGAGCAGGTGGTCGAAGTCGATGCGGCCTTCGTCGACCGCTACCTGACCGACGGTGACGTCGACCCCAAGGAACTGCACGCCCCGCTGGAGCAGGCGCTGCGCGAGGGCCACCTGATTCCGGTCTGCTTCTGCTCGGCCAGAACCGGTGCCGGCGTGGGAGAACTGCTGCAGGCCATCGAGGCGCTGATGCCCAATCCGGCCGAAGGCAATCCACCGCCCTTCCTCGAAGGCAAGGGCGCCGAGCCCGCGCCCTACCCCGCCACGCCCGATCCGGCAGCCCACGTGCTGGCCCATGTCTTCAAGATCGTCGCCGACCCCTACCTGGGCAAGATGGGCGTCATGCGCGTGCACCAGGGCCGCGTCGCCAGGGGCGGCATGCTGTTCGTCGGCCATGCGCGCAAGCCCATCCGCGTGGGCCATCTGTTCATGCTGCAGGGAAGCAAGCACGTGGACGTGGACGAGGCGCTGCCCGGCGACCTGTGCGCCGTCGCCAAGGTCGACGACATCGCCTTCGACGCGGTGCTGCACGACGCCCAGGAGGACGAGCACATCTTCCTGAAGCCGCTGGACTTCCCGACGCCGGTGCACGGCCTGGCCATCAGCCCCGCTCGGCGTGGCGACGAGCAGAAGCTGTGGGAGGTGCTGGCCCGGCTGGTGGACGAAGACCCCTGTTTGCGCATCGAGCAGGCGGGCGAGACGCATCAAACGCTGGTCTACGGCCTGGGCGAACTGCACCTGCGCCTGCTGCTGGAGCGCGTGCGCGAGCTGTACAAGGGCGAGGTCGTTACCGAACCACCGCGCATCGCCTACCGCGAGACCATCTCGGCCCCCGCCGAGGGCCACTACCGCCACAAGAAGCAGAGCGGCGGCGCGGGCCAGTTCGGCGAGGTCTACCTGCGCATCGAGCCGCTGGCGCGCGGCGCGGGCTTCGAGTTCGTCGACGCGGTCAAGGGCGGCACCATCCCGGGCCAGTTCATGCCGGCCGTCGAGAAGGGGGTGCGCTCCGCGCTGGCCAGCGGCGTCGTGGCCGGCTATCCCGTGGTGGACCTGCGCGTCATCGTCTACGACGGCAAGCACCATTCGGTGGACAGCAAGGAGATCGCCTTCGTCACCGCCGGCCGGCGCGCGCTGATGGAGGCGGTGCGCGAGGCCCGGCCGCTGGTGCTGGAGCCCATCGTGCAGGTGGAGATCACCGCACCGGACGCCAGCATCGGCGACATCACCGGCGACCTGGCCTCGCGCCGCGGCCAGGTCAACGGCACGCGCGCCGCCGTGCCGGGCAGCCTCATCGTGCAGGGCCTGGCGCCGCTGGCCGAGCTGGCCAGCTACCAGACGCGGCTGAACGCGATGACGGCCGGCCAGGGCCGCTACACGCTGCTGCTGTCGCACTACGAGGCGGTGCCGCCCAACACGCAGGCCGCGCTGGTGGGCGCTTACAAGGCGGGCGACGAAGGCGACTGAACCACCGCCCCAGGGGCGCTGGTGCTGGTGAAGGCTCATTTATCATCACGCCCCATGCCCAGCGCCCCCCGCGACGTCGCGCAGATCCGAATGGACAACGCGATGCGGCTGTTCGAAGAGTTCGTCAGCGCCACCGTCAAACACCCCGATGCCGCCACCCTGCGTGGCCTGGAGCGGCGCTTTGCCGAGCGGCTGCAGATCCAGCCCAGCTACTGGAGCCAGATCAAGGGCCGCTCGCGCCAGATCGGCGAACGCCTGGCGCGCCAGTTCGAGCAGCTCTGCCACAAGCCGCCCGGCTGGATGGACATCGAGCACGGCACCGTCGCCGGCCCGGCGCCGATCACCTCGATGGCGGCCGCCCTCGGCCACGTCGCCCCGCCGCCACCGGAGCCCTCGCCCAGCCTGCCGCAGGACGACGACGAGCGCTTCATCGTCGGCCTGGTGCTGACCTACTACCGCCGCCACCCGCAGCGCGCGCGCACGCGGCTGCTGGACCTGCTGGGCGAGGTGCTGACGCCGGAGCCGGCCGCAGCACCACGTGCCGCGCCCAAGCCGGCAGCAACCAGCCCGCAGGCTGAACTGGACGAGTGGCGCAAGCTGCAGTCCGGCATCGCCCCGCTGAAGCCCAAGAAGCGCTGACCGCCGCATCGCGCAGATCGATCTGCGCATCCGTCACTGGACGAACCACGCCCTCCACGTTAGGGGTGTGGGATAAAAACCGCTTGCGCAAGAGAAACGTTTGTTTATCATTTGCGCAAGTTGTGATGCTGCAGTCCCCGGCATCGCGGCGAGGTCGCACAGCCCCCAAGCCCTGACCCGCCCGGCCCGCCTGCCTCGAGCGCAGGCCCCGGGCGCCCCTTTCACCACCGCAAAGGCCAGGCCCGTCCGGGTCGAGCCGCTGCATTGCCCGCCGCGCCCGCGCGGCATCCACCGGAGCAGACGATGCCCCAATTCACCTCCCCCCGCCCCATGAAGCTGACCCTGCGCAAGCCGCGCAATCCGCTGGTCGCGCCGGCGCTCAAACGCCAAGCCGGCCGGCACCAGAGTGCCACGGATGCCCATGCGCTGCGCCAGCAGGCCCGCCTGGAACTGCGCCGCCTGCTGCGCGACCGCTTCCCCGACGACAGCCCCTGAAACGACCGCGCCGCCGGCCCACCTCATCCATGTCATGAGGGCCTGCGCCGCCTAGGAGACCCTCATGAGATTGATCGAGTTGCGCGGCCCCGACGCCGCCGAAACCCACGCCGCCTGGGCCCGCCGCTGGGCCCGCCTCAAGCGCGCGGCCCGCGCGATCCGGCTGGTGTTCTCGCCCGCCTACCGCCAGCGCCGCCGCGCCCGCAGCCAGCTGGAGTTCTACGCCGAAGCCGGTGCACCGGAAGGCGCGCTGTACGTCGACGGCCAGCTGGCGGCCCAGTTGGAGGGCGTCAAGCGCCTGTAACTGGCATGCAAATCGGGGTCGCACGAATAGACCATGCGGCCCCGACACGGCCTAGCATCGGGCCATGTCCGACCGCCTGCGCCTGACCAAGCCGTTGCCCTCGCTGGAGGCCTGGGTGCAGGCGTTCGCGCGCGCCGAGATTCCGGTACTGGCCGACACGGCCGAGGCGCTGGAGCTGATGCGCGCCACCGAGGACGACGTGGACGCTCACGGCCTGGGCGAGATGATCGCCACCGACCCGCTGATGTCGCTGAAGGTCATGGCCCACGCCAGCGAGCTGCGGCGCGGCCGGCTGACCGCCGCCCCGGAGACGGTGACGGCGGCCCTGGTGCTGATGGGCATCACGCCCTTCTTCCGCACCTTCGGGCCGCAGCCCACGCTGGATGCCGTGCTGGCCGGCCACGACGAGGCCTTGATGGGCCTGTCGCGGGTGATGCAGCGCGCCGAGCGGGCCTCGCGTTATGCGCTGGGCTTCGCCGCGCACCGCGCCGACCCCGACGCTGCCGTCATCCACAGCGCCGCGCTGCTGCACGACTTTGCCGAGATGCTGCTGTGGGTGCATGCGCCCACGCTGGCGCTGCAGATCGCCGCGCTGCAGGACGCCGACCGCCACCTGCGCAGCGCCGCGGCCCAGCGCCAGGTGCTGGGTATCTCGCTGGCCGACCTGGAGCAGGCGCTGATGAAGCACTGGCATTTGCCGGAGCTGCTGACCCGCATCACCGGCGACAAGCACGAGCACGACCCGCAGGTGCGCTGCGTGCAGCTCGCCGTGCGCTTGGCGCGCCACACGGCGCGCGGCTGGGACGACGCCGGCGTGCCGGACGATCTGCACGACATCTCGGTGCTGCTGAACCTCAGCGAGTCCCACACGCTGAAGCTGCTGCACGAATTTGATTGACCCACCCTCTACGGCCTGACGGCCCCCTCAAGGGGGCACTCCCAGCCGCTCGGCAAAGCCGGATCGGCGGGAGTCGCTGGAGGGAAGGCGGCGCTTCGCGCGCCTGTCAGCTCACACGGGCACCGCTGTGGTGTTCTTGAGGCGCTCCAGCACGAAGCTGGTCTTGCAGTCCTGCACGCTGGGGTGCATCAGCAGCGTGTCGCTGATGAAGCGGGCGTAGTGCTGCATGTCCTGCACCAGCACGCGCAGCAGGTAGTCCATCTCGCCGGTCAGCGCGGCGCACTCCACCACCTCGGGCCAGGTCTGCACGGCAGCGCGGAACAGGTCGCGCGGATTGCGCAGCGGGTTGTCGGTCTGCTTTTCCAGCCGCACGTTGATGTAGGCCGTCAGGCCCAGGCCGATCTTCTCCGGCGGCACCAGGGCGACGTAGCTGGCGATGACGCCCGCCTCCTCCAGCCGGCGCACGCGGCGCAGCACGGCGGAGGAGGACAGCCCGGCCTCGCCGGCCAGCGTGTCGTAGGTGATGCGGCCATCCTGCTGCAGCGCGCGCAGGATGCGGCGGTCGATGGCGTCCAGCTCGATGACGGCTTCCATGGGCCTGATTTTGCAACTTTCCTGCGTTTTGCGAGATTCTCACGCCGCAGATTGCATGAAACCTGCGCTGCCCGCGCCGCAGAATTTTCGTTTTCGCTGGAGACGCCAATGGCCAAGTTCACTCCCTGGGACAACCCCATGGGCACCGACGGTTTCGAGTTCATCGAGTTCGCCGCGCCCGATCCGGCCGCCCTGGGCGAGCTGTTCCGCACCATGGGCTTCACGGCCGTGGCCCGTCACCGCCACAAGAATGTGACGCTGTATCGCCAGGGCGGCGTCAACTTCATCATCAACGCCGAGACCGACTCGTTCGCGCAGCGCTTTGCGCGGCTGCACGGCCCGTCCATCTGCGCCATCGCCTTCCGCGTGGACAACGCCGCCCACGCCTACCAGCGCGCGCTGGAGCTGGGCGCCTGGGGCTTCGACAACAAGGCCGGCCCGATGGAGCTGAACATCCCGGCCATCAAGGGCATCGGCGACTCGCTGATCTACTTCGTCGACCGCTGGCAGGGCAAGGGCGGGGCGCAAGCTGGCGCCATCGGCAACATCAGCATCTACGACGTGGACTTCGTGCCGCTGCTGGACGCCCAGGGCCAGCCGGTCGACCCCAACCCGGTGGGCCACGGCCTGACCGAGATCGACCACCTGACGCACAACGTCTTCCGCGGCCGCATGAAGGAGTGGTCGGAGTTCTACGAGCGCTTCTTCAACTTCCGCGAGGTGCGCTACTTCGACATCGAGGGCAAGCTGACCGGCCTCAAGTCCAAGGCCATGACCAGTCCCTGCGGCAAGATCCGCATCCCGATCAACGAGAGCAGCGACGACAAGAGCCAGATCGCCGAGTACCTGGACCTGTACCACGGCGAAGGCATCCAGCACGTGGCGCTGGGCACGACGGACATCTACGCGTCGGTCGAGGGCATGAAGGGCACGGGCGTGGCCTTCCAGGACACCATCGACACCTACTTCGACCTCGTCGACAAGCGCCTGCCGGGCCACGGCGAGAACGTCGCCGAGCTGCGCCGCCTGCGCATCCTGATCGACGGCGCCACGCACCTGGGCGTCGACAACGAGCTGCTGCTGCAGATCTTCACGAAGGAAGTGATCGGCCCGATCTTCTTCGAGCTGATCCAGCGCAAGGGCAACGAGGGCTTCGGCGAAGGCAACTTCAAGGCGCTGTTCGAGAGCATCGAGCTCGATCAGATCCGCCGCGGCGTACTGAAGGACAACGCCAAGGAAGCGGCCAGCACAGCCTGAGAGCATCAGGCCCGCACAAGCCCTCTTGACCGATAAGTCTACATATGTAGACTTATCGGCATGACACGCTCCCGCGCTTTCTCTCCCCAGGCTCTCAAGGCCCTGGCCGTGCTGGACGATGCCGGTGCTGACTGGCGGCATGGCTACGACCTCATCGCCCAATCGGGCCTGAAGTCGGGCACTCTCTACCCGCTGCTGATGCGGCTGGAGGCCGCCGGCCAGTTGGAGGCACGCTGGGAAGAATCGCCCATCGCCGGCCGCCCGCCCCGGCATGTGTACCGGCTGACCGAGGCCGGCATGGCCCTCGTCAACTCGATGGCCGACGCGCTAGCGGCGGCGCGCGCCACATTGCCCGGCGCGACTCCCGACGACAACGCCGATGCCGTGGAGCCGGCATGAGGCCCGCCCTGCCGCGCTGGCTCTGCGCCGGCCTGACCCGTGCTCTGATGGCCCTGGCCCAGACGCTGCTGCCCGCGCGCCGAGCGGACTGGGCACGCGCCATGCGGGCCGAGGTGCACGCCATCGACGATGCGCAAGACGCGCTGATCTACGCCTGGGGCTGCTTCACGACGGCCCTGCAGTTGGCAGCAGCTTCAGTCCGCACGGGTCTGCGCGCGCCGGACACCCTGGGCCTGGTCTGCACCTGCGGCGTCGTCGGCCTTGGCTGCGCCTTCATGGCCACACGCGACGCCCCGGGCAGTTACGCCTGGGTTAACGGCTTGTCGCTCGCGCTGGCCGGGGCCAGCTTCTGGCTGCTGCCCCGCGCACGGCTGCAGCAGGACGCCCGTTGGCGCGCGGCCACCACGTTCGCGCTGGGCGCCGTGCTACTTTGGGCCGCAGCCCCGCGGCCTGACGGGCTGGCCGCCGCCGGCTGGCTGCGCCTCGGCCCGCTGCCCGTCCAGCCCGCCTGGCTGCTGTGCCCGGCATGGTGGGCGGTGTCGGCGCCCGTGGAACGGACGACATCCGTGCCGCTGGGCTCCCGCATGCTGCAGGTCGCGGGGCTGGCGATGGGGCTGGCCGCCCTCGCCGCCCTCGCCCAGGCACCACTGCTGGCCATCACCACGGCGCTCCTGGCGGCGCGCGCGTTGCGGGCCCGGTCGGGCAGCCAGGTGCTGCTGGCCCTGCTGGCGCTCACCCTGGCACGAGGCGCCCTGGCACGCTGGACGGCGCCGCCCCCCAGCCCCTTTGTCGACGAGGTGCTGCAACTGGCCTTCACGCAAGGCCCGGCGCTGGGCGCGCTGATGACGGCGGCCTGGCTCACGCTGCTGCTGCCCGGCCTGCTGCACCGCCGCGCCCGCGAGCACGGCCTGGCCTGGGCCGCCCTGCTGATGCTGGCCCTGCCAGGCTGGCTGCCGGCGCCGGTGCTGGGCTTCGGCGGCAGCTTCATCGTCGGCTATGTGCTGAGCCTGACGATGCTGCCCACCGATGGCGACACGGCGTCCCGACAGCCATACGCGCCCGTCGACCGGACGCCCGCCCGGGACGCGCCCCCGCTACCCCGCGCCCGCCTGGCCTGACCTCCCCTTCACCTGCCGCACCGCACCCGCGGTGAGCTGCCGCATGGCCGAAAGCGCCTGCACTTCAAGAGGATTCCCGATGAATTTCCACCACCTGCGCCGCGTGGCGCACCGCCGGGCGCTGCCCTTGCTGATCCTGCTGGCGCTCCTTGCGCTGGCGGCACTCGCCTGGGGCCGGCTCACCGCGCCGCGGGGCGAGCAGGCCGTGAGCTTCGCGCCAGCCCGCCAAACCTGCGGCACGCTGGACGAGTTGCACTACTGCATCAACCAGCCCACGGGCCCGAGCGCCCCCGATCGTGTCTACCACCTGCATGGCCGCGGGCTGGATGCCGAGGCCTGGAACGACCCGACCTACTTCACTGCCCAGGTCCAGGGCGAATGGCAGCGCCTGGGCCTGCCGGCACCCACGGTCGTGACGCTGTCCTACGGGCCCGAATGGCTGCTGACGCCGAGCGGAAGGGCGCCGCGCAGCGGCCTGCTGGACCGCATCGGGCCGCAGATGGCGCAGCTGGAAGCCCGGCTCGACACCCAACTGGGCGCGCCCCGGCGGCGCATGCTGGTTGGCGAGTCCATGGGCGGCCTGAACGTGCTGGTGCTCGGCTTGAGCCAGCCGGGTCTCTTCGACAAGGTCGCCGCGCTGTGCCCGGGGGTCTACACAGACTCGCCGTTTGCCAGCCTGGGCACACTGCGTGCGGCCCTGCAGCGCACTGGCGCCGACCCCAAGATCGCCTTCGGCGTGTGGTGGCTGGCGCGCCAGCATGTGGCCGACGACGCCGAATGGGCCCGGGTGTCGCCGCTGGCCTTGATCGAGAACTTGGCCCGCGCCCCTCGTCGGCCCGCGCTTTATCTGTCTTGCGGTCTGTATGACCGTTATGGCAACTTCGAAGGCACGCAGGCGCTGGCGGCCCGCGCGCTGCAGCTGGGCCTGACGACCAACTGGCATCCGCTGTACGGCGGCCACTGCGCCATCGACATCACGTCGCTGGCGCGCTTCCTGGCAGAACCGGACTGACGGGTGCCAGGTCGCGCAGCGCGGCCTGCAACTGCTGCCAGGCGGCGTCGGAGTGCACCAGGCCCATATGCCCCACCGCATCCACCCGGTGGGCGCGCCCTTCGGCCTGGATGGCGGTGGCCGCCGGATTGACCACCTGGTCGCAGGGCGTCCAGAAGCAGTCGACATCCGGCAGGCCCGGCAGCGCTGCCAGCCAAGCGCTGCCGCGGCGCATCTGGGCCGCATTCGCGCCCAGGCCGAGCGCCGCCATGCGCGTGCCTTGGTGGGGCGACCCCAGCGTGATGGCTCGCGGCACCTCATGCGCGCGGCCGTGCCGCCGCCACCAGGCCCGCAGCGCCAGCCCGCCCATGCTGTGCGCGCACAGCACCGGCATGCGACCGGTGAGCGCCTTGAGCTGCTGCACGCCGGCCTCGATCTCATCGGCGTAATCGTCGATGCTGCCGAAGGCCGGCTCCAGCGTCGGCGCGACGAAAGCCACGCCCTGTGCGCGCAGCCTCCTCATCCAGCCGGTCCAGCGCCCGCGGTTGCATGCGAAGCCATGCACCAGCAGCACGCCAAGCGTCGCCCCGGCAGGCAGGTGGTCGGGCTCGGCCCATTCGCGCCACGGCTGGCGCCACGAGAACGCCAGCTCGCTGGCGGCCACCTCGCCGGCCCAGGCGCGCAAGAGCTGGCCCCAGCCCGGCGCCGGCCGGTTCACCCAGCGCAGCTGCACGAAGCCTCCGGCCAGCACCGCCGCGTGCAGCGCCAGCGTCAGCACGCCCCAGGCCCAGCCAAAACGCCAGCCGACGCCCAGCGCCAGCACCAGCCTGATCAACACCCAGATCCTTTGCAGTCGCGCATTCATCGCGCCAGTGTAGGAAGGCAGAATCGGCGCGACCCATGGACCCACTGAGCGCCGAATCCCTGCTGGCCCCGCTGCGCCAGGTCGATGCCGAACGCGAACGCCGTGCGGCCGAGCCCGAGCTGGCCGCGCGCGTCCAGGCGCTCAAGAGCTACCAGCAGCGCCGCTTCGCCCACACCTACGCCGACCTGCTGGCCACGCCACGCTATGCGGCCGCCACGCGCTTCTTCCTGCACGAGCTGTACGGCCCCGGCGACTACCGCCAGCGCGACGCCCAGTTCGCCCGCGTGATCCCGACACTGACGCGGCTGTTTCCCGCCGAGGTCGTCGACACCGTGGCCAAGCTCGCGCAACTGCACGCGCTGTCCGAGCGGCTGGACACGCGCATGGGCGAGCACCTGCCGTCGCCCGAGGTCACGGCCCGCGAGTACGCCATCGCCTGGCGTGCCTGCGGTGAGCCGGTGGCGCGCCAGCAGCAGATCGACCTGACGATGGCGGTGGGCGAGTCCTTGGACAGATTGACGCGCAAGCCGCTGCTGCGTCAGTCGCTGAAGCTCATGCGCGGCCCGGCACAGATGGCCGGCCTGGGCGCGCTGCAGACCTTCCTCGAAAGCGGCTTCGACACCTTCCGCGAGATGCGTGGCGCGGGCGAGTTCCTGTCCACTGTGCGACACCGCGAGAGCACATTGGCGGACGATTTGTTTCAGGCAAATCCCTTGGTCCTAGGGCAACTCCCCTAGTCTGCGCCGCAACCCGCCACGACCATCTTTGCCTTCACGCGAAGAGGCCTGCCGATGACCGCCGTCCTTGCCGACGTCCCCGAAGTGACATCCCGCACCAAGCCCTGGCTGGCCAGTTACCCCGCAGGCGTGCCCGCGCAGATCGACACCGGCGTCTACCGCTCGCTGGTCGACCTGCTGAACGAGGCCTTCCGCCAGCATGCGCAACGCGATGCGGCCATCTGCATGGGCCAGCGCATGCGCTTTGCGCAGATCGACGCGCTGTCGCAGCATTTGGGCGCCTGGCTGCAGGCCCAGGGGCTGAAGCAGGGCGACCGCGTGGCCCTCATGATGCCCAACCTGCTGCAGTACCCGGTGGCCATCGCGGCCGTGCTGCGCGCGGGCTTCGTGGTCGTCAACGTGAACCCGCTGTACACGCCGCGCGAGCTGGAACACCAGCTCAAGGACTCGGGCGCGCGCGCCATCATCGTGCTGGAGAACTTCGCCCACACACTGGCCGAGGTCTTCGCGCAGACCGACGTGAAGCACGTCGTGCTGGCCTCCATGGGCGACCTGCTGAGCTGGTGGAAAGGCCCGCTGATCAACTTCGCCGTGCGCCACCTGAAGAAGATGGTGCCGGAGTTCCGCCTGCCCGTCGGCGAGGGCAGCACGGTGGTGCGCTTCAACGAGGCGCTGGCCCATGGCGAGCGGCTGCACCTGAAGAAGCCCGAGCTGGGCCCCGACGACGTCGCCTTCCTGCAATACACCGGCGGCACGACCGGCCTGTCCAAGGGCGCCACGCTGCTGCACCGCAACATCGTCGCCAACATCCTGCAGGTGGAGGCCTGGTTCAATCCCATGCTGTCCAAGCTGCCCGGATTTGCCAGCGGTGACAAGCAGTTCACCAACGTCTGCGCGCTGCCGCTGTACCACATCTTCGCGCTGACGGCCTGCTTCATGCTGGGCGCGCGGATGGGCCACCTCAACATCCTGGTGCCCAACCCGCGCGACATTCCTGGTTTCATCGACACGCTGCGCGGCCACCGCATCCACATCTTCCCGGCCGTCAACACGCTGTTCAACGCGCTGGCCAACGAACCCGGCTTCTCGCGGCTGGACTTCTCCGAGCTGGTCATCTCCAACGGCGGCGGCATGGCCGTGCAGCAGGCCACGGCCGAGAAGTGGCTGAAGGTCACCGGCTGCCCGGTCGTGGAGGGCTACGGCCTGTCCGAGACCTCGCCGGCCGCCACCATCAACCCGCTGGACCAGCGCATCTTCAGCGGCAGCATCGGCCTGCCCATCTCGTCCACCGAGATCGCCATCCGCGACGACGACGGCCGCGACGTGGCCCTGGGCGAGCGTGGCGAGATCTGCATCCGCGGCCCGCAGGTCATGGCCGGCTACTGGAAGCGCCCCGACGAGACCGCCAACGTCATGACCGCCGACGGCTTCTTCAAGAGCGGCGACATCGGCATCATGGACGAGCGCGGCTACGTGCGCATCGTCGACCGCAAGAAGGACATGATCCTGGTCAGCGGCTTCAACGTCTACCCGACCGAGATCGAGCAGGTCGTCAACCTCTACCCCGGCGTGCTGGAGTGCGCCGCCATCGGCGTGCCGGACGCCAAGTCCGGCGAGGCGGTCAAGCTGTTCGTCGTCAAGAGCGACCCGGCGCTGGCCGAGGAAGACCTGGCCAGCTACTGTGCCGGGCAGATGACGGCCTACAAGCGGCCCAAGTTCATCGAGTTCCGCGACGAGTTGCCCAAGAGCAACGTCGGCAAGATCCTGCGCCGCGAACTGCGCACGACGACCGCCTGACGGCAGCCGCGCGCGGGCGGGCTTAGAACGGGTTGTTGCGAGCGCGGGTCAGCGCCAGCGCGCCCACCTGCTGCTGCGCCGTCGGGCCCAGCAAGGTGTCGCCGGCCCACAGCCACTGCGAGGTGGCATCGGCCTGCACGGTGCTGGTGGTGCAGTCCTGCGGTGCGATGTCCGTGCGGCAGGCGGCCTGCGTCACGTCCGTGTAGCCGAACGCGAAGGGGAAGCGCGCGATCTGCTGGATGGTCTCGTCGACCAGCACCAGGCCGATCAGCCGGCCATCGTTCAGCAGGTTCAGCCGCATGGAGATGTTGAACGCACTGCTCAACTCGTCCAGGAAGGCGGCGCGGTCGATATCGGTCTGCTGCTGTCGCTCGCGCTGGCCGAAGGGGGTCAGGCCCACGTCGAAGATGGTCGCGATCAGCACGCGGCCGTTGGCGTTGGCGATGCGGTTGGCCTGCTGGGCCAGCAGCTTGCCGCGGGCCTTGGCCTCGTTGATCAGCGAATCCTTGCTCTGCCGCGGGAACTCCAGGTACAGCTCCAGGATGTCGTTCACGCCGACCATGATGGACACCAGGTCGCGCGGGCCGAAACGGTCGTTGGACAGGTGCTGGTCGATCTTGTCGCGCACGTCGGCCACCTTGACGCCGGCGGCCGCATACATGATGCCCTGCGGCAGCGCGACGAAGTCGGTGTTGCACTGCGGGAAGACGAAACCGAAGCCGCTGGCCAGCACCTGGGTCCAGGTCGGGTTCAGGCGGCAGTCCACCTGCAGCGTATTGCCATCCAGGCCGTTGATGCCGTAGCGCTTGCCACTCTGCAGCACCGCGCCGCTCTCGTCGCCGAAGGCAATGATGCGGGTGGGCGCAAAGGGTTCGATCTGCGCGGTGCCCCCGCCGCCACAGCCGGCCATCAGCGCCGCAGCCGCCAGCGCGGCCAGTCCGCGCTTCAGATTCTTGGAGACAACACGTTGCATGACGATCAACTCAGGAACAGGGACAAATTCAATCGGTGAAGGCGGCGGCAGCCCGGCTGAGCCGGTCCCGCACGCCATCCCAGGCGGAGTCGCGCGGTGGCGCCTCGACCCAGATCTCCCGGGCGCCGGCCGCGTCCAACTGGCGCAGCACCGCGAACAACTCGTGGGCCGCCGCCGCCGGCTCGGCCGGCTGGGGCTGCCAGCGCCAGGCCGGCAGCCGGGCGCGTGAATATACCGCCACCCCTTCCAGCCCCCCGCTGGCCGAGGCGGTTGCCCAACGTAAAGCCAGCGCATCGGCATCCAGCAGCCGCACGCGGGCGCTGGGCGCGTAGTGGGCAGCCAGCGTGCCCGAGGCCTTGGGCGCCGCGGCATCGGGCTCGGCCAGCGGCTGGCCCAGCACGGCCTCGATGCGCGCGCGGCTCAGCAGGCCAGGGCGCAGCAGTGCCGGCCGCTCGCGGCTGCAGTCCACGATGCTGGACTCGATGCCCACCTCGCAGGCGCCGCCGTCCAGCACCATCAGGCCGGGGCCGAACTCCTCCACCACATGGCGCGCCAGCGTCGGGCTGACGCGGCCGAAGCGGTTGGCGCTGGGCGCCGCCACGCCCTGCACGCCCAGCACGCGCGCCGCGGCCAGCACCGCGCGGGCGACCGGGTGGGCCGGCGAGCGCAGCGCCACCGTCGCCTGGCGGCCGGCAGCGGCCTCGGCCACACCGGCGGCGCGCGGCACGATGACGGTCAGCGGGCCGGGCCAGAAAGCCTCCATCAGCCGACGGGCTGTGGCGGGCAGATGGTCGGCGAACGGCTCGGCGCCGGCCGCGTCCAGCACGTGCACGATCAACGGGTGGTCGCTGGGCCGACCCTTGGCGGCAAAGATCTTGGCGACCGCCTCGTCGCGATCCGCCCGCGCGGCCAGGCCGTAGACCGTCTCGGTCGGCAGGCCCAGCAGCTCGCCGTCCGCCAGGCGCCAGGCGGCGGCCTGGATGGAAGCGGGATCATTGCCGGGCAGCGCGGACATCAGAAGTCGGTGGGCAGGCCCAGGATGGCCGCGGCCTGCAGCGCCACCGCGTGTGCAGCCCGGGGCGTCTCGGCCGTGATGTTCAGGTGGCCCATCTTGCGGCCGTGCCGCGCGTCCGTCTTGCCGTACAGGTGCAGGTGCGTGCCGGGCAGCGCCAGCACGCGGCCCCAGGCCGGCGGCGTGGGGCCGCCCGCGTCGGAGAACCACAGGTCGCCCAGCAGGTTCAGCATGACGGAGGCCGAATGCTGACGCGGCTCGGGCAGCGGCAAGCCGGCCAACGCGCGCACCTGCAGCTCGAACTGCGACACATCGCAGCCGTCCATGGTCCAGTGGCCCGAATTGTGCGGGCGCGGCGCCATCTCGTTGACGACCAGCCGGCCGTCGGTGAGCCAGAAGAACTCGATGCACAGCACGCCGACATAGTCCAGGGCCTGCGCCACCTGGCGGGCGGCGCTCACGGCCAGCGCCTCCACCTCGGCCGGCACGTCCGGCGCCGGCACCTCGGTGACGGCCAGGATGCCGCCGCGGTGCAGGTTCTGCTGCACGGGCCAGTTGACGGCCTGGCCGTCGGCGCCGCGCGCGACCAGCACGCTCAGCTCGCGTTGAAGCGGCAGCAGCTGTTCCAGCACGCAGGGCACGCGCTTCAGGCCTTGCCACGCCTCGGCCAGCTCGGCCGGCGTGGACACGCGCACCTGGCCCTTGCCGTCGTAGCCCATGCGGCTGGTCTTCAGGATGCCCGGCAGCAGGCCCATGTCCACCGCCGCCAGCTCGATGTCGTTGGTGATGACCGCATGCGGCGCGCAGGCCACACCGGCGGCCTGGAAGTGCGCCTTCTCGACCGCGCGGTCCTGGCACACGGCCACGGCGGCGGCGGACGGCGCGACGACGCGCATGTTGGCCAGCGTCTCCAGCGCCACGGCGGGCACGTTCTCGAACTCGGTGGTGATCGCGTCGCAGTCGCGCGCCAGCTGGGCCAGGCCCACCGGGTCCAGGTAGTCGGCCTTGATGTGCTTCTCGGCCACCGAACCGGCGGGGCTGACGGCGTCCGGGTCCAGCACGATGCAGCGGTAGCCCATGGCCTGGGCGGCGTGCACGAACATGCGGCCCAGCTGGCCGCCGCCCAGCACGCCCAGCGTGGTCGGACCCGGCAGCAGCGCGCTCAACGCAGTTCCTCGGTCATGGCTAGCGCCGCCGCGGTCTGCCGGGCACGGAAGGCTTGCAGCTTCGCCAGCAGCGCCGCGTCGCCCGTCGCCAGCATGGCCACCGCGAACAGCGCCGCATTGGCCGCGCCGGCGGTGCCGATGGCGAAGGTCGCGACCGGGATGCCCTTGGGCATCTGCACGATGGAGTGCAGCGAATCGACGCCCTGCAGATGGCGGCTGGCGACCGGCACGCCCAGCACGGGCACCGTCGTCTTGGCGGCCAGCATGCCGGGCAGGTGGGCCGCGCCCCCGGCGCCGGCGATGATGGCCTTCAGCCCCCGGCCGGCCGCCGCTTCGGCGTAGGCGAACATCTGGTCGGGCATGCGGTGGGCCGACACGACCTGCGCCTCGAAGGCGACACCGAACTCGGTCAGAATCTCGGCAGCCTGCTTCATCGTTTCCCAGTCGCTGCTGGAGCCCATGACGATGCCAATGATGGCGTCGGGGTTCGTGGGGGCTGGGGTAGGCAAGGCGCGCTCCGGGGCTCTGGAAAGCCTCGAATTGTAGAAGCCGCGATTCCACCTCCCCCTCGCCATGATCGACATCACCCTCCAGAACTTCGAAGCCGAACTCATCACCGCCTCGCAGAGCCAGCCCGTGCTGCTCGACATCTGGGCGCCGTGGTGCGGCCCCTGCCGCACGCTCGGCCCCATCCTGGAGAAGCTGGAGACCGCCTACGCCGGCCGCTTCACGCTGGCCAAGCTGAACAGCGACGAGGTGCCCGAGATCGCGTCGCAGCTGAGCCAGATGTTCGGCGTGCGCAGCATCCCGTTCTGCGTGATGTTCGTGGACGGCCAGCCGGTGGACGGCTTCGTCGGCGCGCTGCCCGAGGCGCAGATCCGCGAGTTCCTGGACAAGCACGTGCCGGCCGGCGAGGAGCTGGAGGCTGCGGCCGACGTGGCCGAGGCCGAAGACCTGATGGCCGACGGCGACCTGGAGGCCGCGCTGGCCAAGCTGGCGCACGCGGTGCAGACCGACCCGGCCAACGAGGCCGCGCGCTTCGACTACGTGAAGGCCCTGCTGGAGCTGGGCCTGGTGGGCGACGCACGAGCAGCGTTCGCGCCCGTGGCAGCCAAGGCCGCCGACACCATCACGCCGCATGCCCGCTTCGCCGCACTGGCCGTCTGGCTGGCCGCCGCCGAAGCCGGCCCCGCTGACACAGCCACGCTGCAAACGTCGATCGCGGCCAACAAGCGCGACTTCGACGCCCGCCTGCGCCTGGCCCAGCACCACCTGGCCGGCCAGCGCTTCACCGAGGCCATGGACGAGCTGCTGGAAATCATCATGCGCGACAAGACCTGGAACGGCGAGGCCGCGCGCAAGACCTATGTGGCCATCCTGGAGCTGCTGACCAAGCCGGCGCCCAAGCCGGCCGCCGAAGCCAATGCCGGCGGCAAGCTGGAGATCGCCGGCAAGGCCGCCGTGGTCCAGAGCGACCCGCTGATCGACCAGTACCGCCGCAAGCTGTCGATGGCGCTGTTCTGAAGCACTGCGGGCGGTTCGGGCCGAGCGCCGGGCCGCCCCAAGCCGGCCCGTCAGGCGATGTGCTTGCGGCTCGATGCCGCAAGCATCGCCGCCCCCTCGGGGGCTGAGGCCGGACACAGGGCGCCCAGTGGGCGGCCTGAGCCTGCCGCAGGGCTGAGGCGTGAGCCGGAGCGCGGTCTGCAAGACCGACCAGGCTCGCCCGCGTCCAGCGGCGCGAGACTGGGCGAGGGCCTCAAGGAACGCGGCCCTGGCTGTTGCGGATCTCGCGCAGCTTCACGCACTCGGCGTGGTTCTGGAACACGGGCCGCTCGCACTGCCGGTCTATGCACCAGGCGCGCGCCAGCAGCACGCGCCTGCCGCAGGCCTCGCTGGGGCTGGCCGCCTCGCCCGCGGCCGGCACCGATGCGGCGGCCGACGTGCTCGGCCTGGCTGCAATGCCGGGCGTCGCTGCCGCAGGCTCGGGCGCCGCGAACACGGGGCTGCGCGGCACGGGGCGGGCGTCACCGGCCTTGTCGGCGACCACGGGCCTGGGCGCCGGCTCACGGCGCGGCGCAGGCGCCGAGGCGGCGGGTCGGGGCGCGCCCCCCGCCACGACAGGAGCCGGCTGCGGCTTGACGACCGGTGAGGCGATGACCGACGAGGCCGGCGCGCTGGCCACCAAGGCCACCGAGGCCATGGACGTCGGCGCCGACGCAGCCAGCGGCTCGGACGCAGCAGCAAGCGGCGACGCCGGGGTCGGCGGCGCCTGCCTGCCGAGGTTGTCGCGCACCTGCATCACGAAGAAACCCAGCAGCAGCACCGCGGCCACCACGCCGCCGCCGATGAGCGCGCGGCTGGGCCCGCCGGCCTTGGCCGCGGGCGCGGCCGGCACCGGCGCCACGGCGGCTGCAGGCGGCGCGGGCGGCTCCGGCGGCCGGGGCGCGGCGCGCTTGCCCAGCGGCACGACGATGGTGGCCGAGCCCTCGTCATCGGGCGGGGCCTGCACGGTGTCGGCAAACTCCAGGTCCAGCGGCGCGGCCGGCGGCGGTGGCGCCACCGTGCGCGGCGGCGCGGCGGAGGGCTCGGGCACGGGTGCACGGCCGTCCAGCACCTCGCGCCAGGCGGCGGCGTTCTGCGGTCGCTGGTGCGGCGGCACGCGCAGCGCCCAGTCCAGCCCGGCGAGGAAATGCGGCGAATAGCCTTGCACGGCCAGCGGCGCCAATTCGTCGCCCATGGCGCGCGCCGTGCAGGGCGGCGGCGGGCGGCCGGTCAGCAGGTCGTGCATGGACGCGGCCAGCGCGTAGAAGTCGGTCCAGGGGCCTTGCTTCAGGCTGGTCGCCTCGGCGTACTGCTCGATGGGTGCATAGCTGGGCTTCAGGATGGCCGTGAAGACCTGGGTGCGGTCGCCGATGGCCTGGCGGGCCGCGCCGAAGTCCAGCAGGATGGGCGGGCTGCCGTCGGCCGGCATGAAGATGTTGTCGGGCGCCACGTCGCGGTGCCACACGTTCTGCGCATGCAGCACCGCCAAGCCGCCCAGCACGGCGTCGAACACGCGCCGCAGCCAGGCCTCGGGAGGCGGCGTGGGCTGGCCCTTGCGCGCCTCGCGCAGGTTCTGGCCGATCAGCCGCGGCATGGCCATGTAGGCCGTGCCGTTGGCCTCCCAGAAACGGTAGACCTTCAGCAGCGAGGGGTGGTCGAAGCGAGCCAGCAGCTTGGCCTCGTTGACGAAGCTGCGCCGGCCCAGGTCGAAGGTCTCCTTCATGGAAATGGAGCGCACCGACACCTGGGACTGCCCGTCGCGCTGGGCGAACTGGCTGGGCATGTACTCCTTGATGGCGACCTCGCGCTCCAGCGAGTGGTCGCGCGCCAGGTAGACGATGCCGAAGCCGCCCACGCCCAGCGTGCCGAGGATCTCCAGTTCGCCGAAACGCGTGCCGGCGGGCAGGGCGTTGAGGCTGTCGTCGTCGCGGGCGTCGGCGGTCATAGGCCGACGAGAGTACCGCAGCGCCCCCGGGCGCCAACCCTCGCAAGCCCTTAGCGGCGGGGGGCGGGGCGTGGCGGAGTGCTCGGTCGTGGGGTACGCCCGCTAGTCTTCGCTGCGTCGCGCCAAGCCCGAGACGATGCTCACCAGCAGCAGGCCGGCGATCCAGCCGAACAAGGTCTCGAACCAGACCAGCCAGCGCACGACATGGGCGGCACCGACCTCCGTCCACTCGTCCCACAAGCCGGCCTTGGGCGTCGTCACACGTGGCCCCCAAAACTTCTCCTGGCCCAGGTCCACCAGCGGCAGCATGATGTCCAGCGAATAGGCCAGCGGGCTGAAGGTCGAGTAGTCTGCAGGCAGAGGGTCGCAGAGATACCAGTTGCCGGCGTTGGGCACGCCTCTGGTTGCGGCGGCCGTGGCTGCCGGACTGTCGGGCACGCATTGCGCGTACCGCGGGTTCTGGAACACCAGCGGGTCCGCCGGCCCGATGGCGTTGTGGGGCGGCAGGGCCAGGCACCAGAACAGGCCGGAGCAGACCAGCCAGACGCCGAACATCCAGGCCACCAGACGCATGGGACGGTAGCCATAGCCGCTCAACAACCCGAACAGCCAATGACCGGTCCGCGCGAGAGTGCGTTTCCCCCGGGCCACAGGCATCCAGGTGTCCGGCGGTGACTGGCCGATACGGTCCGCCACACGCATCTGCTGCTCGAAGGCGATGGCAATCTGGCGCGCATCTTCGGCGTGTCCCATCTCACGCAGCACGTGTTGCAACTGACGCCAAGGCTGGGGGCGGAAGTCCTTGCCGCAGTGGTCTGCCCGCTGCTTGTGCAACCATGCCAGGCGCTCACTTGCGCCGGTGGGAGCGGCGCCGCCAAGAGCACCATAGTGCAACCCATCCAGCACTGACCCTTTGCACCAGGCGTTGCTAGCGTCTGCCAGGACAGCGACCCGCATGTATGCAGCATTCACGAGCACAGCATGCGCGAATCCGCCAAGGAAGAAGCCCCCTTCGACGATGGTGCTTTCGACAGAGAGCGCGTTGCCCTGCTTGACGTCAAACCGCGCACCCCTGCATTCCAGATTGCCTCCAATCTGCGCGCCCAACAGACGAACCTCACCGGATGCGCGGAAACCTTCGCCTAGGAAAACAGTTCCCTTCACGACAGCGCGATCCGCCGAAAGTGCGTCTCCCTTTCTAACAGTGAACTGCCCGCCACTGCAGTCCAGGTTTCCATGGATCTCGGCACCCAGCAACCGGACTTCACCAACTGCCTCGAAGCTCCCACTAAGAACCACGTCACCTTTGACGACAGCACCATCGGCAGAAATAGCTTCTCCTTCATCAGCTTCAAACCTTGCGTCACTGCAAGCCAGATTCCCGCCGATCCGCGCCCCAATCAACCGCACCGGGCCCGTCGACTTGAATCCCCTCCGCAAAAACAGGCCGCCATCACAATGCAGTCGATCAGCACTCATCCCTCGGCAAAGAAGGCTGCCCTCAAGCGAGACCAGCCCCATAACTTTGACGTCGTAAGCCATCAGGGGCGAACTGAACCGGCAGTGAATAAGCGCCAAGGTGTGCGAGATCCGACAGCCGCACAGGTCTAGCCTGTCGACGATGCTTGCTCCCGCCAAATGCACACCTTGCTCGTGCACCGGCGCGCGAGCATCCCCCCCCAGAAGGAGAAAGCGAAGAAATGCGGCTCTCACGCGACGCGACTCATCGCTCACTTCTGGCAACGAATCACCCAGTTCAGCCAACTCACCTAGCCGGCACGCCCGCAACAAGACCTGTTCGGCAGGCAGCAGCGGTAGGAAATCCGCCAACGACCGCCAAGCAATTAGCCTGGCGCCGACAGCACGACGCCGATAGGCAAGCGGCCGTTGCGGCCTCGAAGTTTGTTGTGCCATGCGGCGCCCTCCCTGGTGCGCTTCGATCAAGCGCTCGCAGTGTCTCCGCCAGCATCAGGCCGGTCTCTCCGCATTGCCACGGAGGACCGTCGCTCAGCGCGGCGGGTGGCGCAGCCCCGCGGCGTCCAGCCGTTCGGCCCAGTCGCGCCGCTGCGCGGCGTCCTGGGCGCGGGCCGCGGCGGCGGCCTCGGCCTCGCGGGCGGCCAGCGCCGGCTCGCCCAGCCGCTCGTAGACCTGGGCCAGCCGGGCGTGCAGTGCGGCGCATTCGTCGATGTCGCAGCGGCTGGCATCTTCGGCCTGCACCTCGATGGCGGCCTGGTCGGCCAGCGCCCGCGCGCGCAGCGCCTGGCTGGTGTGGGTCCAGCACCAGGCCAGGTCGGCCAGCAGGCTGATGCCCAGCCGCGCCAGGCCGCCGGCCAGCGCCGCGGGCAGGTGGGCTTCCAGCAGCGCGGCGGCCTCGGCGTGCTCGCCCTGCACGGCCAGCAACTGGGCGCGCAGCAGCGGCGTCAGGTCGGCGCGGGCGGAGCCGCCCACGGCGTCGTCGTAGCGGTCGATGGACTCGATGCCCAGCAGCCGGGCCGGCCCCTCGCCGGGCTCGCCGGCCAGCGCGGCGTGGCGGATGCGCAGCGCGCGCATCAGCGTCTGGTTGTAGAGCAGCCCGGCCAGCGCCGCGTCGTCGCCTTCGGCGATGGCGTGCTGGCGGGCCCAGGCGTACCAGGGCGTGGCGGCTGCCTCGCCCTCGGCCAGGCTCCAGGCCGAGGCCAGCGCGGTGGCGACGCGGTAGGCGACGCCATGGTCGGCGGGCTGCAGCGCGGCCAGCGAGGCCCGGGCATGCTCGACGACGCTGGCGATGTCGCGGCCGACGAAATCCATCTGGGCCAGCCAGGCATCGGCCTGGGCCTGCAGCGACGTGCGGCCGGCGGCCGCGGCCATCACGCGGGCGCGCCGCACGCGGTCGCGGCCGTCGCCGCCGAAGGCGCCGAAATAGGCCATCAGCCCTTCGGCCAGATGCAGCCAGGCCGCCAGTTCGACACGTGGATGCACCAGCGCGCGGGCGTGCAGGCGGTCCAGTTCCTCGCGGGCCTCGGCCTCGCGGCCGTGGCGCAGCCACAGGATGGCGCGCTGGGCCTGCAGCACTGCGCTGCGCGCCGGCATCGAAGCGACAGCGGCGATCTCGCCGTCGAGCTTCTGGGCCAGCCGGCTGCGCAGCTTGACGTTCATGACATCAGGCGGTCAGCCGCTGCAAGGCCTCTTCGTACTTCTGCACGGTCTTGGCGATGACCGCGGGCGGCAGCGCCGGCGCGGGCGCGGTCTTGCCCCAGGGCTTGCCGTCCACGGTGGCCTGCTCCAGCCAGTCGCGCACGAACTGCTTGTCGTAGCTGGGCGGG
>CAMLKW010000031.1 GCA_946480605.1 uncultured Roseateles sp. | reverse complement strand
GCAGGTAGGGCAGCACGGCGGGGAACAGGATCTTGGTGAAGATCTTCCATTCGCTCAGGTTGAGCACGCGGGCCACGTTCATGTAGTCCTGCGGCACACGCTGCACGCCCACGGCGGTGTTGATGATCATGGGCCAGATGGAGCAGATGAAGATGGTCCAGATGGCGGCGGGGTTGGCGCCCTTGAACACCAGCAGGCCGATGGGCAACCAGGCCAGTGGCGACACGGGGCGCAGCAGACTGATCAGCGGGTTGAACATGCGCGACAGAAAGCTGAAGCGTCCGATCACGAAGCCTGCGGGAATGCCCACCAGCGCCGCCATGCCAAAGCCGATGGCCACGCGCTGCAGGCTCATCAGCACGTTCCAGCCCACGCCCTGGTCGTTGGGGCCGTTGCGGTAGAAGGGGTTGCTGAACACCTCCAGCGCCTGCAGCCAGGTGTCCTTGGGGCTGGGGATGCTGCCGCCCGTGGTGGTGGAGACCACCGCCCACAGGCCGATGAGCAGGCCCAGGCCACACAGCGGCGGCAGCA
Organism: uncultured Roseateles sp.; assembly: GCA_946480605.1. Next base: position 26,773 of record CAMLKW010000031.1, on the reverse strand, counting down.
CGGCCAGCCAGAAGCTGCGCGAGAGGGCGGACCAGTCGCGGCCAGTGGCCACGCTGGAGGGCGTTGCAGGTGCCTTGGGGGCAGATATCGCAGCCTTTTGGCTTCTTGCGCTAGTGGATGATGCGCTTGCAGCTACAGTATTCATAGCATTCTGTGCGGCCACGGGGGCTGCATCCAACGGGGAGTGAAAGACGGCACTGACCATGGTGTTCTCCTGTGCAGGGCTGGCTGGCGGGGTGGCCGGGAGGGCGTTGGGGCAGGGTTGCCGTCAGGCCTTGATCTTGAAGCCGTCGGCGTACTTGGCGGGGTCCTTGCCGTCCCACACCACGCCGTCGATGAGCTTGCTGGTGCGCAGCACATCCTTGGGCACGCTGATCTTCATGGCGCTGGCCACCGACTTGTACAGATCGACCTGATTGACCTCCTTGGCCACGGCCAGGTAGTCGGGGTGGCTCTTGAGCAGGCCCCAGCGCTTGTGCTGGGTGAGGAACCACATGCCGTCCGACAGGTAGGGGAAGTTCACCGCGCCGTCGTTGAAGAACTTCATGTGGTTGGGGTCGTCCCAGGTCTTGCCCAGGCCGTTCTGGTAGCGGCCCAGGATGCGCTGGTTGATCGCGTCCACGCCGGTGTTGATGTAGGACTTCTGCGCCACCGTCTCGGCCATCTTGAGCTTGTTGGACAGGCTGGCGTCGATCCAGCGGCTGGCCTCCAGCACGGCCATCAGCACGGCGCGGCAGGTGTTGGGGTGCTTCTTGACGAACTCGGCCGTCGTGCCCAGCACCTTCTCGGGATGGTCCTTCCAGATGTCCTGCGTGGTGTTGGCCGTGATGCCGATGCCGTCCATGATGGCGCGGTGGTTCCAGGGCTCGCCCACGCAGAAACCGTCCATGTTGCCCACGCGCATATTGGCCACCATCTGCGGCGGCGGCACGGTGATGAGCTTGGCGCCGCTCAGCGGGTTGATGCCCGCCGCGGCCAGCCAGTAGTGCATCCACATCGCGTGGGTGCCGGTCGGGAAGGTGCCGGCGAAGCTGTACTCGCGCGGGTTGGCGGCCATCACCTTGGCCAGCGACGGGCCGTCCACCGCGCCCTTGTCGGCCAGCGTCTTGGACAGCGAGATGGCCTGGCCGTTGTTGTTCAGGGACATGAGCACGGCCATGTCCTTCTTGGGGCCGCCCAGGCCCAGGTGCACGCCGTAGATCAGGCCGTACAGCACGTGCGACATGTCCAGCTCGCCGTTGACCAGCTTGTCGCGCACGCCGGCCCAGGAGGCTTCCTTGGTGGGGATGATCTTGATGCCGTACTTCTTGTCGAAGCCCAGCACCGAGGCCATGACGACGCTGGCGCAGTCGGTCAGCGGGATGAAGCCGATGCGGACTTCCTCCTTCTCCGGCTTGTCCGAGCCCTGGGCCCAGGCGCCGCCGGCCAGGCCGGCAAAGGGCAGCGAGGCCGCTGCGGCGAGCAGGCTGCGGCGCTGCGGGTTGGGCGTGGTGGTCGAGTTATCGCTGGCGGTCATCACGGGCTCCTGAGTCATGCTGGGCTCAACGCCGTCGCGGCCGTGCTCCGCCCGCGCTGCCGGGCAGCGAAAGCGCAATGGGGGAGGTCGGACGCCGTTGTCCCGAAGTGCCGGCCGATTCACAGCCGGCCGGCCCGAGAGACCTGCGCCATTGCAGGCCTCGAACCCTTTTCAGCAGATTGCGTGCCAGCTTTTGCGTGCGGCGGCCGGTGATGTTTTGCACGCGCTTGGCGCAGTGCCGCGGCTGCCATGGGCGTTTTGCGCCGTGGCGGTGCGGGTTCCGGAGCGCTGGGCTGTTGCGGCTTGGTGCGGCGCGCCCCAGTCCGGCGTGTCTGCGCTCAACGGGTGCGGAGCAGGTGGTCGGCGTCGATGAGGCGGGTGGCGACGGCGGCCAGCGTCTGACCACCGTCCATCGCGAGCTGGCGCAGGCGCTGGAAGGCGGCCTCCTCGTCCAGCCCCTGCTCGCGCATCAGGATGCCGCGCGCACGCTCCACCAGCTTGCGCTCGGCGAGCTGCGTCTGCGTCTGGCGCAGGTCGCGCTGCAGGGTCTGGTCGTGCTCGAAGCGCGCCAGCGCCAGCTGCAGCAGCGCACCCAGGCGCTGCGGCGGCAGGCCGGCCAGCTGCAGCGTGCTGATGCCCGCCTGCAACGCGTCGCGCATCTGCGCGGCGCTCATCTGCTCGGCGAACAGCAGCACCGGGCGGGGCTGGCGGCGCAGCGCCTCGCCCAGCTGCTCCAGCAGCACGGGCGCGGGTTGCTCGCAGTCGACGATGAGCAGCTCGGGCGACTGGCGCCGCAGCGCCTCGTCCAGCGCGCCGGGCTGCTCCACCAGGTCCAGCACGTCCAGCAACTGGCAGCGCAGGCGGATCAACTCCAGGCGGATGACGGGGCTGCGGCGCTGGCCGGCGTCGGCCAGCAGCACGCGCAGGCCGGGCAGGGCAAAGGGGGGCGTGTTCATGCCCCAGGGCAGTGCAAATAGCGTGCCTTGTCAGGGCGCGACGAAACCGACGGCCCGGTAGGCCGCCGCGATGGTGGCCTTGCCCACGCGCGCCTCCATCTCCTTGTGGACCGGCATCAGCACCTGCCTCCACTCGGCCCGCTCGGCCGGCGTGGGCGTGTGGATGCTGCAGCGGCCGCTGGCCCGGATGGCCTGCAGCGCCGCGGCGTTCTCGCTGCCGGCGATGGTGTTGGCGTGCGCGGTCGCGTCCTTCAGCGCCGCTTCCAGCGGCTCGCGGATGTCACCGGGCAGGCCGTCCCAGAACTTCTTGTTGACGATGACCGCATAGGCCAGGTGGCCGTGGTTGGACAGCGTCATGTGCTTCTGCACTTCGTGGATGCGCTGCGTGTAGAGGTTGCTGGGCGCGTTCTCGGTGCCGTCCACCAGGCCGTTCTGCAGCGCCTGGCGCAGCTCGCTGAAGGCCATCACCTGCGGGATGGCGCCCAGGGCGCGCATCTGCGCGTCCAGCACCTTGCTGGACTGGATGCGCATGCGCAGGCCCTTGAAGTCCGCCACCGTGCGCAGCGGCCGGTTGGCGCTCATGATCTGGAAGCCGTTGTCCCAGTAGGCCAGGCCCTTGATGCCCTTGGGTTCCAGCTTGCGCAGCAGCTCGGCGCCCAGCGGCCCGTCGGTGACGGCGCGGAAGGCGGCGTCGTCGCGGAACAGAAACGGCAGGTCGAAGACCTCGAACTCCCGCACGCCCATCTGCCCGAACTTGGCCAGCGACGGCGCCAGCATCTGCACGCTGCCCAGCTGCAGCGCCTCCATCTCTTCCTTGTCCTTGTAGAGCTGGCTGTTGGGGTAGACCTCCACCCGCACCCGCCCGCCCGTCCTGGCCTCGGCCAGCTCCTTGAAGCGCAGGGCCGCCTTGCCCTTGGGCGTGTCCGGCGCGACGACGTGGCTGAACTTGATGACGATGGGCGCCTGGGCCCGGGCCAGGCCCAGCGGCAGGCCCAGCGCGGCGGCGAGCAGTCGGCGGCGCGAACTCATCGGGTGTCTCCAGGCGGCGGTCTTGGTCTGGGTCGGCATCTTCGGGGCGCCCGGGGGCGGCGCCTGTTGTGGAGTTCCACAGTGTCGGTGGCCGCCGGCCTTCTTAGACTCGCACACTTATGAAGCCGCGCGAGCTCCTGTCCCGAAGCCTGTGGCTGGCGCCGCTGGTGCTGTCGCTCATTTTCGTCGGCGGCGTGCTGGCCTGGGTGCGGGCCAATGGCATCGAGGAGCAGGAGCTGCAGCGGCAGACGCTGATCTCCGACGCGCTCAGCACCGAGGCCCAGCTGCGCGGCCGCATCGACGAGGAGCAGGGCCATCTGCGCGACCTCGCCGCCGCCCTGGCCGGCCAGGCGCCCAGCCAGGCCCTGCTGGCGTCCCACCCCGAGACCAATGCCGGGCTGCGGCGGCTGTGGCTGTCCGTCACCTGGCTGGACGCGCGCAACCGCGTGCTGGCCGAGGTGCCGGGCCAGGCCGCCGCCAACCGCTACGAGGACGGCCTCTCGCTGCACCTGACCGCGCGCGTGGCGCCCGACGACAGCGTGTTGGTGGTGCGCTATGCGCCGGCGCTGCTGCTCAAGCGCGGCGTGCCCTGGTGGCTGGCGCGCAAGTACGACCTGCAGCTGGTCGACAGCGCCGACCAGGTCATCGCCTCCAGCACCGAGTCGCCGCTGCGCGCCGCGCAGGGGCCGCGGCCCAGCTACCGCGTGGCGCTGACCGGCCCGCTGCGCGCCAGTCCGCTGGCCGAGGCGACGCTGGCCGACGCTGCGCTGGAGCTGACGCTGCGCGAGCCCGTGCCCGACGGCGTGCGCCCGCTGGCGCTGGTGCTGGTGGCCGGCTTCCTGCCGCTGATCGCCGTGGCCAGCTGGCTGCTGCGCCGGCAGATGCGCCAGGTGCAGCGTGCCGAAAGCGCCTGGCGCACCGAGGCCGCCTGGCGCCGGGCGATGGAGGACTCCGCGCTGGTGGCGCTGCGCGCGCGCGACTTCGACGGCCGGCTGCTCTACGTGAACCGCACCTTCTGCGACATGGTGGGCCTGCCCGCCGAACGGCTGGTGGGCCTGCTGCCGCCCATGCCCTACTGGCCGCCGGACGCGCTGGACGAGCTCGCCGAGCGCAACCGCCGCAGCCTGGCCGGCCACGCGCCGCGCGAGGGCTTCGAGGCGCGCTGGCAGCACAGCAGCGGCCGCCCGGTGGACGTGATGGTGTTCGAGTCGCCGCTGGTGGACGCGGCCGGCCGCCAGATCGGCTGGATGGGCAGCATCATCGACATCACCGAGCGCAAGCGGCTGGAGGAGCGCGAGCGCCGCCAGGTCGAGACCCTGGCCCACAACGCGCGCCTGACCATGCTGGGCGAGGTGGCGTCCACGCTGGCCCACGAGCTGAATCAGCCGCTCACGGCCATCGCCAGCTATGGCGCCGGCGTGAGCAACTCGCTGGCCCGCATGGGCGTGCAGGACGAGCTGGTGCTGGGCGCCCTGCAGCGCCTGGGCCAGCAGGCCGCGCACGCGGGCCGCATCGTCGCGCGCATCCGCGAGTTCCTGACCCGGCGCGAGCCGCGCCACGAGCCCTGCGACCTCAACGACGTCATCGGCGCCGCGCTGGACCTGCTCGGCCGCGACTGCCAGCGCCGCGGCGTCACGCTGGCGCTGGCGCTGGCGCCCGGCCTGCCGCCGGTGCTGGCCGACGCGGTGCTGATCGAGCAGGTCGTCATCAACCTGGTGCGCAACGCGGCCGACGCGCTGCAGGCCCGCCCGCAAGAGAACGGCGGGCGGCGCATCACCGTCAGCAGCCGCGTCGTCGGCGACTTCGTGCGCGTGGACGTGCAGGACAACGGCCCCGGTCTGGCCGGCCGCAGCGTCGAGCAGCTGTGCGCGCCCTTCTATTCCACCAAGGCCGACGGCATGGGCATGGGCCTGGCCATCTGCCGCTCCATCGTCGAGGCCCACCAGGGCGTGCTCGACGCCAGCGAGGCGGCGGGGGGCGGCGCGCTGTTCTCCTTCAGCCTGCCCTTGAGTCGGGAGCATGTTCATGGTTGATGGCAGCGTCCACCTCGTCGATGACGACCCCGGCGTGCGTGACGCGCTCGCCTTCCTGATGCGCTCGCGCGGCCTCAGCGTGCGCAGCTTCGCCAGCGGCCCTGCCCTGCTGGAGATGCTGGACCGCGAGCCGGCGCCGCGCGGCGTCTTCCTGCTGGACGTGCGCATGGAACCCATGAGTGGCACCCGGCTGCATGACGAGCTGCTGGCGCGGCGGCTGCGCAACCCGGTGCTGTTCCTGACTGGCCATGGCGACATCCCCATGGTCGTCGAGGCGCTGAAGAAGGGGGCGTTCGACTTCCTGGAGAAGCCCTACAGCGACAACGCGCTGGCCGACCGCATCGAGCAGGCGCTGGCGGTGGACGCCGCCATGCAGGCCGAGGGCGCCCAGGCCGCCGAGCGCGCCGCGCGGCTGGCCAGCCTGACCGAGCGCGAGCGCGAGGTCATGGCCCGCGTGGCGGCCGGCAAGCTCAACAAGGTCATCGCCGACGAGCTGCACGTGTCCATACGCACCGTGGAGGTCCACCGTGCCCGCGTCTTCGCCAAGCTGGGCGTGCGCTCGGCGGCCGAGGTGGCCACCTTGCTGGCGGGACGCTGAACCTGAGCTTGCGCGGGCGTTGCGAACGCGATGCAGCCCTGGCTTTCTGCCGGCGGCGCTCCTAGACTCGGCCCGCTCGCGGCCTGCGGCAAAGAACAGGGCCGCGACGCCGGGGAGAGCTTGATGGCGGCGACGGGGGCGGGGAGCGAACTCGAAGAAGCACAGATGGCCGAGGTCAGCCACGGCATCGTCGCGCGCAACATGGGACGCGGCGTGACGGCCGGCTTCCTCGCGCTGCCGCTGTTCTGCTTTGCGCTGACGCTCGGTGGCCCGCTGGACTGGGGCCGCCTCGTGCCGTGGTGCGGGGCCGTCGTGGCCGTGCTGCTGCTGTACTACCCCGTCGCGCCGCTGCGCCTGCGCTGGCAGGCCGAGGGCCGGCTGGACCGTTGGCATCGCCTGCTGCTGGGCTACAACCTGCTGCACGGCGTGGTCTGGGGCGTTTCGGGCTGGCTGTTCTTCGACGTCGAGCCACTGCGCCTGCTGGTGCTCATGATGCTGCAGCTGGGCATGATGATCAGCGTCGTCTCGGCCAATGCCGCCGTGCTGCCGAGCACCTATGCCAACGTGATCCCCTGCGCGCTGCCGCTGGTGGCACGGGGCCTGCTGGACGGTGCGCCGCTGTCCTGGGTCACATCCCTGATGCTGCTGCTGATGCTGGGCTGCATGCTGGGCTACGGCCATGTGTTCGCCGGCACGCTGCGCGACTCCATCCGCATGCGCCACGAGAACCGGCGCCTGAACGAGGCCCTGACCGAGCAGCGCGTGCGCGAGCGCACCGCCGTGCTGGAGGCCGCCAGCGCCCACAAGTCGGCCTTCCTGGCGACGGTCAGCCACGAGATCCGCACGCCGATGAACGCCATCATCGGCATGGGCGGGCTGCTGCTGGACACGCCGCTGAACGACGAGCAGCGCGACTACGCCGCCACCATCCGCGACAGCGGCGAGACCCTGCTGACCATCATCAACGACATCCTCGACTTCTCCAAGATCGAGGCCGGCCGCATGGACGTCGAGTCCCAGCCCTTCGATCTGCGCGAGTGCGTCGAGTCGGCGCTGGACCTGGTGGCGCCGCGTGTGGCCGAGAAGCGCCTGGATCTGGCCTACGAGCCCGAGGGCGAACTGCCGGCCGTGCTGCTGGGCGACGTGACGCGGCTGCGCCAGGTGCTGCTCAACCTGGTGTCCAACGCCGTCAAGTTCACCGAGGGTGGCGAGGTCGTCGTCGGCCTGGCGGCCGAGGGCGGGCAGCTGCATTTCGTCGTGCGCGACACCGGCATCGGCCTCAATGCGGAGGGCCTGGCGCGGCTGTTCCAGAGCTTCAGCCAGGCCGACAGCAGCACCACGCGCAAGTACGGCGGCACCGGCCTGGGCCTGGCCATCAGCCGGCGGCTGGTGGAGCTGATGGGCGGGCGCATGTGGGCCGAGAGCGACGGGCCGGGCCGGGGCAGCCGCTTCCATTTCACGCTGCCGGCCAGGGCCAGCGCTGCCGCGCCCGGCGCGCGGCGCGACCTCATCGGCACCCAGCCGGCCCTCAAGGGCATGCGCATGCTGGTGGTCGACGACAACGCCACCAACCGCCGCATCCTGGCGCTGCAGGCCGCCAAGTGGGGCATGGTGGTGCGCGATACCGAGTCGCCGCTGGAGGCGCTGGCGCTGGTGGCCGCCGAGGCCTTCGATGTCGCCGTGCTGGACATGCACATGCCGGAGCTGGACGGCGCGGCCCTGGCCCAGCGGCTGCGCGTGCTGCGGCCGGAGATGCCGCGCGTGCTGTTCACCTCGCTGGGGCGTCGCGAGCTGGAGGAGGGGCTGTTCGCCGCGGTCATGATGAAGCCGCTGCGCCAGAGCCAGCTGTTCGACACGCTGGTGACCGTGCTGCACCACGAGGCGGTGCGCGCCGCGCCCGCCGCCCCGGCGCCGGGTGCGCGCTTCGACGCCGGCCTGGCGGCCCGCCATCCGCTGCGCATCCTGCTGGCCGAGGACAACGCGGTGAACCAGAAGCTGGCGCTGCGCCTGCTGCAACAGATGGGCTATCGCGCCGACGTGGCGGCCGACGGCGTCGAGGCGCTGGAGAGCGTGCTGCGGCAGGACTACGACCTGGTGCTGATGGATGTGCAGATGCCCGAGATGGACGGCCTGGAGGCGACCCGGCGCATCCTCGATCGCTGCGGGGCGGCCCGGCCGCGCATCGTCGCGATGACGGCCAACGCGATGAAGGGCGACCGCGACCAGTGCCTGGCCGCCGGCATGGACGACTACATCACCAAGCCCATCCGCGTGGACGCGCTGGTGGCCGCGCTGGAGCAGACGCCGGCGCGCCGGGAGGCCGCATGAATCCAGGAGGTGCCATGGCGCAGGGGGTCATCGATGAGCAGGTGTTCGCCGAGTTGCAGGCCAGTGCCGGTGCCGACTTCGTCATCGAGCTGGCGGCCTCCTTCCTGCAGGACGCGCCGCAGGGCCTGGCGGCGCTGCGCGAGGCCGCCTCGGCCGGCGATGCGGCGGTGTTCAGGCGCCATGCGCATTCGCTGAAGTCCAGCGGCGCCACCTTCGGCGCGCTGGCCTTCGCCGACGCGGCGCGCGCGCTGGAACAGACGCCGCTGGCCGAGCTGGGCGCCGCGGCCGGTGCGCGCGTCGATGCGCTGGCGCTGCTGTTCGACGCCGTGCGGGCCGAGCTGCAGGCGCGCTGCCATGCGTGACCGCCGCGCCAAGTCGGCCCGCATCCTGCTGGCCGAAGACAACCGGGTCAACCGCCTGCTGCTGGCCCGTCACGTCGAGCTGCTGGGCCATCAGGTCGAGATGGTCGAGGACGGCCTGGCGGCGCTGGCGCGCGTGCAGCAGGCGGCCTTCGACCTGCTGCTGATGGACATCGACATGCCCGGCATGAGCGGCCTGGAGCTGCTGGAGCGGCTGCGCGCCCATCCGGAGCTGCGCGAGCTGCCCGTCATCGTCACCTCGGCCGTCGAGGGCATGGAGGCCGTGGTGCGCTGCGTCGAGCTGGGCGCCGAGGACTACCTGCACAAGCCGGTCAACCTGGTGCTGCTGAAGGCGCGCATCAACGCCAGCCTGGAGCGCAAGAAGCTGCGCGACCAGCAGCGCGAACTGGTGCGGCGCTTCGCGACCAGCGAGGTGGCGCAGAACCTGGAGACCGAGGGCTTCGCGCTGGGTGGCCGCGAGGTGGCGGCGACGGTGATGTTCTGCGACATCCGCGGCTTCACCGGCCTGGTCGAGACGCGCCCGCCCGAGGAAGTCATCGAGCTGCTGAACACCTATTACACGCTGATGTTCGCGGCCATCAACGGCCACGGCGGCGTCGTCAACCAGATGATCGGCGACGGCCTGATGGCCGTGTTCGGCGCGCCGCAGCCGCTGCCGGCGGCGGGCCAGTGCGCGCTGCTGGCTGCGGTGGAGATGGTCGAGATGGTGGCGCAGTTCAGCGCCGAACAGCGGGCCGCCGGCCGGCCCGAGATACGCATCGGCGTCGGTGTCGCCAGCGGCGACGTCGTCGCCGGCTACACCGGCACGCGCCAGCGCGCCACCTACACCTGCATCGGCGACACGGTCAACGTCGCCGCCCGGCTGGAGGCTCACACCAAGGTCTGTGGCCACGCGGTGCTGTTCGACGCGGCCACCCAGGCCCAGCTGGCCGGCGTGCTGCCGAGCGAGGCCGTCGGCCCCACCCATTTCAAGGGCAAGAGCCAGGCCGTCGAGGTGTTTGCACTGGCCCTGCCCGGATTGCAGCCGTCTTCCCCGGAGCCCAAGCCATGACCGACCTGATCGCCAACACCCTCGGGCTGATCGGCGCCGCGCTGATGCTGGCCAGCTACCTGATGAAGAGCATGCTGCCGCTGCGCATCGCCGCGCTGACGGCCTGCTGCTTCCTGGTTGCCTATGGCGCGCTGAAGCAGGCGGTCCCGACGCTGTTGCTCTACGGCGTGCTGATCCCCATCAACATCAAGAAGACGCTGCAGATGCGCCGGCTGGTGCAGTCCATCGCGCGCGCCCGCGCCGACACGCCGGTGTCCGAATGGCTGTTGCCGCACATGCACCGACGCACCGTGGCTGCTGGCACCGTGCTGTGGCGCCAGGGCGATGCGGCGACCGAGATGCTCTACCTGGATTCCGGCGCATTGCGCCTGGTGGAGTACGACGAGCTGCTGGGGCCGGGTGCGCTGGTCGGAGAGATCGGCCTGTTCGCGCCCGACAACCGGCGCACCCTGACGTTGGAGGCGACGGCCGATTGCGTGGTCTACAGCCTCACGGCCGAAGAGATGGCCCTGCTTTACTTCCAGAACCCCAAGCTGGGCTTTCACGTCATGCGCCTGATCGTGGCGAGGCTGTTGCGCGACGTGTCGCGCCGCCAGGCCGACCTGCCATCGGCCGCCTGAGCGCGCCGCGCCAGGACGAGGCGCCAGGCCCAAAACCGGCGCACCTCGGCCGGCTTTTGGCCCAAAACTGGGGCAAACCCTCATTGAAGCCTCTGGGTTTGAGATTGGCACGGGGTTTGCACTGGTGTTTGTGCCGGGGTGACTGACCTCGGGTTTTAAGGAGTACCCACCATGAAGAATCTGCGACCGCTCACCCTGTCGGCCGCCCTGCTCGCCCTGATGACGCTGACCGCGCCCGCGAGTGCCCAAGAACCCACCGTCCCGGCCGCCACGGACCGGCTGATGCTGCGCCTGGCCCAGGGCGAGTACCTGCTGGACGACGGCCGCACGCTGCGCGTCCACGTGGGCGTGCGCCGCGTGGGCGTCGCGCTGGACGAGACGCCGCTGGAAAACTGGCGCGCCGAGAGCAACGAGCTGCTGGTCAGCCCCGACGGCATGCGCCGCGTGCGCCTGCAGCGCAACGCCGACGGCTCCGTGGACCGCGTGCAGCTGGAGACCGACCGCCTGCGCTGATCGCGCCGGACCGTGTCGCACGCCGCCTCCGGGCGGCGTTGTCGTTTGGCGGCTACTTCGCGGTGATGACGACCGCCACCGTGCCGGTGGCCGTCTGGCCCAGGTTGTCCTTCAGCGTGATCGTCAGCGTGTAGCTGCCCGTCACCGGCCTGGCCCAGGTGGCGGTGATGGCGCCGCTGGCGGCCGCGAACGTCATGCCGCTGGGAATGCCGGCGATGCTGATGGACAGCGAGCTGGAACTGGGCGCGCTGTAGCCGATGCTGGCGCTCAGCGCCTGGCCGGCCACGCCGCTGAGGCGGGTGGTGGTCAGCCGCGGTGCGGTGACGGTGCTGGTGCTGGTCGAACTCGCCGCGGCACCCAGGCTGCTCAGCAGCGCGCCGGCATTGGGCGTGCCCCAGCCGGTGGGCGTGTCGTAGCCGGTCACGGCGGCGCAGGTGGCGCAACTGCCATGACTGCCGGTGGTCACGTCCTTGAACGCGGCGGCGTAGGTCGTCGGCACGACGCCGATGCCCTGGTAGAGGGCGGCGTGCACCTGGCCCAGCGGGGCCTTGGCCGCGGCCGCGCGCATCGCGTTGGCCACGGCGACCAGGCCGGCCCACTGCGGTGTGGCCAGACTGGTGCCGCCGGCGCTGATCCAGCGCGGGGTCGTCGTGCCCGGCGCGATGAGGGCCACGTACTGGCCCGAGTTGGGGTCGGCGTTGAAGGCCACGTCGGCCACCGCGCGGCGCGCGTAGCCACCGATGCTGCCGCTCTGGTAGCTGGGCAGCGCCACATAGGCGCTGGTGCCGCCGCCGGTGCCGCTCCAGGTGGTCTCGCTGCGCGTCGTGCCGCTGCCGGCGTAGGTCAGCGTCGTGCCGCCCACGGCCAGCACCTTGCTGGACACCGACGGCCACAGCACCTGCGTGCCGTCGTCGCCGGTGGCGGCCAGATAGGTCATGCCCGACGTGGAGAAGACCTGGTCGTAGGCGCTGGTCCAGCTGCCCTCGGCGGCGCCGAAGCTCATGGACACGACGCCGGCGCCCATCTTGTTGGCCAGCGCGACGGCGTTGGACAGGCTGCCGACGCTGGCGTCCGGCGCCTCGATGAGGACGATGCGGGCCAGCGGCGCGATGGCGTGGGCCCATTGCACGTCCAGCGCGATCTCGGTGGCCCAGCCGCTGTCATAGGCCGGAGCCGTGGCGGTGAGGGCGCCGGCCGCCGTGCTGTAGGCGATGACCAGCTCGCAGGCGCTGGCGGACGCGGCGGTCAGCGGCAGCGTGGCGTTGGCCGCCAGCGTGCGCGTGCTGCAGGTGGGCAGGCCGAACTTGCTGTTGAACGCGGCCAGCTCGGCGGCGATGTTGGGGTCGTGCTTGGCGTTGACGATGTAGATGGTCTGCCCGGCACCCAGCTGCGCGGCGGAGGCCGTCAATGCCGGCAGGCCATAGGCGGCGCGCACCTGCGCCGGCGTGTAGGTCGTCACCACCGTGCTGGTGGCCAGCGGCGCGGCGTCGCTGCCGGCCAGCGCGCGGCGGCGCATGGCGGCGTCCAGCACATCCAGCGTCAGGCCCTTGGTGGACAGGCCGGATGAGGCGACGGCGCGGTGCGGTTCGGCGGCGTTGTCGGGCTCGTCCAGCTCCACGGCGGCGGCGTGGAAGCTGGGCTGGGCCAGCGCGCCTGCGGCCGGGTCGTCGAGGTCCACGCTCAGCGTGGCGCTGCCGGGCAGCTCGGCGGACTGGGTCGTCACGCTGGTGTCGCTGCTGCTGCCGTCGCCGCCTCCGCAGGCGGTCAGCGCCGCGGCGGTCAGGAGGCCCAGGGTCCAGGAGAGGGGGGTGCTGCGCATGGCCGGGTCTTGCGGTGAAGAGGGCCACGCCCGTCAAGACCCTGCGGTCCTGGCGGCCCCGCTGCCCTGGCACCTGGCGTGCGGTAGGCCGGAAGCTTTGCGTCCCCGCCTTTCGACGGGTTTGCCCTCTGGGTTGATGGAAAGCAGTCTAGGCGTGAGGGGCTGGGATGTGCGTGCCGCCCCGCAAAGGGCGCGTGACATCTGCCGCGTTGCCTGGGGCGGACTGTGGCCACGGCGCGTGTCTGGCGTTGATGCGCTTTGTGTCCGGCGGGACACAGGCGGCGCTTCGTGCAGGTCCGGCGGTGTTTCATGCAGCGCCAGATGCGATTCGCCGCTCCATCGACAGCGCCCCCTTGGCCCGCCCCTAGAGTGCCGGCCATGGACGCCACCAACCCCCTCGCCACCGGCAACCGCTTCCAGCGCTGGTACTACCGCTGGGCCCTCCCGCACTACGAGCGCATCGGCCGTGACGAACCGACGCTGCGCGAGCGGGTCGAGCTGGCCGATGCCTACCTCTACTCCCGCCAAGGCCTGTGGGCCTGGGCCGGTTGGCTGCTGGTGCTGGCCGGCGCGGTCCTTTGGCTGCACGACCAGGGGCGCGGCTGGGGTGAAGCACTGGGCATTGCCGCAGCCGTCTGGATCGGGCTGAGCGTCGCGCTGCTGGGCGCCTGGCTGGCGCCGCAGAAGATGGCACCCAACAAGCTCGTGCGCGGCTTCGTGCGTGGGTTGGCGGTGGGTGTGACGGCCGTCGTGCTGATACGGGTGGGAATGCATGGCCTCGACGCCGCGCTGGACGTCGGGCGCCTGCAGCGCATGCTGTTTGCCATCGTGCCCATCGGGGGTGGCATCCTGCTGCTGCTGGGCGTGGTGGCCCGCGCCGGCCGCGCGGCGGGCGAGCGCCAACTGGCCCGGCTGCAACTGGTGGCCGAACGCGACGCCGCCGCCCGCGCCGCCGCCGAGGCCGACCTGCGGCTGCTGCAGGCGCAGATCCATCCGCACTTCGTCTTCAACACGCTGGCCACGCTGCAGCACTGGGTGGACCGCCGCGACGAGCGTGCCGGCCCGCTGCTGCGCGAGCTGACCGGCTTCCTGCGCCGCAGCACCGAGATGCTGGGCCGCCCCACGGTGCCGCTGGCCGACGAGGTGCAGGCCGTGCGCCACTACCTGGCCATCCTGGATGCGCGTCTGGCGGGGCGCGTGCAGGGCGAGATCCACGTGCCGGCCGCGCTGATGCCACGGGAGCTGCCACCGGGCCTGCTGCTGACGCTGGTGGAGAACGCCGTGGAACACGGCCTGGAGCCCAAGATCGGCGACGGCCATCTGGTGCTGCGCGCCGGCGGCGAGGCGGGCGGCGCCTGGTGGCTGCGCGTCGACGACGACGGCCTGGGCCTGGCCGATGATGCGCATGACGACGTGGGCCTGGCCAACCTGCGCCAGCGGCTGCGGCACCACTTCGGCGACCGGGCCCGCTTCACGCTGCAGGCCCGTGCCGAAGGCGGCACACGCGCCGAAATCACCATCACGCCATGACAAGACTGCTGATCGCCGACGACGAGCCCGCGCCCCGCGAACAACTGGCCGAGGCGCTGGCCGCGGCCTGGCCCGAGGCCCGCATCGTGGCGCAGGCCACGCACGGCGCGGACGCCTGGGACCAGTGGCTGGCCCATGAGCCCGACGTGTGCTTCCTGGACATCCGCATGCCGGGCCTGTCGGGCATCGACGTGGCGCGGCGCATCGCGGGGCGCTGCCCGGTGGTGTTCGTCACCGCGTTCGGCGACCATGCGCTGCAGGCCTTCGATGCCGGCGCGGTGGACTATCTCGTCAAGCCGCTGGACCCCGAGCGCCTGGCGCAGACCGTCACGCGGCTGAAGCAGCGCCCGGCGGCCGACAACGACGCGCTGCAGCGCCTGCTGGTGCAACTGGCGGGCAGCCAGCGCCGCCCGGCCTGGCCCGACACGCTGCAGGCCGGCATGGGCAAGGAGGTGCGGCTGATCCGCATCGCCGACGTCCTGTACTTCGAGTCCGACAGCCGCTACACGCGCGTGGTGTACGCGGAAGGCGGCGAGCCGCGCGACGCGCTGCTGCGCACGCCGCTGAAGGACTTGCTGGCCCTGCTGGACCCGGCGCGCTTCCAGCAGGTGCACCGCTCCACCGTCGTCGCCAGCGCGCAGATCGCCAGCGCCGTGCGCGACGACGACGGCGGCATGCGGCTGCGCCTGCGCGACACGGCCGACACGCTGGCCGTGTCGCGCCCCTTTCAGGGCCTGTTCAAGCCGCAGTGATCTCCACCGCCACGCCGCTGAGCACCGCATTGCCGGAGAGCGGGTCGCGGGCCGCATCGTCCAGCAGCGCGTTCAGGTTGACGCCGGGCCGCTCGCGGGCCACGGCCAGTTGCACGCCGTCCAGGTCATGGCCCCAGCCATGCGGCAGGCTGACGACGCCGGGTGCCATGTCGGCGCTGCGCTCCACGCGTGCGACCAACTCGCCCACGGCGCTCTTGACCTTGGCGAACTCGGCCAGGCCCAGCCGGTCGGCGTCGCCGGGGTTGACCAGCAGCGTGCAGCGCTCCGGGCCCTTGGCCAGCACCGGCAGGTTGTGCATCCAGCTGTTGCCCGAGCGGGTGTCGCGCCGGCCGATGAGGCTGAAGGCCGGGGCGGGCGCGGCCTTCACCTGCGCGAGGTCGGCCAGGATGGCCGGCGGCGCCAGCTCGATCTTGCCGCTGGGCGTGCGCAGCAGCTCGGGGATGCGGGGGGTCAACGCGCCCAGGTCCACGCCGCCGCCCTCGACCGTGCTGGCGGCCCGGACCTTGGCCAGCGTCAGGCCCTCGGGCCGGCGGCCGAACTGGTCGCCGTAGGGGCCCATGCGCAGCTGCAGGTCGATGAGGCGCTCCGGCCCGCGCCAGGGCTGCAGCGCGGCCAGGATGGCGGGCGCGGCGTCGCCGGCCGCGCGCTGCACGTCCGCGGCAATGGCCTCGTCGTCCAGCTGCTGCACGTCCACGTCCAGCCCGCGGCCTTCCAGCAGCGCGCACAGCTTCAGGATGGTCTGCCACTCCTGCGGCGTGCCGGCGGGCGCGTCGAACACCGGGCCGGAGAAGCGCGCATGGTTGCGGTGGCTGAGCTGCGGGAAGGCCACGTCGAAGTGCAAGTCCTCCAGCGGCGACAGGCCTGGCAGGATGACGTCGGCATGCCGCGTGGTCTCGTTGACGTAGATGTCCAGGCTCAGCATGAAGTCGAGCTGCTCCAGCGCCCTGGCGATGCGCGGCCCGCCGGGCGCGGACAGCACCGGGTTGCTGGCAATGGTGATCAGCGCGCGCACCTGGCCCTCGCCCGGGGTCTCGATCTCCTCGGCCAGCACGGTGATGGGCAGCTCGCCATAGACCTCGGGCGCGCCGGACACGCGGCTCACGCGCCGGCCGGTGGTGACGCCCTTGCCGTTGCCGGGCCGGTTCTGCGTGTTGGCCGCGAAGGCCGCGGCCTTCGCGAACATCGCGCCGCCCTCGCGGTCCAGGTTGCCGGTCAGCGCGTTGATCAGGTCCACCAGCCAGGAGTTCACCGTGCCGAAGCGCTGCGTGCAGGTGCCGATGCGGCCGTAGACGGCCGCGCGCGGTGCGGCGGCCAGCTCGCGCGCCAGGCGGCGCTGCACCTCGGCCGCGATGCCGCAGCCGGCCGCCGTCGCCTCGGGCGCAAAGGGCTGCAGCGCGGCGCGGGCGTCGTCCAGGCCGTTCACATGCTCGGCCAGCCGGCCCAGCTTCACCAGGCCCTCGGCGAACAGCGTGTGCGCGATGCCGGCCAGCAGCAGCGCGTCGCCGCCGGGGCGGATGGCCAGGTGCTCGTCGGCCGCGGCGGCCGTCTCGCTGCGGCGCGGGTCCACGACGACGATGCGACCGCCGCGCGCCCGCATGGCCTTGGCCTTGCCGCGGTAGTCGGGCACGGTCCACAGGCTGCCGTTGCTGACCATGGGGTTGGCGCCGAGGATGAGCAGGTAGTCGCAGCGCTCGATGTCGGGCAGCGGGATGCTCAGCCAGTGGCCGAACATCAGCCCGGCGCTCAGCTGCTTGGGCATCTGGTCCAGCGTGGACGCGCTCATCACGTTGCGGGAGCCCAGCGACTTCACGAGCCGCGGCGTGTAGGCCAGCAGGTTGACCTTGTGCGCGGCGGGGTTGCCGATGGTCAGCGCGACGGCATCGGGCCCTTGCTCGCGGTGGATGGGCAGCAGCCGCCGTTCGATCTCGGCGAAGGCCTCCTCCCAGCTGGCCTCGACGAAGCGGCCGTCGCGCTTGATCAGCGGCGTGCGAAGGCGGTCGGGGTCTTCGTGCAGGTCCTTCAGGCTGACGCCCTTGGGGCACAGGTAGCCACGGCTGAAGACATCGTTCTCGGCCCCGCGGATGCTGACGACCTGGGCGCCCTCGGTCCTGATCTCCAGGCCGCAGCAGGCCTCGCACAAGGGGCAGATGCGGTAGTGGCGGTCGGGCATGGCGCGTCTCCTGGCTGGGTAGCCGGCCAGCTTAGCGGCGGCGGCGGCCGCCTGCTCGTCGCGCAGGCGACGGCCTCAGTCGCCCAGCTGCCCCAGCGCCGCCATCTGCGTGCACCAGTGCGCCACGCCCTCTGCGCCCAGGCCGTCCACGCCGCCGACCAGCGTCTCGCGGATGGGGCCTATGCCCACGAAGCCCAGGATGTTGCGCTCCAGCGAGCGCAGCGAGTGGGCGCGGAAGATCCAGCGGTAGACCAGCGCCGGCATGCCCATGGTGACCACCACATGGGCGGAGCGACCGCCCAGCAGCTTCTTGCCCAGCGGGTTGCCTTCGACATGCTCGAACGCAAAGCCGGGCCGCGCGATCTGCTCCAGGAAAGCCTTCAGCAGCGCCGGCATGTCGCCCAGCCACAGCGGGAAGAAGAACACCAGGTGGTCGGCCCAGCGGATGTCGTCCTGCGCGGGCTTCAGCGTGGCCGGCACCTCGCCATGCAGCCAGTCCTGCTGCGAGCGCAGCAGCGGGAAGTCCAGCTGCGCCACGTCGATGACGCGCAGCTCATGGCCCGCCTCGCGGGCGCCGTCGGCATAGGCCCGGGCCAGCGCATGGCACAGATGGCCGCCGGCGGGGTCGGGGTGGGCCTGGATGACGACGAGGCGTGTGGGCATGGGCTGCTCCTTGAGCGAGCCCATGATCGCGACGGCATGCCGGCTCGGCCTTGACGCCGGTCAAGCCGTGCGCGCTTGCGGCGCCAGCCACCGCAGCAGCTGCTGCAGCACGGCGGGGTCGGTCTGCAGCGCTAGATGGCCCATGCCGGTGAACAGCGCCGTGTCGGTGAAGGCCAGC
This sequence comes from uncultured Roseateles sp., assembly GCA_946480605.1. Next base: position 8,616 of record CAMLKW010000031.1, on the reverse strand, counting down.
CGGCGGGCGGCCTCGCGGTGCTGGCCCAGCGCGCTGGCCACGGGCACCAGGCCGTCGCCCAGCCAGCGGGCCGGCGGTCCGGTGGGGCGCTTGGCCGTGGTGGCGGCGATGGCGTAGCAGGGCAGGCCGTCGGGCAGCGGGACGCGGCTGGCCACGCCCGCATCGGCTTCCAGCAGGCTGGCGTGCGCCAGGTCGCGGATGCCGGCGCTGCGCCTTGCGGCCAGCGCGGCCAGCGGGCGCGCATAGGCGCTGACGGCCAGCAGCCGCTGCACCTGCTGGCCGCCACGCTCCAGCGGCGCGCCGAGGTGGGGCGTACCCAGCGTGACCAGGGCCTGCAGCCGCCGCGGCCAGCGCCTGCGCCCGGCCTGGGCGATGGCGCTGCGCGCGACCAAGCCGCCCATGCTGTGCCCCAGCAGCGTCAGCGGGCCGGGCAGTTCGTACAGCAGGGCGGCCAGTTCGGCGCCATTGCGCCAGATGGCGCGGCCGCTGTTGTAGCGCAGGCCCAGCGGCCGGTAGCCCAGCCGTGCCAACGCGGCGGGGAAGTCGGCGCCTTCTTCGCCGGCTTGGCGCCGCCACTGCGCCTCGTTCATGCACAGGCCGTGCAGCAGCACCAGGGGCGGGCCGGTCGCGCCGTCCACCAGCGGGTGCAGGCCCATGGGCGTGGCCAGCGGGTTGGCGGTGGCTTCGAGGTAATCGCCCAGCACGCCGTTCAGCGCCGCCAGTGCCGCGCTGGCGCGCGCGGGGTCGGCCTGGCCCAGCAGCGGCGTCAGCGCGCCCAGGGCCAGGTCCAGCCCGCCGCCGACGATGCCGGTGACGCCGCGCACGCTGCGGTAGACCAGGCCGGTGATGCCCGAGGTGCGCTGGCGCGGCGCCGTCAGCGGCGGCCGGGCGATCTCGGCATGCATGGCCTCGACCAGGTCGGTGATGCCGGTGACGGCGGCCGTGGCCAGGCGGCCGGCGCCGCGCAGCGGGTGGGTCTTGCTCATGGGTGGGGATGATGCGCCACCCCGTCCCTCCGCGTGAGGCGCTACAGCGCGCAGGCCCCCGCCGGGCTGGGCACGCCCGTCTGCCGCCCCGTGAACCGCGGCGCCTCGGGCCGGCCCAGGTCGAAGTGGCTGAGCTGGTCGCTGCGCTGGTTGCACACGTACATCTGCGTGCCGGCGATGCACGCGCTGCGCGGGTAGCTGCCGCGCACCCAGTGGTGGTCCAGCAGCCTGGGCGAGCGCGGCGCGCGCAGCGACAGCACGCCGATGCTGTCGTGCAGCCGGTTCAGCGCGTACAGGTGCCGGCCGCCCGGCGCGACCAGCAGGTCGGAGGCGTAGCTGGTGCCGGCGAAGCCCACGGGCAGCACGCTGGTCTCGTCCAGCAGCGTCGGGCCGCCCGCCGTCAGCGCGACGGTGGACAGCGTGGACGACTCTTCCTGCAGCACGTAGACGAGGCCGGCGTCCGCCGGGTGGAAGACGAAGTGGCGCGGGCCCGAGCCGGGGCTCAGCGCCAGCTCGCGGGCCGGGGCGGCGGGCACGCCGGGCGTCAGCGGCCAGACCAGCAGGCGGTCGCGGCCCAGGTCGGTGCCCAGCAGCCAGCGGCCGTCGGGGCTGGCCTGGATCATGTGGGCATGCGGCGCGTCGTGGCCGCTGTGGGCCTGGCTGCCGGGAGGTGCCTTCTCTGCCTTCTGCGGGCCGGGCCGGCAGTCGGGGCCGGTGCAGCTGGGCCAGCTCTGGGCGGCGCCCAGGCGGCCGTCGGCCAGCAGCGGCAGCGCGGCGAAGCGCGCGTCGCCGTAGTGGGCCACCCAGACGTGGCCGGCGCCCAGTGACAGCTGGCAGGGCGCGCTGCCGCCGCTGGGCACGCGCTGCAGCAGCGTCAGCCGACCGGCGTCGTCCTGCGTGTAGACGGCGACATGGTGGCCGCCTTCCTCGGCGGCGTAGACGCGACCGCCGTTGCCGGCCAGCCAGCTGGGGTTGCCCGCGTTGGGCGTGGCGCCCAGGGGCCGCAGCGCGCCGTCGGCGGCGATGGCGAAGCTGTACAGCCCCAGGCCCAGCGGCGCATAGGTGCCGACGTGCAGGAAGCGGGCGGTCGGGGCGGCCATGGCGGTGGGCATCAGGGCGGACGTTGCGGCGAGCCGGAGCAGGTGGCGGCGTTGCATCAGGGGGTGAGAGGGGAGCCGGCGCGCCCGAAAGGGCGTCTCAAAGCGCGCCAATCTAGGCGCAAAGCACAGCCGTAGCTCGGGCTACGGCGAGCATTTGCAACGACGAGTGGGGCGTTTTGGGGCGGCAAGGCGGGCATGCTGGACTCCCTCTCGCCCTCTCAGAGCTTGAGCCTCACGCCCAGGCGCAGCAGCAGCCGCAGCAGCACGAGCACGAGCGCCAGCATCAGCACGCCGCGCGCCAGGCCCGGCCAGCCGGCGCCCAGCTCGGCGGGCCAGGTCCAGCCCGCCAGCGCCATCGCTGCGCCGATGACGAAGGGCAGCAGGTAGGCCAGCAGCGGATGGCGGGCGGCGTCGCCCAGCAGCTTCAGCGCACCCCGGCCCAGCGAGGTGCGGGCCAGCGGCAGCACGCACAGGTAGGCCAGCAGCGTGGCGCCCGCGCAGACCAGGCCCCAGCTGGGCGTGGCCTGGATCTTGGACAGCGGAAACTGGCTGCGCAGGCTGAAGCCCACGGCCAGCATCATGAATGCGGCCAGCAGCGCGACGCGCGCGGCGCGGTCGGGCGCGACGCGGTGCTGGGGGTCGTGCAGCAGCCGTGCCGTGCCCATGCCGGCCAGCACCAGCAGCGCATGCGTGGCATGCGCGCCGCCGCCCAGGTGCGGTGCGGCCAGCGCATACCAGGCCACGCACAGGGGCAGCGCGGTCACCACGGCGATCAGCCGGCTGTTCTGCGGCGTCTGCAGGAACAGCAGCGCCACCAGGCCGTAGGCCCAGCCGATCAGGCCCAGGATGCCCCACCAGTGCAGGCCCATGCCGCCGGGATGGACCCAGGCCAGCCCGCCCAGCAGCGCGAGGCCCGCCAGGCGCAACGGCCAGGGCAGGGCCGGCCCGCCGCTGGCGCTGCCCCAGGTGAGGAAGATGGCGCCGAAGGCGGCCAGCAGCCAGCCCGACGCATTGAAGCCGGCCGGCGCCATCTCGGCGTTCACCATGAACAGCCCGGCGACGAGCAGCGCCGCCGTGCGCTCGGCGGCCGTGCGCAGCGCGGCGTGGCGACCGATCCGCTCCAGCTGCGGCTGCAGCGCGAATGGCATCGACAGGCCCACGATGAACAAAAAGGCCGGGAACACCATGTCCACGAAGGTCATCGCGTCCGCGTCGGCGGGCGCATGCTTCAGCCAGCCCGGCAGGCCGGCCACGCCGGCCCATTCGTTGACGAGGATCATCACGGCGACGGTCAGGCCGCGCAGCAGGTCGATGGCGGTTTCGCGGGGGGCGGTGGCGCTGTCATTCATGGGCCGCGATTACAAAGCAAAAATGGGCGGCCCGCGACGGACCGCCCGAAGTGAGGCAGGAGACTGCCGCCACGAGGACTGGCTTGACTTGGCTTTGCGGGCCGAGCGCCGGGCTGCCAAGGGCCAGAGGCCCTTGGCCTGTCGTAGGCACAAGCAGTCCGCAGGGGCTGCTCGTGTCCGACTCCAGTTCACCAAGCCGGCCCGCCTGGCGATGTGCTTGCGGCTCCATGCGGCAAGCATCGCCATCCCCTTGGGGGACCGATCAGGCCCGCCCGCGTTCAGCAGGGCGTGACAGAGCGAGGGGTCAATAGCTGTACCGCAGCACGGCCTGGTAGCGCTTGCCGGTGCGGTAGATGCCGCGGGTCAGCAACTCGGTGTTGGCGACGCCGGCCACGTCCGCGTAGTTGCGGTACTCGCTGTCCAGCAGGTTCATCGCGTCCAGGCCCAGGCTGAGGCGCTCGGTCAGCTTCACGTTGGCACTGGCGGCCAGATCCTTGCTGCCGTCGGTGACCAGGAAGTTGCCGCGATCGGCCTGCGTGTAGTACTTGGAGCGGTAGGTGTAGGTCACGCGGGCGCTGAAGCGGTCGCTTTCATAGAACGGGCTGAGGCTGTACTGGTGCTTGGAGTTGAACGGCAGGTGCGAGCCGGCCTGGGCTGATTTGGCGTCCGAGAAGGTGTACGTGGTCAGCGCGCCGAAGCCCCAGCCGATGTTGGCCTGGAAGGCCAGGCTCGCGCCCTTGATGGTGGCGCTGCCGGCGTTGTTCGGGCGCGAGACGGCGTAGGTCGTGTTCTGGCGTTCGAACTGGTTGTAGTGCGTTTCCGGCTTCGTCGTGACCAGCACGTAGTCGGTGACCTTCTTGTTGAAGATCGTGCCGGCCAGGATGGCGTTCTTGGCAAAGTACCACTCGGCCGAGAAGTCCAGGTTGGTGGACTTGTAGGGCTTGAGCTCGGGGTTGCCGCCGCCGCCGGTCTTGGTCTGGTCGCCGATCCACAGGTAGCTGGACATGTCGCCGTAGTTCGGGCGCGACATGACCTTGGCGGCCGAGGCGCGCAGGATCAGGTTGCCGCTCAACTCGTAGGCGACGTTCAGGTTGGGCAGGATGTTCTTGTAGTTCTTGTGCACGACGGTCGCCACGTACTTGTCGGCCGGGCAGGCCTGGCCCGTGGACACCGTGCAGGCCCAGCCGCCGCTGCTGGAGGTGGTGTCCACGATGCGCACGCCGAAGTTGCCGCGCAGCGCGTCGAGGGCGTAGTCGGCCTGCACGTAGGCGGCATCGACGACCTCCTTGACCGACCAGGTGTTGGCGACGAAGGACGGGTCGTTGAACGTGGCGGGCTGCGGCATGGTCTGCCACGGGGCCAGCCATTTGCCGCTGGTGATGTAGCCGGCCAGCGCTTCGCCGTCGATGGTGTAGCGGTTGTTCAGGTCGCCGACGTTGCCGAAGCCGCTGAGATAGTTGCCCGGCAGCGACTTGGGCGAGAACTGGCTGGCCCGGGCGTCGCCGTAGGTGCTCACCGAGGCCAGCGACACGCCGCCCATGGTCTGCGTGGTGTTGTGCTCGCGGTGCTTGATGCCGAAGCGCAGCTGGTAGATGGGGCCGTCGAACTTCAGACCGCCGTCCACCTGCATGAACTCCTCCTTGTCCACCGTCGGCTTGAAGACGATGTTGCCGCCCCAGCCGGTGTTCCAGGTTTCCTTCTTGGTGGGGTCGGAGCCCCAGCCGCCGTCGATCTGGAAGGCGTTCGGGTCCTTCAGCGGGTTCACGCCGGTGATGTTCAGCCGGGGCGTGCCGCTGCTGAGGTCGTAGCTGTAGTCGGACCAGTTCAGGAACTCGCCGTAGACCTGCAGCTTGGTGCCGCCGGTGGCCTTGGAGCTGCCGATGTGGAAGGAGCCGAACCAGCGGTCGTCCTTGTAGTTGCCCTTGAGGTCGTAGGACTGGGTGTCCACCGTCGCCTTGCGGTCGATCAGGTCATACACCATCAGCGCGTTCTTGAACGTGCCCTTGGTGATGACGCCGCCGTCCACGGTCAGGTCGGTCATCTTCATGAGGCCGTTCCAGGCATTGCCCTGGAAGGCGAACATCGAGTGGCTGCGGTTGTCGTAGCCGGCCTTCACGTCCAGCGCGTTGAACTCGAAGTCCAGCTTGTCGCTGGCGCGGGCCTGCAGCGACAGCGACAGCGTGTCGCGCTTGCGCGTCTGCTCGAAGTAGTGCGCGCTGATGGAGTTGGGGCCGACGGCGTTCGGGTTGGCCAGCAGCGTGGTGGCGCAGCTGCCGACGCAGGAGGCCGGCTTCTTCGGCTGGCTGCCGTCCGGGTTGGGGGGGACGGACCAGTCGGTCGGCAGGTTGTTGATGGAGCCGCCACCGCCGCTGCCGTTGATGTAGTCGCTGCCCTTGACGGTGCCGTAGGACTCCACGCCGTCGCGGCGGATGCCCTCTTCCGAGCGCTGGGCCGAGAAGATGACGCCAAAGGTCTTGGCCTCGTTGCGCCAGCCGACCAGGCCGGCCACCGTGGGCTTGCCCTTGCCGATGCGGTCGTTGTAGAGATAGCCGACCGAGGCCGCCAGCGTGAGGGCTTTTTGTTCCAGCGGCTTGCGGGTCGAGATGTTCACCGTGCCGCCGATGGAGCCTTCGTCGATCCAGGCTTCGGGCGACTTGTAGACCTCGACCTTGTTGATCAGCTGCGGTGCCAGCAGCGAGTAGTTGAAGGTGCGGCCGGGCTGGTCGGCGATGAACCAGTCGGCCGAGGCGATCGTCTGGCCGTTGATCAGCGTGCGGTTGAGGGCGGGGTCGGTACCCAGGATGGACACCTTCTCGCCCTGGCCGAAGGCCTTGTCGATGGTGACGCCGGGGATGGTGGTCAGCGCCTCGGCGACGTTGGTGGCGGGCAGCTTGCCCACGTCTTCAGCGGTGATGACGTCGACGATGGCGTCGGCATTGCGCTTGGTCTGCAGGGACTTCTCCATGCTGGCGCGGATGCCGGTGACGACGACGGCCTCCAGGGTCTCCGTCTTCTTCTGGGCCTCCTGCGCCAGCGCGGGGAGCGCGGTCAGCAGCATGGCGGCGGCTGCGATGGCCGTCGGGCGGGGGCTTGAATGCTTCCTCATGATTCTCTTTCTCCGGGGTTACAGGGCGCAGGGGCGGGGGTCAGCACCCGAGCGGGTGCAAAAGGGGCACGCCAAACAAATCGCTGGCGTGCTTGTAAAAGTCGGCGCGGCGCGCGTTCTTGCGCTTCGCGTCGGGGTCGGTCGGCTTGTCGCACTCCAGCGGGCCGTTGATGGCGCGTGTCGTCGCGCCGAAGCCGGCGCCCGCGCGGATGGCAGCGTGCGACGCCTGGGGCGACTCACCGGGCTGCGTCATCCAGTACCAGAGCGCCGTGCGCCAGGCCACCGTGGAATCGCGGGCGACGCGGTCGGGGTCGCTCCAGAGGTCCAGCCCCATGAAGTCGCCCGCGGCCTTGTACTGGTAGTTCCAGCTCAGCTGGATGGGGCCGCGGCCGTAGTACTGCTGGCCCTTGGCGCAACCCAGGCGCGCGTCGTCGCGGCAGTACTTGTCCCAGTTCGCGCGCTTGTACTCGCGCTGGGCGCGCAGCTGGTCGCTCTCGTGCGCGATCTGGCCCAGGAAGGCCGCCATCTCCTGGCGACGCTGGGTGTCGCTGCCCCAGTCGGCGAAGCCGGGCGTCTGACGCACGGCCTCGGTGAAACCCTCGTACGTATAGAACGCGATGCGCTCGGGGAACAGCGCGTCGAACTGCGCGCGGCTGGGCAGAAAGGGAGAGCCCGCGGTGGCGGTCAGCGGCAGCAGCAGGAGCGGCAGGCGGGTGAATACACGAATCATGTGACGGTTCGTTTCAGCGTTGGGCGGACTGTCCGGCCGGGCGCCTAAGCGCTGCTTCAATGGCTTGTTAAGGCCGTCTTAACGCGACCGGGCTTAGAGTCCGGGCCCATGCGTATCTGTCTGCTCGAAGACGATCTGGAACTGGGCCGCTCGCTGCAGGCCGTGCTGCAGAACGCCGACCATGACGTGATGTGGCTTCGGCGCATCGCGGACGCGCGGCTGTGGATCGCCGAAGGCGGTTTCGACGCGGTCGTGATGGACCTGGGCCTGCCCGACGGCGACGGCATGGAGCTGCTGCGCAGCCTGCGCCGCAACCACCGCAAGCTGCCGCTGCTCGTCATCACCGCGCGCGACGCCATCGAAGACCGGCTGGACGGCCTGGACGGCGGCGCCGACGACTACCTCGTCAAGCCCTTTGCCGGCTCCGAGCTGCTGGCGCGGCTGCGCGCCGTCGCGCGGCGCAGCCAGGTGGACGGCGGCGAGCCGCAGCAGGCGGAATGGCAGCTGCGCGACCTCATCCTGGACGAGCCGCGCATGGAAGTGCGCCGCGGGCAGGAACGCGTGCCGCTGTCGCGCACCGAGTTCTGCATCCTGCTGACGCTGATCAAGCTGCCCGACCGCGTCGTCACGCGCCGCCAGCTGGAGAGCCGCTCGCCCAGCCAGATGGACGGCCGCAGCCTGGACGTGCACATCTCCAACCTGCGCCGCAAGATCGGCGAGGGCTACATCCGCACCGTGCGCGGCGTGGGCTATCTGGTCGAGCGGGGATGATGAGCCCCCCGCCCAAGGAGTACCTTGGCCGGTCTTGCAGACCGCGCCGCGGCTTGCGCCGCAGCCCTTCGGAAGGCACGTCACGCCCACTGGGCGTAACGTGTCCGGCCTCAGCCCCCGAGGGGGCGGCGATGCTTGCGGCGTTGAGCCGCAAGCACATCGCCAGGCGGGCCGGCTTGGGGCGGCCCGGCGCTCGGCCCGGAATGCACCCGCGTCATCGTCATGGCGGCTGACGCCGGCACCGCTCCCCGCTCGCTGTTCCGCCGCAGCCTGGGCGCCGTGTTCGCGGTGCTGTTCCTGTGCTGGGCCTTCCTGGTCGCCCGCGAGCTGATCGACATCCGCGTGCTGCAGGTCAGGAACGGCCAGGCCGAGAACCTGCTGTGGGCCGAGCTGGCGCTGGAGCGCGCGCGCGACACCCATGCCGACGCCCGCCGGCTGCACGACGCGCTGCAGGCGCTGGAAGGCATGCGCGAGCGCGAGTGGCGGCTGAAAGGGCACCGCACGCCCTTCCGCGTGTTGCAGGTGCTGCGCCGCGGCGAGCTGCTGGCCGACCTGCAGCCCGACCTGAGCGGCC
>CAMLKW010000030.1 GCA_946480605.1 uncultured Roseateles sp. | reverse complement strand
TAGACGTCGGGCAGGAAGTGCATCTCCACCTTCAGCACGCCGTCGCCCTGGCAGGCCTCGCAGCGGCCGCCGGCCACGTTGAAGCTGAAGCGCCCCGGCCCGTAGCCGCGCTCACGCGCCGTGTTCATCTCGGCGAACAGCTCGCGGATGGGGGTGAACAGGCCGGTGTAGGTCGCCGGGTTGGAGCGCGGCGTGCGGCCGATGGGTGACTGGTCGACGTTGATGACCTTGTCGAACGCGTCCAGGCCCTCGATCTCGTCGTAGGCGGCCGGGTCGGCATGGCTCTGGTAGAGCTTCTTGGCCACGGCGGCGTACAGCGTGTCGTTGACCAGCGTGCTCTTGCCCGAGCCGGACACGCCGGTCACGCAGGTCAGCAGGCCGACGGGAATCTCGACCGACACGCCCTTCAGGTTGTTGCCGCGCGCGTTGACGATGCGCAGCTTCTGGTCGTCGATGGCCCTGTGGCGCTCGGCGGGTACCTCGATGCGCGCCGTGCCGCTGAGGTAGCGGCCGGTCAGCGAGTTCGGGTCCGCCGCCACCTGCTCGGGCGTGCCCTGGGACATGATCTGGCCGCCGTGCACGCCGGCGCCGGGGCCGAGGTCGATCACGAAGTCGGCGGCGCTGATGGCGTCTTCGTCGTGCTCCACCACCAGCACCGAGTTGCCCAGGTCGCGCAGCCGCCGCAGCGTGGCGATCAGCCGGTCGTTGTCACGCTGGTGCAGGCCGATGCTGGGCTCGTCCAGCACATACATGACGCCCGTGAGCCCTGAGCCGATCTGCGAGGCCAGCCGAATGCGCTGTGCCTCGCCGCCGGACAGCGTGTCGGCGCTGCGGTCCAGGCTCAGGTAGTTCAGGCCCACGTCGTTCAGGAAGCGCAGCCGCGAGGCGATCTCGCGGATGACCTTGTCGCCGATCTCGGCCTTGTTGCCCTTGAGCTTCAGCGTCTCGAAATAGTCCAGCGCCTCGCGCAGCGTCGAATGCTCGACCTCGTAGATGGGGCGGCCCTTGAAGCCCGCGGCCGCGTCGGCCGGTTGCAGCACCACATGCCGGGCCTCGCGGCGCAGGCGCGAGCCCTCGCAGGCGGGGCAGGGCTTGGCCGCCATGTAGCGGGCCAGGTCCTCGCGCACGGCGGCCGAGTCGGTCTCCTTGAAGCGGCGCTGCAGGTTGGGCAGGATGCCCTCGAACGGGTGCTGGCGTTTCACCGAGCGCTTCTTGCCGCTGGCGGTCTCGGCCTGGTAGACGAAGCTGATGTCCTGCTCGCCCGAGCCGTGCAGCAGCACCTGCTGCGCGTCGGCGGGCAGGTTCTCCCATGGCGCCTCGACGTCGAAGCCGTAGTGCGCCGCCACCGATTCCAGCAGCGAGAAGGTGTACGGATTGCGGCGGTCCCAGCCCTTCACGGCGCCGCTGGCCAGGCTCAGCGTCGGGAAGGCGACGACGCGGTCGGCGTCGAACACGGTGGTCTGACCCAGGCCCTCGCAGGTGGGGCAGGCGCCTACCGGCGAGTTGAACGAGAACAGCCGCGGCTCCAGCTCCGGCAGCGAGTAGGAGCAGACGGGGCAGGCGAACTTGCTGGAGAACAGCGTGGTGGCGTTGCTGTCCATGTCCAGCACCAGCGCACGGCCCTCGGCCAGCCGCAGCGCGGCCTCGAAGCTCTCGGCCAGGCGCTGGCGCAGCTGGTCGTGCGAGTCGGCGCGCAGCTTCACGCGGTCGATGACCACGTCGATGTCGTGCTTCTCGGTCTTCTTCAGCGCCGGGATCTCGGGCGCCTCCACCGTCGTGCCGTCCACGCGGAAGCGCACATAGCCCTGGGCCTGCAGCTCCTGGAACAACTCGACGAACTCGCCCTTGCGGTCGCGCACCACGGGGGCGAGCAGCATCAGCTTGCTCTCGTCGGGCATGGCCAGCACCGCATCCACCATCTGGCTGACGGACTGAGCCTCCAGCGGCAGGTGGTGGTCGGGGCAGAACGGCGTGCCGGCGCGGGCGTAGAGCAGGCGCAGGTAGTCGTGGATCTCGGTGACGGTGCCGACCGTGGAACGCGGGTTGTGCGAGGTCGCCTTCTGCTCGATGGAGATGGCCGGCGACAGGCCCTCGATGACGTCCACGTCCGGCTTGTCCATCAGCTGCAGGAACTGCCGTGCATAGCTGGACAGGCTCTCGACGTAACGCCGCTGTCCCTCGGCATACAGCGTGTCGAAGGCCAGCGAGGACTTGCCCGAGCCCGACAGCCCCGTGATGACCACCAGCGCATGGCGCGGCAGATCGACGTCGATGTTCTTCAGGTTGTGGGTGCGCGCACCACGGACGCGGATGAACTTGGACTCAGGCAGCGACATGGGAGTTTTCACGAGCGAACCGGACATGATAGGCGGCAACAATCCGCCGCTCCATACACCCCAGGGAGGTCCCATGAGGACAGGTCGGTGCACGGCACTGGCGACGTTGATCACGGCGCTGGCCTGCATGCTCGGTTCCACCGCCGCCGGCGCGGCCGAACCGCCGCCCATCACCGCCTTCTTCAAGCGCCCGCAGCTGCGGCAGCCCAGGCTGAGCCCGAGCGGGCGCTACCTGGCCATCCAGACCGCCGGCCGCAACGACCGCATGATGCTGGCCGTCCTCGACTTGCAGACGATGAGCGCCGCCAAGTCCGTCGCCGGTTTCAGCAACGCCGACATCGCCGGGCACCACTGGGTCAACGAAGACCGGCTGGTGTTCGAGATCTCCAACTCGCCCGACGGCACCACCCAGGTCACGTCCGAGGGCCTGTGGGCCGTCGACCGCGACGGCAGCAAGCTGCGCCAGCTCATCCACAGCGCCGACTCCTTCGGCGGGACCACCGGCACGAACGTCATCGACCGCCGGCTGGAAAGGAACTGGACGCTGATGGCCGTGCCGCCCGATGGCGGCCACGAGGTCATCGTCGCGCGGCGCCGCTGGACGACCGATCCCGAGTCCATGGGCACGCAGATCGCCCGGCTGGACACGCGAAACGGCGTCGCCAAGAACCTCAACCTCGGCATCCCCGACTACGTGGTGCGCTGGGTGCTCGATTGGCGCGGCGAGCCCTACGCCGTCGAAACGGTGCGCGCCGGCAAGAGCCAGTTCCATCGGCGCGACGAGCAGGGCCGCTGGCAGCTCTGGTTCGAGGACGATCCCTACAGCCGCCGCCACGCGACACCGACCTGGGTCGGTCCCGACGGCCAGTTGCTGGGGACGCAGAACTACCGTGGCAACACGGCGCTGTTCCGCCTCGATCCCAGGGCGGGAGAGCATGAGAAGGAACCGCTGGTCAGCACACCCGGCTACGACCACCACGGCGCGCTGATCGTCGACCCCGCCTCCGGCCGCCTGCTGGGCGTGCGCTTCGAGACCGATGCCGAAGGCACGGTATGGATCGACCCCACGATGAAGGCCGTGCAGGCCGATATCGACGCCCAGCTGCCGGCCACGGTCAACCGCATCGAGTGCCAGCGCTGCCTGAGCGCGATGAACCTGGTCATCACGGCCAAGTCCGACCAGCGGCCCGCCGAGTACTACCTCTACAAGCCGGCGGACAAGAGCCTGCAGAAGCTGGCCGCGGCGCCCGCCGAGCTGCGCCCCGCCGCCATGGGCCAGCGGGACTACCACCGCATCAAGGCCCGCGACGGGCTGGAGCTGCCCGTGCTCGTCACCCAGCCGGCGGGCGGCGTCAAGGGCAGGGCGCCCACCGTCGTGCTGGTGCACGGCGGCCCCAACGTGCGCGGCACCCATTGGGCCTGGGAGCGCCATGCGCAGTTTCTGGCCAGCCGTGGCTACCTGGTGCTGGAGCCCGAGTTCCGCGGCAGCACGGGCTATGGCTACAAGCTCTTCCGCGCCGGCTGGAAGCAATGGGGCCTGGCCATGCAGGACGACCTCGCCGACACGCTGGCCTGGGCCGTCAAGCAGGGCTGGGCGGACCCGAAGCGCGTCTGCATCATGGGCGCCAGCTACGGTGGCTACGCGGCGCTGATGGGTGCGGTCACGCAGGGCGATCTGTTCAAGTGCGCCGTCGGCTGGGTGGGCGTCACCGACATCGGGCTGATGGGCAGCGTCCGCTGGAGCGATGCCTCCGACGAGTGGAAGCAACACGGCATGAAGCGATTGGTGGCCGACCCCGCGACGGACGCCGAGCAGATGCGCCGCACCTCGCCGCTCCAGCGTGCCAAGGAGATCCGCATGCCGCTGCTGCTGGCCTATGGCGGCGAGGACAGGCGCGTGCCGCTCGTCCACGGCACCGACTTCAAGGCCGCGCTGCGCCCCGACCATGACGTGGAATGGGTGGTCTACCCCGAAGAGGGGCACGGCTGGTTCAACCTGAAGACGAACGAGGACTTCTGGGGCCGCGTGGAACGCTTCCTGGGCAGGCATCTGGCGGCGCAGAACTGACCGCTCATCCACGCCGCCTGCAGCTCGCGGCGCGGCTCTGACGCTTCATCGCTTCGCCATGGCGGCGTGCGGGCTTCATGCCGAAACTGCTTGCATCGACACAGCAATCCCGCTGTGCAGACACCGAAAGCAAGCACCATGAAAACCACCGTCCTGATCCAAGCCGCTGCCGTCGCCGCGTTCGCGTTCACCGCCTTTGCCGCCCACGCCGCACCGCAGGACGTGAAGACCCTGCCGCGTGTCGTCGTCACCGGCAAGGCCGGCCCTCAGGTCGCCCAGCTGCCGCGCGTGGTGGTGACCGGCTATGCCGTCCGCGAGTTGGCCCAGCTGCCGCGCGTCAGCGTCACCGCCGGCGGGGCCTGTGCCGCCGGGGTGTTTGTCCTTGTGGGGCACTTCCCGAGCGGAGTCGCGGGCGCTGGGGGCGGGTGGCCGCCGCTGCGCCGACGACTCGGCTTGTCCCCCATACCGGCTGTTACAACTCTGAAAGACAATCGGGCCTTCTTCATCGGAGCCCGCTTGTGAAAGAAGAGCTGCGCAAACGCCGGTCCTGGCTGGATGGCTTCATGGCCTACCCCGCCCCGGCCGGCCTGAGCGAATCCCAGCTGCGCGAGAACATCATCCTGCTGGACCAGGCCCTCTACGGCCTGTGGAACCTGGGCCACAACCTCATCTTCGCGTGGACGCCCGAGGCCAAGGGCCTGCGCGTGCTGGTGGCGCCGCATCCCATGCTGACCGAGTTCGCGCTGGGCGACGGCACGCTGCCGCAGCCCGAGCTGAAGCGCCGCGCGCGCCTGCTGGACAAGCTGCTGTCCAACCAGGACCACCTGGACGCGCACGCCTTCGACGCCGTCAGCGCCGCCTTGGGCGTGCAGCCGCAATTCATCGAGCTGCCGTTCTGCCCCGAGCGCAAGCTGGGCCTGCCGCTGATCGCCGCCATCGCCGCGCGCTACGGCGTGCGTCTGGTGGAAGACCGTGCCGTCATCCTGTTCGACGCGGTCGGCTTCTCGCTGCTGACGCCGCTGCAGCAGGTCGTGCAGCTCAACAGCCTGTCCTGCTCGGTCAACGCGGCCTACGCCAAGCTGCTGGACCGCGAGATCAACATCAACTTCGCGCGCACCACCACCGGCGACGGCTTCTACATCTGGAACCGCATGCGCGGCGTGGAGGCCAACGTCGAGCTGTATCAGCTGATGCAATTCATCCTGGCCGACAACGCGCTGGCCCAGGAGCGCGCCACGCGGCCCGAGTCCGTGCCCAGGCTGCGTGCCTGCTTCCACGTCGGCTCGCACTACGAGTTCTACCAGTCCGAGGGCCTGAACCCGACCTCGTTCAGCTACTTGGTGGGCCAGGTCACCATCGAGCTGGCGCGCATGATCGATCACGCCATGCCGGGCCAGATCCTGGTCGGCAAGTTCAACACGCTGATGCACGACGAGGCCACCGGCGCCGACGTGCGAATCGACAGCCTGGACTTCGTTGAGCGCACGCGCGCGCCGCTGCGCAGCCTCAACGGCCTGAAGCTGGCCGGCTCCGAGGTCGACGAGATCGCCTGCTACCTGACCGGCCGCCGCGACGACACCGGCCTGTGGGGCATCAGCGAGTACCAGATGGCCGACAAGCACGGCTTCATCCACCGCGTCTACAACGCCAAGATCAACATCCACCGCCGCAACGGCGAGCCCATCTACCTGGGCCTGCGCGAGGAAGACCTGCCGCTGGACGTGCCGCGCAGCGTGGCCGACACGGACTTCGCGCCCATGCAAGCTTGATGAAGGCCTGGGGCCCGACCGCTGCTTAGGGCCGCCCACCCAGAAGGCCTTTTCCGCGTATCGAGCCCCCGGCACAGGCGCTAGGATTCCCGTCGCTGTGACCGAGTCCCCCGCCCCCCTCACGGCCCCGCCGGCCGGCAGCCCTGCCGCCGTCGGCCAGCGCCGGCTGCTGACGCTGCTGTTCGTCGACCTGAGCGGCTCCACCGCCATGGCCGAATGGATGGAGGCGGAGCACTACGCCGCCATGCTGGCGGGCCTGCGCGAGCTGTACGAGCGCATCGTGCCCCACCACGGCGGCGTCATCGCGCGCATCCAGGGCGACGGCATGCTGGCCGTGTTCGGCCACCCCGAGGTGCGCGAAGACGATGGCCGCCGCGCCACCGAGGCCGCGCTGGAGCTGCATGCCGCCGTGCGCGGCATCGTCCCGCCCGGCCCCAAGCCGGCCGACTTCCCCGGCCTGACGCTGCACAGCGGCATCCATGCCGGCATCGTGCTCGTCAACGACGGCGACCAGATGCGCGGGCGCTTCGAACTGCTGGGCAACGCGCCCAACATCGCCGCGCGGCTGTCCGAGGCCGCCAAGCGCGACGAGATCATCGCCAGCGAGGAGAGCCTGGGCCTGCAGAGCCAGTTCTTCGAGACCGGCCCGCGCTTCGTGCTGCAGCTGCGCGGCCGCGCGACGCCGCTGGCCGCCTACCGCGTGCACGGCCGCGCCGCCGTGGGCCGGCGCTTCGAGGCCAGCGTGCGCCGTGGCCTGGCGCCCTTCGTCGGCCGCTGCGGCGAGCTGGCGGCGCTGGACGCGGCGCTCACGCGCACGCTGGCCGGCCACAGCCACTGGCTGGGCCTGCGCGCCGGTGCCGGCGTGGGCAAGACCCGGCTTACCGAGGAGTTTCTGCGCCGCGCGGCCGACCAGGCCTGCCAGATCCACCGGGGGTATTGCGAGAGCTACCTCAGTGCCGAGCCGCTGCAGCCCTTCCTGCAGATGCTGCGCGCGCTGGGCGCACTGGCCGACCGGCCGCAGGACGCGCCGCCCGAGCTGTTCGCCGCGCAGCAAAGCGCCCCGGCCCAGCGCGCCGATGCGCTGCTGGCACTGCTGCTGGCACTGGCGCGGCGCACGCCGCAGCTGGTCTGCATCGACGACCTGCAATGGGCCGACGACGCCTCGCTGCGCCTGCTGCACCGGCTGCGCGCCGCCGCCCACCGCGAACGCCTGCCGCTGCTGCTGCTGACCGCCAGCCGGCCCCAGCCCACGCTGGCCGGCACGGCGCCGCCCGATGCCAACGACGCGCACGCCGACCTGATCGAACTGCCCCCGCTGACCGAGACCGAGGCCGCCTGCGCGGTGCAGCAGCTGCTGCCGCAGATCGACCCCTTCATCGCCTCCGAGGTGCAGCGCCACGCCGGCGGCAACCCGTTGTTCATCGAGGAGCTGTGCCACGCCGCGGCCGACACGGGCGGCGGCCTGGTGCAGGGCCAGAGCAGCGCCGCCTGGCTGGCCGCGCTGGTCGAGTCGCGCGTGGGCCGGCTGCCGCCCGAGCAGGCCAGCCTGGTGCGGCTGGCGGCCGTCGTCGGCAACGTCATCCCGGTCTGGCTGCTGGAGGCGCTGACCGGCTTCGGCGAGCGCCACCCGGCCGTGCAGGCGCTGGCGGCGCAGGACTTCATCTTCCCGGACCAGCGCCCCGGCCACCTGCGCTTCAAGCACGGCATCACGCGCGACATCGTCTACGAGGCCACCGGCCTGCACGAGCGCCAGGCCCTGCACCGCCGCATCAGCGCCGAGCTGGACGCGCGCGGCGGCGCCGAGGGCCTGTTCCACGAACAGCTGGCCTATCACGATGCCGCCGCCAACGACTGGCCCGCCGCCGCCCGCCATGCCGAGGCCGCGGGCGACCAGGCGCTGGCCGCCTCGGCGCTGGACCGCGCCAAGAAGCAGTTCCGCGCCGCGCTGGCCGCGCTGGAGTTCCTGCCCGACGACGCGCAGCGCCGCCGCCGCTGGGTGGGCATCGCGCAGCGGCTGGGCATGGCCTGCGTATTCGACGCCTCGCAGGACGACCTGCGCGTGCTCAAGCACGCCGCCGAGCTGGCACGGGCCGATGGCGACCCGGCCCTCGTCGCCCGCACCGAATACTGGCTGGCCTACGTGGGCTATGCGCTGGGCGAGACCCGCGACAGCCTGCGCCACGCCCGCGCCGCCGTCGAGACCGCGCAGGCCTGCGGCGACAACGCGCTGCTGGCCCAGCTGCCCGGCACCGTCGGCCAGCTGCAGGCCGCCGCGGCCAACTACGCCGAGGCCCTGCCCATGCTGGACCTGGCCATCGCCCGCCAGCGCCAGCGCGCCAGCAAGAGCGCGGTGAACCAGATCGGCCTGTCGTTCTCGCTGTGCTGCCGCGCCTACGTGCTGGGCGACCAGGGCCGCTTCGCGCAGGCCCACGAGATCTTTGCCGAGGCGCTGGCGCCCTTCCACGGCAGCGGCCACGCCGTGGAGGCCAGCATGCAGGGCTGGCGCGCCGCCGTGCTGCTGTGGCAGGGCCGCTGGGCCGAAGCCCGCGAGGCCGCGGCCGTGGCCCACCGCGTCGGCGCGCAGGTGCGCAGCATGTTCACCTGCGCGATGGGGCATGCGGCCGGCGCCTACGGCGCCTGGATGCAGGACCACGACCCCGCCGCCCGCCAGCACCTGCTGGACGCCACCGCCTGGCTGGCGCCGCGCGGCGGCGGCCTGTACAGCAGCTTCAACCACGGCTGGCTGGCCGACATCCTGTCCGCCCAGGGCGATGCCGGCGCGGCGCGGCAGCACGTGGCGCTGGCGCTGCGGCGCGGTCGCCAGCACGACTGGATAGGCGGCGCCATGGCCTACCGCGCCGCCGCGCGGCTGGCGGCCCGCATGGGCGACGTGCCGCGCGCCAAGCGCTACCTGGCGCTGGCCCGCGGCGCGGGCGAGCAGCGCAACTCCGACCACGAGGCCGCCGTCACGGCGCTGCTGGAGGCCGAGCTGGAGCTGGACGACCGCTGGCGCAGCGCGCTGGAACGGGCGCGCGGCGAGTTCGAGCGCATGGGCATGACGGGCTTCCTGGAGCGGGCGCGGCGGCTGGGGTAGCGACGCCCCACCTACGGGCGTATCAAGAGCCCACGCGCCCCGCGGCTGGCGCCGCCACGCCTTTGACCATCAACCACGCGCCGATCACCAGCTCGCACAACGCGCCGGGATAGATCACCCACATCACCTGCTTGGGCAGCTCGGGCACCAGCATCTTGGCCATGGGGTAGGCGATGAGGCCGGCATAGGTGAACAGGCCCCAGGCCGACAGCCACCGCGGCATCAACCGGGCCTGGTAGAACAAATGGAAGGTGACGATGCCGGCGACGCCCATGAAGATCCAGCTGTACTCGAACGCCGGCATGCGCAGGCTGGAGGCATAGGTCAGGAAGACGCCGAGCTGCTCGGTGTTGAAGGCCGCGGACTGCTGCGCCTTCGTCGCCAGTGACAGCATGAACAGGCTGGCCACGACCGCCATGCTGCCCACGATCACCTCGCACAGCCGGAAGCACAGGGCCAGCAGCGAACGCCGCCGGTCCACGGTCTTCGTCACCTCGTACAGCGCAAAGGAGGCCAGCAGCGTGGCCGCGAACATCAGCGTCTCGGCGCCTATGCCCAGGCGGTACTGCAGTTCATTGACGAACAGGCCCTGGCCCTGGATGTCTTCAGGGCCGTGCAGCTTGGTGTTCAGGAAGAAGTTCCGGACCACGCCGCAAAGGGTGAAGGTCACATACGACAGGCCGGCGAGCCTGGCATAGGTATTGAGCGAGTCCCGGTGCATGGATACCCCACGAAAAACACGACGGGGCGCAGCATCGCAGCGGCAGCCACGCCCTCAATGCGCGAGCGACGGACTGCACGAACGGACGGACGAACTGCATGCGCCGCCGGACGCTGGGCTTCACCCGTGTTCGGCGGCGCTGTTCAGACGCCCATCGCCACCACCGTCTGCGCCCCCGTGAACCGCAGCACGCCCGCATCCAGCACCGCCGCGATGACGCCCAGCATCACGCCCATGCCCATGCCGTAGCCCGAGCAGGCGTGCGGCGGCGGGCCCTTGGGGTCGGCGCGGTCGCCGCCGAAGGCGACGTGGTGGCGCAGCGGGTCCTGCTGCGTGGCCGAGCCCAGGCCGACGACGACGACACGGCCGGGCTCCACGTCCACCTGGCCCAGCTTGTGCGCCACGCGCGCCTTGCGCCAGACCTGGAAGGGCGTGGGCCGCTGGTTCAGCGTCGCCACCAGCGCCGGGCGCAGGCAGGCCACGGCCTCGGCGTAGGGGGGCGGGGCATTCTGCGTCTCGGGCGGGACCGCGTTCCACTGAGGCTGCAGCTCCCACAGCTTGCGCGTCTGCGTCCACGCTGCCAGCACGGTGACGAGGTTGGCATGCGTGGTGGGCGGGAAGCCCAGCATGATGCCGGCCAGCGTGCGCGCCGGCAGGTCGGGCGTGGCGCCGGGCACGGCCTTGGCCGCGTCGATGATCTTCTGGGCCAGCGGCGGCAGCTGCGTGCCTGGTTCGGCCAGCCAGGCCTGCATCGCGGCCAGGAAGCGCTGGCCGGCGGCGCGGCCCTCGGCCTTGACGGCCTCGGTCGGGTAGGGGCCGAACACGTGGCGCGACACCTTGAACAGGTCGCGCGGGCAGCGCGGCGCCACGCCGCCACCGGCATAGGCCTCGGCATGGAACTCCGTGCCCCAGATGTGGCGTCCGTCGGGCTGACCGAACCACAGCTGGCACAGCTTGGCGAGCACGCCTTCGCTGAGGCGCTCGAAGTCCAGCGGCGTGTCGGTGGGCAGGTCCTTGGGCTTCTGGCTGGCGGGGAAGGCGTCCAGCAGCGCGCGGGCCTCGGCCTTCAACTGGGCCAGGCCCGCCTTGGCGACCTGGTAGGCGGTGCGGTAGCACTGCTCTTCGCCGTAGGCCTCGATGGCGGCGTTGACGGCCGGCGCCTGCTCGCGGTGGCCGGTGTCGTCGTCCAGGCCCAGGAAGCCCACGCCGATGGAGTCGTGCATGCGCTCGCCGTAGCCGCCGTTGGAGTAGCGGTCGGGCACGTTCCTCAGCACCTCGCAGACGCGCTCGGCGGCCCCCACCAGCACGCCGTAGGCGGTGTCCACGACGCCGCCCGGCTGGGCGCGCACCCAGGCCCAGGCCTGGTCGCGCGTGGTGGTGTCTTCCAGCCACAGCTGCCAGGCGGCCTTGTCCTGCAGGTCGGGCGCGCTCAGCGGCACCGGCGTGGGGGCCGGCAGCGGCAGTGGCAGCTCGACCAGGCCAGGCAGGCCCTTCAACGCGGCGATGGACGGCACAAAGAAGTAGGCGCCCCACTGCAGCGTGACGAAGGGCTCGTTGCCCAGGTCGACCTCGTAGGCCTTGCCGCCATGCTCGAACGGGAACAGCCGCGGGCCGGTGCCGCCGTCGACGACACCGAGGATGGGATCGGACTGGCCCGAGTAGCCACCGCTGGCGTTGCCGCCGGAGATCCAGCGCTGCACCACCTCGAACTGCTCGGCCAGATGGGCGTTGTAGGCCATGAAGACCAGGCCGCGGTCCTCGTCGTCGGGCGCGTCGGCATGCACCGGCGCGCCGTAGCTCATGCCGCGGCGCAGGATGCGCGGCATGCGGTTCTTCGCGAACGCGGAGTCGGCCAGGTCGCGCGGGTTGGCGCGGCGGATGTGCGAGTGGAAGGGGCAGGCCGAGCCCAGCTCGTCCTTGGCATAGTTGAAGTCGTTGCCGGTCACGCCCGGTGCGGCCAGCGCCCGGCCGTCCTGCCAGCGGCCCATCAGCTTGGCCAGCACCAGGTCGTGGTCCAGGCCGATCTCCTTGGCCTGCTTGTAGGTCTGGCGGGCGAAGCGGCCGGTGTACTGGCGCAGCTTGCGCACGACGAGGAAGCTGCCCCGGTCCAGCAGCGCGTCGGGCTGCTCGGGCACGGCGTAGCCCTTGTCGCGCTCGGTCGGGAAGCCCTGCAGCACCTCGCCGGTCTTGACGGTGTCGTCCCAGGCCTGGCCGACGGCGCCGGACAGCTGGGGCTGGCTGATGCCATCCTTGAAGCCGAAGTGCTCCTTGTCGGCGGCGTTGCTGCGCATCGGCTCGATGGCCATCAGCGCCAGGCCGGTGCCCACGGTCAGCGCTTCGGCCAGCTCGCGCAGGCGTCGATCGTCGGCGGCCGTGAAGGCGTCGCCGGGCTCGGCGGCCGGGAAACGCAGCTGCACCAGCACGTGGGCGTTGGCCGGGTCCAGTCGGTCCACCTGGTTGACGTGCGGCGCCAGCACCCAGTGCGTGGGGTGGTTGTGGCGCACGTCGCCCAGCAGGCCGGCGCGGGCGGCCATGCCTTCCTTGAAGGCCTGCGGGAAGCGGTCCAGCCGCGCGGCCGGCACGCCCAGCGCCTTCAGGCCCGACAGCGTCAGCGCGATCTGGCGCCAGGCCTGCAGCTGCGCGCCGTCCTCGTTGTCGCGCTGCACGGGCGCGGTGCTGAGCCAGGCCACCGCCTGCGACGGCTGGGCCACGCGCAGCATCACCAGGCCGCCGCGGTTGCCGGGCGGCTTGGTCAGGATGCAGCACTGCAGGTCGCCGGGCTTCAGCGACAGCTCGCGCGCCTTGCCCTGTGGCTCGGGCAGCGGCTGCTCGAACCAGGCCAGCATCTCGTGGTGGCGCTGGCGCAGCTGGCCGCCGGGCGTCTTGCCGCCGTCTTTGGGGAACTGCCGGGTGGTGTCCAGCTCGCGCAGCTCGAACAGGATGTCGTGCGTGGCGCGCAGCAGGCAGGCACGGTCGGGCGCCTGGGCGCCGAAGAAGCGCTGCAGCGTGAACAGCCCGGCCAGCGGCACCAGGCCGCGCGCGGCCATCGCGAAACGCTCCTTGTCATCGCTGGGCAGGGGCTGGGTCTCGCCGGAGGCCGGCGCGCGCAGGCGGTTGAACTCCAGCTCGCTGGCGCGGCCGCGCTGGGCGGCTTCCAGCTTGGCGAGGTACTCGGCATCGCTGACGGTGCGGCCGGACTCGATGAACAGGAAGTCGGCCGACACCTCGTGCTCGCGCACCCAGCGCGCGTAGGTCTCGAAGCTGCAGTTGCGCGACAGCTGGTAGCCCTCGGTGTGGCACAGCATCAGGTCCAGCGTGGTGCCCAGCTGGTCCCAGATGACCCGCATGTAGGGCTCCCAGCCGCCGTCGAAGTTGACGCTGAGCAGCAGCCGGTCGGGCGCGCCGTCACGGCCGTCCACGATGCTCCAGCGGAAGGAATGGACGATGCGCCAGCGGGCCACGATGTCGGTGTAGGGCGAGGCCGGCGTGCTGGACTCGCGCGAACCCAGGCGCAGGCCGTTCAGCGTCTTCAGCACCTTGCGCAGGCGGTCCACGTAGGTGACGACCTCCAGCGCGTCGACGAAGCCGCGCTTGATGTCGGCCAGCAGGTTGAGATCGGTGATGCCGCCCAGTTGGACGTCGTTGCCACGTGCCATTTGCTTCTCCCTGTGAAATGCGCGCCGGAGTATGGGCGCGCATCATGGCGCGCGACAGGGGCTTCGTCCGCAAGATTCACCACGACGTTCGTCCGCGCCAACCGCAGCTCGTCGCCGGAAACCGGCAACCTATCGCAAACCCCAGGACGGGCAAACCCGCGGCGGGCACATTCACGCTCACCGAACCGGGAGAGCCACATGAACCGCATCAGCACCACCACCCACCGCACGGCACGCCTTCAGGCCGTCAGCGCCTTCGTCCTCGTCGCCATGACCGCGCTGACCGGCGCGGCCTGGATGAGCATCGCGACGCCGGCCGACGGCCCCGCCGTGGTGAAGCTGGAGCGCGTGGTCATCGAGGGCACGCGCACGGCCGAGGTGCAGCAACTGCCGCGCGTGGTGGTCGAGGGCCGCCGCGACGCGGGCGCCGATGGTGTGCAGGTGGCCAGCGCCCGCTGAACCGGGAACCGTTCCCGCCCCGGTTGGGTGGCGCTAGACGATGCCTGGCATCCACATGCCCATCGTCGCGCCAAAGATGCCGGCAGCCGTGGCCAGGCTCAACAGCACCAGCGTGACGGCCAGCACCATGCCGCGGCCGCGCACCCGCAGATAGCACTCCAGCACCGCCAGCGGCAGCAGGAACTGCGCGAAGTTCAGGAAGGTCACGAGCGGACCGGTGAAGGTCTTGGGGTCGAAGCCCACGGGGGCCTGCCAGATGATCATCCACAGCATGAAGCCGACGCGGAAGAACCAGACGCCGTTGGCCGCGATGAACAGGCGCAGCGCCCAGCGCCGGTGCTCGACGAAGCGACGCGCCCTTGCCTCCCGCCAGGCCAGCCCGGCGAACGCGACGATGAAGACACCGTTCAGACTGGTCGCCAGCTGCATGGTCACGCCGCCCACGGTGCCCCGCACCCAGATCAGGTAGAAGCCGCTGAGCGTTCCCAGGATCGCGCCGACCATGAAGATCCGGCCCAGCGTGCGATGCACGGCCGGCGCGCGCTGGCGCAGCGGGGGGATGAGCTGCAGCACGCCGATGCCCGTCATCAGCAGCGCCAAGACCAGATGCAGGCTCAGCATGGAGTTGCCCAGCAAGTCGCCCGCCACCCAGCGCGACTGGCCGGGCGGACCGCCAAGCGCCGCGCGGCCATAGCTGGCGCCGATGTAGACGGCGAAGATGGCCAGGCCGGTGGCGGCGACCAGATACCAGAGGCCCGCGGCGGCCGCGACCGGCCGACTCGGACGCGCCGCGTGTGTGGTGGTGTTCAAGCTGAAGCTCCGTGGACGGATGACGACGCACGGCATTCTTCTGAGCGCGCCCGGCCGGGTCGCGCCGCGCACGACCAATTGCAGCGCCGCCCGGACGAACTGCATCGGCGCCGGACGGACCGGCGCCGCGCGGACCTAGCGCCCCAGCACGCGCAGGATCTCGCGGCCGTAGGCCTCGAGCTTCTTCGCGCCCACGCCGCTGATCTCTCCCAACTCCACCAGGTCCCCCGGCATCACGCGCGCCATCTCGGCCAGCGTGGTGTTCTGAAAGATCACATAGGCCGGCAGGCCATGCTCCTTGGCCACCTCGGAGCGCCAGGCCTTCAGCGCCTCGAAGCGCTCCTGGGCTTCGGCATCCAGCCCCAGTGAGGGATCGGCCTTCGGCTTCGCGCTGCGGCCGGCCTTGACCTTGCCGCGGGGCTTCTTCTCCTC
Source organism: uncultured Roseateles sp. (assembly GCA_946480605.1). The sequence continues at coordinate 12,384 of CAMLKW010000030.1, read as the reverse complement.
GGCCTCGCGCAGCCGCACCTCCACCTCGCCCTTCAGCACCGCCCGCGCGCTGTCCTGCAGCGCCAGCGTGTTGAACTCGCCCTCGGCCGCCACATGGCCCAGCGCGATCAGCTGGCGCAGCACGGCGCGCCACTGCTGTTCGGACAGGTCGGCACCACAGCCCCAGGTCGACAGCTGGTCGTGGCCATGCTGTCGGGTCTTGTCCGTCACCTTGCCGCGCAGCACGTCGATCAGGTGGCCGGCGCCAAAGCTCTGGCCGCGCTGGTGGAAGCGGTAGATGCAGGAGAGCAGCTTGCGGGCGGCTTCCGTCGCGTCCCAGGTGGCTGGCGGATTCAGGCAGTTGTCGCAGTTGCCACACGGTTGGCTCTGTTCACCGAAATACGCCAGCAGCCGCACGCGCCGGCAGTCGGTCGCCTCGCACAGCGCCAGCAGCGCGTCCAGCTTGCCGCGCTGGCCCTGCTTGAAGACCTCGTCCGCCGGGCTCTCGTCGATCATGCGGCGCTGGTTCACTACATCGGCCAGGCCGTAGGTCATCCAGGCCTGGGCTGGCGCGCCGTCGCGGCCGGCGCGGCCGGTCTCCTGGTAGTAGGCCTCGATGTTCTTGGGTAGGTCCAGGTGGGCGACGAAGCGCACGTCCGGCTTGTCGATGCCCATGCCGAAGGCGATGGTGGCGACGATGACCAGCCCCTCCTCGCGAAGAAACCGGTCCTGGTGGCGGCGACGCACGTCGGCGTCCAGGCCCGCGTGGTAGGGCAGCGCGTTGATGCCTTCGCTCTTCAGCCACTCCGCCGTTTCCTCGACCTTCTTGCGGCTCTGGCAGTAGATGACGCCGGCCTCGCCCTCGTGCTCGTCGCTGATGAAGCGCAGCAGTTGCTCGCGCGGCGAGCCGTTCTTCTCGACGATGAGGTAGCGGATGTTGGGCCGGTCGAAGCTGCTGATGAAGACGCGCGCGTCCTGCAGCTGCAGCCGCTCGATGATGTCGGCCCGCGTCAGGTCGTCGGCCGTGGCGGTCAGCGCGATGCGCGGCACCTCGGGGAAGCGCTCGTGCAGCAGCGACAGCTGCAGGTACTCCGAACGGAAGTCGTGCCCCCACTGGCTGACGCAGTGCGCCTCGTCGATGGCGAACATCGACAGCAGGCCACGCTCGCGCAGGCTTTCCAGCTGCGCCAGGAAGCGCGGCGTCGTCAGCCGCTCGGGTGCGGCGTAGAGCAGTGTCAGGCGCCCGCTCATCATCTCGCGCTCGATGCGGCTGGCCTCCTCGCCGGTCAGGCTGGAGTTCAGGAAGGCGGCATGCACGCCCGCTTCCTCCAGCGCGCCGACCTGGTCGTGCATCAGCGCGATCAAGGGGCTCACGACGATGGCCACGCCCTGGCCGCGCGTGTGGCGCAGGATGGCGGGCACCTGGTAGCACAGACTCTTGCCGCCGCCGGTGGGCATCAGCACCAGCGCGTCGCCGCCGCCGGCCACCTGCTCGACGATCTCCGCCTGCTGGCCGCGGAAGGCCGTGTAGCCGAAGACTGCTGACAGGACCTGGTGCGCAGCGGATTGCAGGTCGGCGGAGGGTTCTGGAAGATGCACGGGCGGATTCATTCAGCCGCCATTGTCCCAGGAGCCTTCCCATGCCCACACCCGCTGAGTTGCGCGAGCAACTGATCCGCAACTTCAACGACGCCCCGCGCGAGCGTTTCGTGCGCGCCCCGCACTACGACTCCGAGACCGCCTCGCTGTCCAAGGGCACGGCAGCCCGGCAGCTGGGCGCCAGCGTCGACATCGTGGCGCCCGGCAAGATGAGCTGCCCCTACCACCTCCACCATGCCGAGGAGGAGATGTTCATCGTGCTGCAGGGCGAGGGCACGCTGCGCGTGGCCGGCGAGCGGGTGCCCATCCGGGCCGGCGACGTCATCAACATCCCGGCCGGGCCGGAGTACCCGCACCACATCGTCAACACGTCGGATGCACCGCTGCACTACCTGTCGATCAGCACGCAGGCCCGGCCCGAGGTCTGCGAGTACCCGGACTCCGGCAAGGTCGGCACCTTCGGCACCGGGCTGCGCCTGCTGCAGCGGCGCGAGGCGGGGCTGGACTACTGGGACGGCGAGGCCTGATTCAATAGTGGGGCGGCAGTTCGTCCCTCAGGCTGCGCACGCCGCCGGGCTCGGCCGCGGCGCTGCGGTCGCGCAGCTCCACCAGTTCGCGCACCAGCCGGTCGATCTGCGCCTGCTGGCGCACGACGACCTGGTTCAGCTGATCGATGGTGTCGTCGGCAAAGCTGGCCTTGATCTCCAGCTCGGTGATGCGCTGCTCCAGCGCCTGCAGGTCGGTGTCCATGCCCGTATTGGGCCTCAACTGCGTGCGGTTCAGCGCTTGTCGCCCTTGGCGGAGATCGAGCCCATGCCGGACACCGAGCGCTGCACGGACGGCTGGCCGTAGTAGTCCACCGAGCCGACGCCGGAGATGTGGGCGGCCAGGTCGTCCGTCACCCACAGCAGCACATTGCCCAGGCCGCTGACGTTGACGCGTGCTTTCTGCGCCTGCAGCCGGTCGGCGACGACCTTGCCCTTGCCCGAGATCTGCAGAGCCAGCTCGTCGACACGGCCGCCCAGCTGGCCGTCGCCGGCGCCGCTGATGCCGAAGGTGAGCTGGCGCGCGTCCAGCTGGTCCAGCCGCACATGGGCGGCGCCGCTGATCGTGAGCCGGAGCTGGTCCGTGCGCAGCGGGCCGGGCGCATGAACGTCGCTGGCGCCGGAGACCGACAACTGGCGCAGCTGGCGCAGCTCGACCTGAACGAACAGCTTGTCGGTGTGCCAGAACTTCCAGCCGCCCGCGGGCCGGATCACGAGCTGGCGCCCGTGCAGCTCGACCGCGACGCCCTTCTGCACGTCGGCGTCGCCTGCGATGAAGGCCTGGTCGCGCTCGCCCTGCACGATGAGAACTCGCGCCGCGCCGCCCAGCTCCACGCGGTCGAAGGCGCCGGGCACATAGACCTTGCCGGGCCCGGCCGGCAACGCCGGCACGGCCGGGAGCGGTGGCAGCGCGGGCTGGGCGGGCTGGGCCGGCAGCGCCGGCACGGCCTGGGGCGCCGCGTGCGGAGCCGGTGCAGGCGTGGGATGCGGGGCGGGCGCCGGTGGCGGCGTCTGGGCCTGAGCCAGCCCCACGGCAAACAGCAGGATCAGCGCGGGGGCTCTCACAGCGACTGCTCCCGCAGCATCTTGGACACCTCGCGGTTGGCCGTGATGCGCGTGCCGTCGCGCAGCTGCACCACCAGCTGCGAGTTCTCGTCCGGCGTCAGGTTGTCGACGAAGTCCAGGTTGACGATGCAGCCGCGCTGCACGCGCAGGAAGCGCGCCGGGTCCAGCCGGGTCTCGAAGTCGGCGATGGGCAGGCGCACCAGGAAGCTGCGGCCCTTGGCCGTGATGGCGGTGTACTTGTTGTCCGAGCGCAGGCACTCGATGTCGGCCACCTGCAGCGGGAAGATCTTGCCCTGGTCGCGCACCAGCAGCCGCGTCAGCGGTGCGTCGTGCGGCGCGCCCAGCGCCTGGGCCACGTCGGCGGCGCTGGGGGCCGCATCGCGCAGCGCATGAGCCACCGCCTCGTCGAAACGCTCGCGCGAGAAGGGCTTCAGCAGATAGTCCACCGCGTGCAGCTCGAAGGCCGTCAGCGCATGCTGGTCGTAGGCGGTCGTGAAGATGATGCGCGGCTGGTGGGCGTCGCGCTGCAGCGCCTGTACCACCTGCAGGCCGGTCAGGCCGGGCATCTGGATGTCGGTCAGCACCAGCGCCGGTTTCAGCGCACGGATCTGGTCCAGCGCCTCCTCGCCGTCCTCGCAGACGGCCACCAGCTGCAGGCCCGGCGTGGCCTTCACCCAGTCGGCCAGCGCCTCGGCGGCCAGGGGTTCGTCTTCGGCGATCAGGACGGTGGTGCTCATGTCTGTGGGATGAACAAATCGACGCGGAACCCGGCGCCGGGGGCGGTGTGGATGCGCAGGCGGGCCCGGCCGTCGTAGTCCAGCGCGAAGCGCTTCTTCAGCGCGGCCAGGCCCACGCCGCGGCGCTGGCCGGGCTGGGGCTCCAGCGCCTCGGGCTCGCAGCCCGGGCCGTCGTCGGCCACGGCCAGGTCCAGGCCGTGGTTCAGCGCATTGCGGCGCGCGCTGATGGTCACGCGGCCACCACCCTTGCGTGGCGCCACGGCGTGCAGGATGGAGTTCTCGACCAGCGGCTGCAGGGTCAGCGGCGGCAGTTCGTCGGCCATCACGCGCTCCTCCAGGTCCCAGTCCACGCGCAGCCGCTGGCCCAGGCGCAGCGCCTCCAGCGCCAGGTAGTCGCGCAGGAAATCGATCTCGTCGGCCAGCATGACGCGGTCCTCGGCGCCGCGCTTGGTGTCCAGCACATAGCGCAGCATGGCCGCGAACTTCAGCAGCGCTGCCTCGGCGCCGGCCGGGTCCTTGCGGGTCAGCGCGATCAGCGAGTTCAGCGTGTTGAACAGGAAATGCGGGTTCAGCTTGCCGCTGATGGCCGACAGTTCGGCCTTGGCCAGTGCGCTCTCGGCCTGCGCCGCGGCAATGGCGGCCGAGCGCGCCGAGCGCGACTGCAGCACCGCCGTGAAGGCGGTGGCGATGGCGGCATAGACCACCAGCCCCCAGACCGAGCGCCACAGCAGCCCGGCCACCAGCACGGCACCGGCGTGGTCGCTGCCGAACAGCGCCACGTTGACGCCGAACTCGCCGGCCTGCCACAGCGCCGAGAAGCTGACGGCTGCCAGGATGTGGGCCATGGCCGTGGCGGCGGGGCCGGCGTCGCTGCCCTGCAAGCGGCGCACCACCGGCCAGACCGCGACGCCCAGCAGCATCGGCGCCCACAGCATGGTGGTGGCCTGGTAGACGGCCAGCCAGAACGGGTCCAGCCCGCGGTCGAACTCGCTGCCGGCCAGCACGAACAGGCACCAGGCCAGTGCGCAGCAGCCGGCATAGGCCAGCCACAGCCGCGCATTCGGGCGTCGGTTGGGGTTGCGGCCGAGGGGATTCATGGCTTCATCTTAGGGACGAGGCCGGGCCGGTCGGCGGGTGGGGAGACGAAGTGCGGTCTGCGGGGTGCGGGATGCGGTCTGCGGGGTGTTGCTGACAGGCCCGGCGGGGCCGGCCGGCATAATTCGCGCCCTTCCCATCGAATTCAGGCGAGCGTCATGGCCAGCGTCAACAAAGTCATCCTCATCGGCAACGTCGGCAAGGACCCCGAGGTCCGCTACAACCCCAGCGGCGGCGCCTGGGTCACGCTCAGCCTGGCCACCACCCGCAACTGGAAGAACCGCGAGACCGGCGAGCGCCAGGAAGAGACCGAATGGCACCGCGTGGTCTTCAACGACCGCCTGGCCGAGATCGTCGGCGAGTACGTCCGCAAGGGCCGGCCGCTGTACGTCGAGGGCCGCCTGAAGACCCGCAAGTGGCAGGACAAGGAAGGCCGCGACACCTACACGACCGAGATCATTGCCCAGGAGATGCAGCTGCTGGGCGGCCGTGAAGGCATGGGTGGCGGCGACGAAGGCGGCGGCGGCAGCTACGGCCGTGGTGCTGGCGGCGGCGGTGGTGGCGGTTACAGCCGCGGCGGCGACGACATGGACGGCGGCGCCCGCCCGGCGGCACGCCCGGCCGCGGCCCGCCCGCCCGCACCGCGGGCCCCGGCTCCGGCGCCCAAGGCGTCGACGGGCTTCGACGACATGGACGACGACATTCCGTTCTAAATAGCGTCCCGCTCCGATGCATCGCGTCAGGCCCGCTGCCCTTGGCTGCGGGCCTTTTTTGTGGGCAGCGGGGTGTGTGGCAGGCCTGTTTGCGCCCGGTTGTGCAGCCCCCGCGGGGCGGAGCCTGGCGCCGTGAACACCTCCAGCCACGCCGGCCTGAACACCCAGGAGGCCGAGGCCCGGCTGGGCCGCGACGGCCCCAACGAACTGCCGGCGGCCGGCCGCGCCGGGGCGGTGCAGCTGCTGTGGGAGGTCGTGCGCGAGCCGATGTTCCTGCTGCTGGTGGCCTGCGGCGCCGTCTACCTGGCGCTGGGCGACCGCCACGAAGCCCTGATGCTGCTGGGCTTCGTCGGCGTGGTCATCGCGATCACCTTCGTGCAGAAGCGCCGCAGCCAGGCCGCGCTGGACGCGCTGCGCGACCTGTCCAGTCCGCGCGCGTTGGTGCTGCGCGACGGCCTGCCCGTGCGGGTGCCGGGCAAGGCGCTGGTGGTGGGCGACCTCGTGTTGCTGGCCGAGGGCGACCGCGTGCCGGCGGACATCGAGCTGCTGCAGGCCAGCTATCTGACTGTCGATGAGTCACTGCTGACGGGCGAGTCCCTGCCGGTGCTCAAGCTGGCCCGCGAGGCGGCGGACGCGGCGCCAGCGACGGAACAACAGCTCTGCTTCTCCGGCTCGCTGGTGACCCAGGGCACGGCCGAGGGGCGCGTGGTGGCCACCGGCCCGCGCAGCGCGCTGGGGCGCATCGGCGCGTCGCTGGGCGGCATCGCCATGGACGACACGCCCATCCAGCGCGAGACCGCGCTGATCGTGCGCCGCGTGGCGCTGGCCGGCGCCTCGACCGCCCTGCTGCTCGCCGTCGGCTGGGCCGTCAGCCGCGGCGACTGGCTGACCGGCCTGCTGGCCGGCCTGACGCTGGCCATGGCCATCCTGCCGGAAGAGCTGCCGGTGGTGCTGACCATCTTCCTGGGCCTGGGCGCCTGGCGGCTGTCGCGCGAGCAGGTGCTGACCCGCCGCATCCCGGCCGTGGAGCTGCTGGGCGCCACGACGCTGCTGTGCGTGGACAAGACCGGCACGCTGACCCGCAACCAGATGGAGGTGCGCCGGCTGTGGGCGGATGGCGCCAGCTTCGAGCTGGCGGACCAGCCCATCGCGGCCATGGCGCATGCCTTCCATCCGGTGCTGGAGTACGCCGTGCTGTCCAGCCACCGCCGCGCCTTCGATCCGATGGAGGCCGCCATCGGCACCGCCGGCCGGCACTGGCTGCAGGGTTCGGAACACCTGCATGCCGACTGGACGCTGGTGTCGGACTACCCGCTGTCGCGCGAGCTGCTGGCGATGTCGCGGGTCTGGCGCTCGCCCGACCAGCGCGAGCTGCTGGTGGCCGCCAAGGGCGCGCCGGAGGCCATCATCGACCTGTGTCACCTGGCGCCGCTGCAGCGCGAGCGCATCGCCGCCCGGGTGGCGGCGCTGGCCGCCGACGGCTTGCGCGTGCTGGGCGTGGCCCGCGCCGTGTTCGCGGCCGGCGAGCTGCCTGCCATACAGCATGACTTCGACTTCGAGTTCGTCGGCCTGGTGGCACTGGAAGACCCGGTGCGGCCCGACGTGCCGGCGGCCATCGCCGAATGCCGCGCCGCCGGCATCCGCGTGGCCATGATCACCGGCGACCACCCGGCCACGGCGCTGGCCATCGCGCGGCAGGCCGGGCTGGACGTGGCCGGCGGCCCCCTCAGCGGCGCCGAGCTGGACGCGCTGGACGATGCGGCGCTGGCCGCGCGGCTGCGCGACACCCAGGTGTTCTGCCGCGTGCGCCCCGAGCAGAAGCTGCGCCTGGTGCAGGCCTTCCGGGCGCAGGGCGAGGTGGTGGCGATGACGGGCGACGGCGTCAACGACGCATCGGCATTGAAGGCCGCCCACATCGGCGTGGCCATGGGCGGGCGCGGCACCGACGTGGCCCGCGAGGCCGCGGACCTGGTGCTGCTGGACGACGCCTTCGGCTCGCTGGTCACGACCATCCGCTACGGCCGCCGCGTGTTCGCCAACCTGCGCAAGGCCATCGCCTTCGTGCTGGCCGCCCACCTGCCCATCATCGGCCTGGCGCTGGCACCGCTGCTGCTGGGCTGGCCGCTGATCCTGATGCCGGCGCACATCCTGTTCCTGCAGCTGGTCATCGACCCGGCCTGCTCCATCGTCTTCGAGGCCGAGGCGCTGGAGCCCGGCGCCATGGCTCAGCCGCCGCGCCGGCCCGAGGCCCGGCTGTTCGACGCTGCGCTGGTGCGGCTGAGCCTGCTGCAGGGCGCGGGCCTGCTGGCCGCGGTGCTGGCCGGCTACCTGCTCGCCGCGCAGGGCGGCGCCGCCACCGACGCGGGGCGCACCGTGGCCTTCGCCGTGCTGGTGCTGGGCAACCTGGGGCTGATCCAGGCCAACCGCACCTGGGCCGGCGCCGGGCCGCGACCGGTCAACCCAGCCTTCCGCGGCATCACGCTGGCCACGCTGATCCTGCTCGCCGTGGCCCTGGGCGTGCCGCAGGTGGCGGCGCTGTTCAAGTTCGCCGCGCCGTCACCGGCGCTGCTGGCGCTGACGGCCGCGCTGGCTTTGCTGGCCTGGGCCTGGTGCCGCGCGGTGGTGGCCTGGCAGCGGCACGGGTAGCGCGCCTGTTCAGTCATCGTCGTCATGGTGACGGCGTTGGTGCTCACCCTGCGTGGCCATGGCGCCCGCGTCGCCCTGCGAGACCTGCCAGCCCACGAAGCCAAGCCAGGCCGCCAGCACCAGCAGCGCCAGCCAGCCGCGGTTGGCCTTGACGAGGTCGGGGCCAGGCCCCGGCGCTCGGCCGGTCAGCATCGGGCCGGCCACGTTGCGGCGGCGCAGCGCGGACAGCAGCGCGATCAGGCCCAGGTGCGCGACGACCAGCGCCAAGGCGGCGTTGGCGAAGAACTCATGGACCTCCCCCAGCGCGTCCTCCAGGCCCAGCCAGTCGCTGTAGCCCGCATAGCCGGACAGCACCAGCGGCGCCGCGATGGCCAGCAGCAGCAATATGGCCAGGCCCATGCCCAGCGTGGCCGCCCGCGGCAGGTCGAGGCGTCCGGCCATGGCCTGGCGCGCCCAGTCGCCCAGGCCCGCCACACGTTGCCACAGCGGGGCCAGCCTCACCTGGCGCGGCCCGGCCAGGGCGTAGGCCAGCCGGAACAGCAGCAGGCCGCCGAAGGCATAGCCCAGCGTCACATGCACGCCGCGCCAGCGCTCGGACTCGGCCGTCAGCCAGGCGCCGGCAAAGCTCAGCGCGAACAGCCAGTGGAAGGCGCGCATCGGCGCATCGATCATCAGCCGACTCGGGCGTGCCACCGGGGTGTCGGACAGGGACGTCGTCGTGTTCATGAGGGGCTCCATCGGTGGGGTTCAGTCATCCCAGGCCGCGCGCTGGCGGGCGCTGAGGCCCTCGGGCATGCGCAGCGCGTGTTCGCTGTAGCGGCCCTGGTCGGCGCCGGTGTGGCAGGCCATGCAGTTGGCGGCCGAGCGCACGCTGGGCAGCCGCCAGGTCGCCGCCTCGATGTGGCGGTGCTTGCGCTCGAACCAGGGTGTGCGGGTGATGCGGTCCTGCGGCGGTGCCTCGGTGGCGCGGCGGCGGTCGGCGTTGTCCTGCAGCCACTGGCCCAGGCGCTGCACGTCCAGCGGGTCCAGCGAGGCGTCGGTGCCGAAGTGCCGGTCCAGCCCGCCCATCAGCCGGGCCCAGGAGGCCGCCGGCAGCATGCCGGGCGGGTAGGCCACGTGGCAGGCCGCGCATTCCTGCACATAGGCCTTGGGCCAGGCGACGCGGGCGGCGGCGCCGTGGTCGCCGGCCTGAGCGGCCAGTGCCGGCGCCAGTGCCAGCAGCAACAACATGCAGCGGGCAGAAGTTCTCGTGAATCGCATGGCGGTCTCCCCGGGTCAGCGCAGCGACTGCAGCCAGGCCAGCACGTCGGCCTTCTCGGCCGGCGTGCACTCGCGCTGCACCACGTCCTTGCAGTTGCGCCGGAACCATTTCTCCACGCGGCGCTCGTCCGTGAAGGCTCGGGGATTGAAGGCCGGCGCCAGCGCGTCGATGGACTTGCCCGTCACCGCGTGGCGACCGGCGGCGGTCGGCAGCTGGCCGTGGCAGGACGCGCAGGACCACTCGGCGCCATGCCGGCTGATGAAGAAGCCGCGCCCACGCTGCGCCTGCGCCGGCGCGCCCGCGGCGCTTTCGTAGGTCTGTTGCAGCCGGGCCGGCGTGGTGGCCTGCGCCTGCACGGCGGGTGGCACGGCGGCAAGCAGCCACAGCAGGACGGGAAGGGATCGATGTGTCATGGGCAGTCCTCGGGATAGACACGGTCATCATCGAAAGCCGCCCTTGAACCGAGGCTGAACCGGCCGTTCATCGGCGGTTCAGCTTCAACCGCCGACACTGCACTCATGACCGCATGCCGATGGCCCCGCTGGAAGCCCTGCGCTGCTGCCCTGTGCCTGGCCGCGGGCGGCCTCGTCGGCGCGCACGCGGACGACCGGCGCGACCACGACCGGGCCCGCGCCGCGCTGCGGGCCGGCGAGGTGATGTCGCTGCAGGCGGTGCTGGAGAAGGTGCAGCGCAGCCACCCCGGCGAGGTGCTGGAGGTGGAGCTGGAGCGGGAGGATGGCCGCTGGGTGTACGAGCTGAAGCTGCTGCAAAGCGGCGGTCGGCTGCTGCGGCTGGAGGTGGACGCCCGGACCGCCGTCGTGCTGAAGAGCCGCCAGCGCCCGGCACCGGCGGCCTCGGCCGCGGAGCGTCGGCCGTGAGGGTGCTGCTGGTCGAGGATGAGGCCGTGCTGCGCGGCCAGCTGCGGCAGATGCTGGCGCAGGCCGGCTATGCCGTGGACGAGGCGGCGGACGGGCAGGCGGCGTTGCACCTGGGCGCCACGGAGCCTTACGACGCCGTCGTGCTGGATCTCGGCCTGCCGCTGCTGGACGGCCTGACGGTGCTGCAGCGCTGGCGCAGCCAGGGGCGGACCCTGCCGGTGCTGATCCTGACCGCGCGCGACAGCTGGCACGAGAAGGTCGCCGGCATCGACGCCGGCGCCGACGACTACCTGGCCAAGCCCTTCCACACCGAGGAACTGCTCGCCCGCCTGCGCGCGCTGGTGCGCCGCTCCCACGGCATCGCATCGCCGCTGCTGCGGCATGGCGACATCACGCTGGACACCCGCACCGGCACGGTGACGCAGCGTGGCGTCACGGTGGGCCTCACGGCGCACGAGTACCGGCTGCTGGCCTACCTGATGCACCGCGCGGGGCAGGTGGTGTCGCGCACCGAGCTGGTGGAGCACCTGTACGCGCAGGACTTCGAGCGCGACTCCAACACGGTGGAGGTCTTCGTCGGCCGGCTGCGGCGCAAGCTGGGCGCCGAGCTCATCGAGACCGTCCGCGGCCTGGGCTACCGGCTCGCGGCGCCGGCCTGAGTCGATGAACCTGCGCTCGCTGCGCCAACGGCTGCTGCTGGTGACATTGCTCACGGCGGGCCTGACGCTGGTGGTGGCCGGCCTGGCGTTGTCGGTGCTGTTCCGCGACCACGTGCGGCAGCAGTTCGTCGAGCGGCTGACGGCGGACCTGGACCAAGTCATCGCCCGCCTGGAGGTGGACGCCCAGGGGCAGCCCGGCCTGGATGCGAGCCGACTGTCCGACCCGCGCTGGACCCGGCCCCACTCCGGGCTTTACTGGCAGGTCGATGGCGCCGGGCCCCACGGCCGGCCGGGCCTGCTGCGCTCGCGCTCGCTGTGGGACGAGGACCTGGCCGCGCCGCGTGACCGGCCGGGCCAGGGCGAGCTGCATGTGCACGAGCTGAACCACCGGCGCGGCGAGCCGCTGCTGCTGATCGAGCGCGGCCTGCACGCCGACGGGGCCGCCGCGCCGTGGCGGGTCATGGTGGCTGCGACCACCGTGCCGCTGCGCCAGGCCGTCGAGCGCTTCGACCGGGTGCTGGTGGGCGTGCTGCTGCTGCTGCTGCTGCTGCTCGGCGCGGGCGCGCTGCTGCAGGTGACCCTGGGGCTGGCACCGCTGGCCCGGCTGCGCGAGGCGCTGGCGGCACTGCGGGACGGGCGCACGCAGCGCCTGGCCGGGCGCTATCCCGATGAGGTGCAGCCGCTGGTGGACGACCTCAACGGCGTGCTGGAGCGCCAGGCCGAGACGCTGGAGCGCGCACGCGCCCAGGCCGGCAACCTCGCGCATGCGCTGAAGACGCCGCTGACCATCCTGGGCCAGGGCGCGTCGAACGCACGGGCCGACGCGGCGGCGCGGGACGAGCTGCCGGGCCTGGTGCTGGACCAGGTGCAGGTCGCGCGGCGCCACGTCGACTGGCATCTGGCCCGCGCACGTGCTGCGGCAGCCCAGGGCGCCGCCGGCCTCAGGACGCCGCTGCGGCCGGTGGCCGACGGGCTGGTGCGCGTCATGCAGAAGGTGCACGCAGCCCGCGCCCTCACCATCGCCGCCGACCTCGACGAGCGCCTGGCCTTCGCGGGCGAAGAACAGGACCTGCAGGAGATGCTGGGCAACCTGCTGGACAACGCCTGCAAGGCGGCGCGCACCCAGGTGCGCCTCGGCGCCACGCCGGCCGGCCGGCAGTTGCGGCTGATCGTGGACGACGACGGCCCGGGCATTGCGCCGGCCCAG
>CAMLKW010000029.1 GCA_946480605.1 uncultured Roseateles sp. | reverse complement strand
CAGCTCGGCGCGGTCCTGGTGCAGCAGGCCCACCGGGTCGGCCTGGAAGCCGGACACGATGTCCAGCTCCACCTCCGGCCAGCGCTCGCGGAAGGCGTCCATCGCCGGCATCAGCCAGTCGAAACAGGTGTGGCACTCCACGGCGATGCGCAGCTGGCCGGCCGAGCCGTCCACCAACCGGCGCACGTCGCGATCGGCCTCGTCCACCTGCGGCAGCACCGCGTCCGCCAGCTTCAACAGCCGCTGGCCGACGACGCCGAACGCCAGTGGGTTGCTCTTGCGCGCGAACAACTCGGCGCCGTAATGATCTTCCAACCCTTTGAGCTGGTGGGACAGCGCCGACTGCGTCAGGTTCAGCAACTGCGCCGCACGGGACAGGTTGCCGGCCTCGCGCAGGGCGATCAGCGTGCGCAGGTGGCGCAGTTCGAGCGGAGTTTGCATGAGTGGAACTGTTGATGAACCCGAAAACGTTTCGTTTGATTCATTGTGGCAGCTTGCGGATCATCACGAACGAAATTCATTCACCTTCGTTTCAACATGATCAAGACTCATATTCTCGGCTTCCCTCGCATGGGCGAGCACCGCGAACTGAAGACCGCGCTGGAGCGCCACTGGCGCGGCGAGCTGTCTGCCGACGAGCTGGAAGCCCAGGCGTCCGAACTGCGCGCCCGGCACTGGGCGCTGCAGAAGGAGGCCGGGCTGGACCACGTCACCGTGGGTGACTTCGCGCTGTACGACCACGTCGCTCACCTGATCCAGCTGTTCGGCTGCGAGCCGGCGCGCTTCGGCTTCACGGGTGACGAGACGCCGCTGCAGCGCTACTTCGCCATGGCGCGCGGCACGACGGCCCGGTCCTGCTGCGGCGGCACGCACGGCGACGGCCCGCCCGCGCTGGAAATGACCAAGTGGTTCGACACCAACTACCACTACCTGGTCCCCGAGTTCGACGCCGCCACCGAATTTCACCTGCATCCCGACCGGCTGCTGGCCGAGGTGGACGAGGCCATCGCCCTGCCGGTCAGCCCCAAGGTCGCGCTGCTGGGGCCGGTGAGCTTCCTGTACCTGGGCAAGAGCAAGCAGGACGGCTTCGACCGCCTCGGGCTGCTGACACAGCTACTCCCCGTCTACGAACAGCTGCTGACCCGCCTGGCCGCGCGCGGCGTGACCTGGGTGCAGCTGGACGAACCCATCCTGGGCCTGGACCTCAGCCCCGCCTGGCGCGAGGCGCTGCGCCAGGCCTATGCCCGCCTGGGCGTGGTGGGCCAGCCGCTGCTGCTGGCCACCTACTTCTCGCCGCTGGGCGACAACCTGGACCTGGCCTGCGAACTGCCCGTGGCCGGCCTGCACGTGGACGCCGTGCGCGCGCCGGCCGAGCTGCTGCCCGTGGCCCGGCGCCTGCCACTGGACCGCGAGCTGTCGGTGGGCATCCTTGATGGCCGCAACATCTGGCGCAGCGACCTGGATGCTGCGCTGGCCCCGCTGCGCCAGGTGCAGGCGCTGCGCGGCGGCCGGCTCTGGGTGGCGCCGTCATGCTCGCTGCTGCATGTGCCCTTCAGCCTGCGGCACGACAAGGCGCTGGATTCGGAGCTGCAGAGCTGGCTGGCCGGCGCCGTCGAGAAGCTGGACGAGCTGCGCGTGCTGAAGCGCGCGCTGTGGGGCGATGAGATCAGCGTGAGCCGCGAGCTGGCCGAGGCCCGCGTCGCCCGTGCCACGCGCATCAGCAGCCGCCGCGTGCGCAACGCCGCCGTCGCCGCACGGCTGAAGGCGCTGCCCGCCGACGCCGACCAGCGCTGCTCGCCCTTTCCCGCCCGCCGGGCCGCGCAGCGCCAACGTCTGCAACTGCCGGCCTTCCCGACCACCACCATCGGCTCCTTCCCGCAGACGCCCGAGATACGCGCCGCGCGCGCCGCCTTCAAGCGCGGCACGCTGGGCGAGGCCGCCTATCGCGAGGCCATGCAGCGCGAGATCGAACTCGCCGTGCGCAAGCAGGAAGCTCTGGGGCTGGATGTACTGGTCCACGGCGAGGCCGAGCGCAACGACATGGTCGAGTACTTCGGCGAACAGCTGTCGGGCTTCGCCTTCACCGCCAACGGCTGGGTGCAGAGCTACGGCTCGCGTTGTGTGAAGCCGCCGGTGCTGTTCGGTGACGTGTCGCGCCCGAAGTCCATGACGGTGGACTGGACCGTCTTCGCGCAGACGCTGACCGCCAGGCCGATGAAAGGCATGCTGACCGGCCCCATCACCATCCTGCAATGGTCCTTCGTGCGCGACGACCAGCCCCGCGCCGACACCGCGCTGCAGATCGCGCTGGCCATCCGCGACGAGGTCGCCGACCTGGAGGCCGCCGGCATCGCCGTCATCCAGATCGACGAGCCCGCCATCCGCGAAGGCCTGCCGCTGCGCCGCGATGCCTGGGGTGCCTACCTCGCCTGGGCCACGCACGCCTTCCGCGTGTCGGCCAGCCCGGTGCGTGACGACACGCAGATCCACACGCACATGTGCTACTCGGAGTTCAACGACATCCTGCCCGAGATCGCCGCGATGGACGCCGACGTCATCACCATCGAGACGAGTCGATCGGACATGGAACTGCTACGCGGCTTCGGGCAGTTCAAGTACCCCAACGAGATCGGCCCCGGCGTCTACGACATCCACTCGCCGCGCGTGCCCGACACGGCCGAGATGCTGCGGCTGCTGAAGAAAGCCACCGAGGTCATTCCGCCGGAACTGCTCTGGGTCAACCCGGACTGCGGGTTGAAGACGCGGGGCTGGGCAGAGACGGAGGCGGCTCTGGGGAGGATGGTGGACGCGGCGAGGACCTTGCGGCGGGAGGCAGCACCGGCGGGCTGACGCATGGGGAAGGAAACCGCCTGTCCCCGTGGCCAGGCGGCCAGACACAGCCACGGCCGACACGCGATCGACCTCTGCACAGCTGCCGCAGCCGCCTCGATGCACACAGCTGGCCCGGAAAAGAAAAATGCCTCAGATCCGCGAGGACCTGAGGCATTTCCAACCTACCAAATTTGGTAGGCGCGATTGGATTCGAACCAACGACCCCCACCATGTCAAGGTGGTGCTCTAACCAACTGAGCTACGCGCCTGAAGAGCTACGCACTATAGCATGGATTTTTCAGTGCCGTCCAGATTCACTTGCGGCGTGCCGAGCGGACGCCCGATATCTCGCAGAGTTCACGCAGCACGCGCGTCAGCTTGGTCGCGTCGGACAGCTCCAGCGTGAAGCTCATCCAGGCCGTGTCGCCGCCGCCGGTGCGCGGCTTGGCTGCGCCGCCTTGCAACGACTGCGTGTTCACGGCCACGACGTTCATCTTCTCCTTCGCGAACACTTCCAGCACGTCGCGCAGCAGGCCTTGCCGATCACCCGCTTCCACCAGCACGTCGACCGGGTAGACCGGCGCGCCCTTGCCTGCACCCGCTCCAGGTTCGCCGCCGCCCCAAGCCACCGCGATGACGCGCTCCGGAGAACGCCGCTGCATCTCCGCCAGATTGCTGCAGTCGCTGCGGTGGATGGCCACGCCCTTGCCGCGCGTGACGAAGCCCGAGATCGCATCCGGCGGCGCCGGCCGGCAGCAGCGCGACAGCGTGGTCAGCAGCGAGTCGATGCCGACCACCAGCACGCCGCCACGATGGCCGCCGCTGGCACTGCGGGTGTGCCTCTGCGCCAGCAATTCGTTCTCGTCGGCGACCGGCTCCGGCGGCCGCAGCAGCAGTTCGATGTTGCGCAGCGAGTACTCGTCCTTGCCAACCACCTCGAACAGCGCGTCTGCGCCCTTGAACCCCAGCCGCGATGCCAGCTCGTCGAGCTTGAGCGCCGTCTTGCCCTCGCGCTGCAGCAGCTTCTCAACCAGCTCGCGACCCTTGGCGATGGTCTGCGCCTGCTGCAGCGCGTTGAACCAGGCCCGCACCTTGGCGCGCGAGCGCTGACTCTGCAGATAGCCCAACTCGGGATTGAGCCAGTCCAGCGACGGTCCACCCTCGCGCACGGCGGTGATCTCCACGGTCTGGCCGCTCTGCAGCGGGGTGTTCAGCGGCAGCATCTGGCCGTCGATGCGCGCACCGCGGCAGCGGTGGCCCAGGTCGGTGTGCACCGCATAGGCAAAGTCCACCGGCGTCGCACCGGCCGTCAGCTCCACGATGGTGGCCTGCGGCGTGAAGACGTAGATGCGGTCGTCGAAGCCCGTCGCATCGCCGTCGGCCTGCACCGTGTCGCGCTCCCAGGCCAGCAACTGGTTCAGCACGGCCTTGCGGGCGCGGGCCACCTGCTCCTCGAACTCGCCGGCCGCCGTGACGCCCGCGTATCCGCGCGCGCCCGCCTCCTTGTAGGCCCAGTGCGCGGCGACGCCGTGCTCGGCATGGTCGTGCATCTCGCGCGTGCGGATCTGCACCTCCATCGCCCGGCCGTCCGGCCCCAGCACCACCGTGTGCAGCGACTGGTAGCCATTGGGCTTGGGCTTGGCGATGTAGTCGTCGAACTCGCCGGGCACGGGCGTGTAGACCTCGTGCAGCCTGGCCAGCGCCGCATAGCAGTCGGCCACGCTGGCGACGATGACGCGCAGCGCACGCAGGTCGAACACGCGGTCCAGCGACAAGTCTTTGCCCTGCATCTTCTTGTGGATGCTGTAGAGGTGCTTGGGGCGCCCCTGCACCTCGGCCGCGATGCCTTGCGCATACAGATCGGCCTGCAGGGCCGACCGCGCGGCCTCCACGCGCTGCTCGCGCTCGACGCGGGTCTCGTGCAGGGCCTTGGCCAGCGCCTTGTAGGTCTCGGGCTCGCGGAAGCGGAAGGACAAGTCCTCCAGCTCCCACTTGATCTGCCAGATACCCAAGCGGTTGGCCAGCGGCGCGAACACGGCCTGTGACTCGGCCGCCAGCTCCGGCGGGCAGGGCTGCTTGCTGGCGGCATGCCAGCGCAGCGTCTGCAGCCGCGAGGCCAGGCGCAGCAGCACCACGCGCAGGTCGCGCGAGAAGGCCAGCAGCATCTTGCGCACGCGCTCGGTCTGCTCGGCGCGCTGGTCGGACTTCTTGTCCGTCGACAGCTTGGCGCCGCGCGCGGCGCGCTGCAACTGCACCAGGCGGCGGGTGTGCTCCACGAGGCTGGCGTAGCTGTCGCCGAAGGCCTTGGCGACCACGTCCTCGGGCTTGTTGAGGAAGTCGGCCGCGTAGACCAGGTAGGCCGCCGCCTGCAGTTCCTGCGCAGCGCCAATGCTGTGCAGGACGGCGGCGACGCCGTCCGCGTGGGCCAGCGCGTTCTCGCCGGAGTCCAGCGCCTCGCCGCCCAGCAGCGGCTCGGCGAACGCACGGGCGCGGACCACCTCGGCGTGTGAGTGGTGAGCACCGGCATCCAGCAGCGCAACGATGGGCGCCGTGGCGGCACCCTCGGCCATCAAGCCTGTCTTCATGAACTCAGGAAATCCCTCACGATGGCGAGCTGGTCGTCGTGGATCAAGGTGGGGGCGTGGCCCACGCCGGGCAGCTCGACCAGACGGGCGCCCGGCCCGCGCTGCGTCATCGCGCGGGCGGTCTCGGCGCTGAGCAGGTCGGAGTCGGCTCCGCGGATCAGCAGCGTGGGGCAGCACAGCGTGTCATAGGCGGCCCACAGCATGGCCTCGCCCGCGGCGGCGATCTCGGGCGTCACGGCGCCGAAGGGCAGCGCGATGGCGGGGTCGTAGCGCAGCGTCCATTTGCCGTCGTCCTCGCGGAACAGCGGCGCGGACAGCGCCAGCCATTCGGCCTCGGTGTGCGGACCGAAGCCCTCGGAGATGGCGCGCAGATAGGCCGCGCCCTCGGCCAGCGAGCCGAACTGCAGCGACTTGCCCAGGTAGCTGCCGATGCGCTGCAGCGCCTCGAAGCGGATGGCCGGCCCCACGTCGTTCAGCACCAGCCGGCGTATGGGGCTGGGTGCCCCCTCGGGCCGCGGCAGCGAGGCCAGGCCCAGCCCGATCAGGCCGCCCATGGAGGTGCCCACCCAGTCCACCTGTTCCACATCCAGCCGCGCCAGCAGCGCGACCATGTCGGACACGTAGCTGGGAATCTGATAGCCCGCCGGCGAGCGCAGCCAGTCGGACCGGCCGCGCCCCACCACATCAGGGCAGATCACGCGGTAGCGGTGCTGCATCGCGCGGGCCAGCGCGTCGAAGTCCCGCCCCTGGCGGGACAGGCCGTGCACGCACACCAGCACCGGCGCATCCGCGCCGGGTCCGGCCCACTCCCAATAGGCCATGCGGTGCAGGCCGGTGGGGTCCAGGCAGTTGACGGTGCGCAGGGTCGGCTGGGTCATGGTTCAATCCTTTGAAGTCATCCTAGCAATCAAGAAAGGCCTCCCATGTTGAAAGGCAAGACCGCCCTCGTCACGGGCTCCACCAGCGGCATCGGCCTCGGCATCGCGCTGGAGCTGGCCCGCCAGGGCGCCGGCATCATCCTGAACGGCTTCGGCGACGCCGCCGGGCCCAAGGCCGAGGTCGCCGCGCTGGGCGTGCGGGTGGGTTACCACGGCGCTGACATGAGCAAGCCGGACGAGATCGCCGCGCTGGTGGCCTATGCCCAGGCCGAGTTCGGCGGCATCGACATCCTCGTCAACAACGCCGGCATCCAGCACGTGGCGCCGGTGCAGGATTTCCCGGTCGAGAAGTGGGACGCGATCATCGCCATCAACCTCACCTCCGCCTTCCACACCACGCGGCTGGCGCTGCCCGGCATGCTGAAGAAAAACTGGGGCCGCATCGTCAACATCGCCTCGGCGCACGGCCTGGTCGCGTCGGCGCAGAAGTCGGCCTACGTGGCGGCCAAGCACGGGCTGGTGGGCTTCACCAAGAGCATTGCGCTGGAGACCGCCACCACCGGCGTCACCGTCAACGCCATCTGCCCTGGCTGGGTGCTGACGCCGCTGGTGCAGAAGCAGGTGGACGCTCTGGCCGCGCGCGATGGCGTGGACAACGACGAGGCCAAGCGCCGCCTGCTGGCGGAGAAGCAGCCCTCGCTGCAGTTCACGACGCCGGCCGAGCTGGGCGCGCTGGCCGTATTCCTGTGCTCGGACGCCGCCATCAACGTGCGCGGCCAGGCCTGGGCGATGGACGGCGGCTGGACCGCAGTTTGAGTGGGCCCCCAACTCGGCGGGTACGCCGAGCTCCCACCCGAGGGGTGCGGACCGTCGCGGGGGCTACCCCGCGCCGACGCCCGCTGCGGGGCCGCTCGGAAGCGGCCCGGCACGTCCCCACAGTCAAAGACCCGTCATCGCTTCAGCTGCACCGACCCGCTGACATTGACCGTCACGGTCGCCTTGCCCGCCTCGGTGGGCAGGGCCGCGTCGGCCATCTCGCCGGCGCTCACGCGCATGGCCTTGACCAACATGGGCCGCGGCCCCTGCTCGTCGCTGTTGACGCTGACCTCGCCCAGCACGTAGCCGCCGTAGCCGAACTGCCTGGCGTAGTCCGCTGCCTTGGCGCGATAGCGCGCGATCGCCTGGCCCGTGACGTCGCCCTCGGCCTTCTCGCGTGCCTCGCGCGACAGGCTATAGCCCACGCGTGCCACCGTCAGCGTCGAGATGCGGCCCGCCAACTGCGCGATGGCCGCGGTGTCGCGCCCCTCCACCTGCAGCTCGGCGCTGCCCTGCCAGCCATTGATCTTGCCGGTCTTGGGGTCGTGCCGCGGGTAGAGCGAGAAGCCGCCCGTCTGCACCTCCACCTGCCCCGGCTTGGCGACCTTGCGCGCCTCGGCCAGCGCCGCATCCAGCGCCTGCTTCAGCCCGTTCTGAACCGCCGTGGCGTCGGCGCCTTCACGCGTCGCCGAGAACGCGATGCCCAGCACGTCGCGCGTGACTTCGGCGCTGGCGCTGGCAGACAGGTTCAGCCGCTCGCTGGGCGGCTCGCTCGCGGCCTGGGCCGCACAAGCGATGGCGAGGGTGGACAACACGAGAAACGCACGCATGGGACTTCCTTTCAAGGGACAGGCACCCAGGTTATCCCGGGGACACCCCCGCCACATGGCAACCAGCTGTAACGGCTGCGTCATGTCCTACAAGCCCGGGTTTCAAACCTGAACACAATGGCGCTGTTACAAATTCAGGAACCGCGATGAACACCAGCGCGACCACCCGCCAGAACCGCATCCTTGTCGTCGACGACGACGCCCGCATCCGTGACCTGCTGCGCCGCTACCTGACGCAGGAAGGCTTCGACGTGCTGCTGGCCGAAGACAGCCGCGCACTGAACAAGCAGCTGACCCGCGAGACCGTGGACCTGATCGTGCTCGACCTGATGCTGCCCGGCGAGGACGGCCTGACCATCTGCCGCCGCCTGCGCGCCGCCAACGACCAGACGCCCATCATCATGCTGACGGCCAAGGTCGAGGACGTGGACCGCATCGTGGGCCTGGAGGTGGGCGCGGACGACTACCTGGCCAAGCCCTTCAACCCGCGCGAACTGCTGGCCCGCATCAACGCCGTGCTGCGCCGCCGCCCGCCGCCGGAAGCCCCGGGCGCGCCGTCCAAGGAGCCGATGACGGTCACCTTCGGCCCGTTCGAGTTCGACCTCGCGCTGCGCCGCCTGACCAAGAACGGCGAACAGCTGCCGCTGACCACCGGCGAGTTCTCCATGCTGAAGACGCTGGTGCGCCACCCGCGCCAGCCGCTGTCGCGCGACAAGCTGGCCCAGCTGGCCCGCGGCCGCGAGTTCGAGCCCTTCGACCGCAGCCTGGACGTGCAGATCTCGCGCCTGCGCAAGATGCTGGAGGCCGACCCGGCCCAGCCGCGCTACATCCAGACCGTTTGGGGCGTGGGCTATGTCTTCGTCCCTGACGAAAACACGTGAGCCCTAATCGGGCCGAGCGCCGGGCCGCCCCAAGCCGGCCCGCCGGGCGATGTGCTTGCCGGTCGAGCCGGCAAGCATCGCCGTCCCCTCGGGGGACCGACCAGGCTTGCCCGCGTTCAGCGAGGCAAGACTGGACGAGGGGCATGTGATGCCCCGACCACACCTCGCGCTCAATCTCTTCTGGCGCACCTTCGCCTGGCTGGCCCTGCTGCTGGCGGGCGCGGTGCTGGCCTGGCAGTACACCTTCAAGCTGCTGGAAGCGGAGCCGCGCGCGCTGGAAGCCGCCGAGCAACTGGCCGGCCTGGTCAAGCTCAGCCGCATCGCGCTGGAGCACACCGACCCCATCAACCGCGTGGCCGTCGTCACCTCCCTGTCGCGCGGCGACACGGTGCAGGTGCGCGTGGCCGAGCAGACCGACCGCTGGCTGCCCTACGACACCAGCCCCTTCTCCAAGCAGCTCGCCGCCGAGCTGCGCCAGGCCATAGGCCCGGAGACCGTCGTCGCGCGCAGCGTCAACGACCAGCCGGGCCTGTGGGTGCGCTACATCGTCGGCGAGGACGCCTTCTGGCTGCGCACCAGCCCCGCGCCGCTGTCCATCTCGCTGGCCAGCAACTGGTGGTGGGTGGCGATCGCGCTGCTCGCCACGGCCGTGGGCTCGGCGCTGATCGCGCGGCTCATCAACCAGCCGCTGCGCGAGCTGGCCGAGGCCGCCGGCCGCATCCGCGACGGCGAGTACGACTCGCGCCTGGACGAGACCACCATGACCAGCGAGATCCGCGAGGTGAACATGGGCTTCAACCGCATGGCGCGCGAGCTGGCCAAGCTGGAGGAGGACCGCGCCGTCATGCTGGCCGGCATCTCGCACGACCTGCGCACGCCGCTGGCCCGGCTGCGGCTGGAGACGGAGATGAGCGTCAGCGACGAGCAGGCCCGCCATTTCATGGCGCAGGACATCGACCAGCTCGACGCCATCATCAGCAAGTTCATGGACTACGCGCGGCCCAACGAGACTCAGTTGCGCGAGACGCGGCTGAGCGAGCTGGTGGAGCGAGAGGCGCAGGGCTTCCGCGACCCGGACCAGATCCGCTTCCGCGTGCAGGTCAGCCCGGCGCTCAAGGTCTTCGTCGACGACACCGAGCTGGGCCGCGTGTTGCTGAACCTGTTCGAGAACGCGCGCCGCTACGGGCATGTGGAAGGCGAGCCCGCACGCGTGGACGTCAGCGCCGTGCGCCAGGGCGCCTGGGTGGAACTGCGCGTGCGCGACCACGGCCCCGGCGTGCCGCCCGACCGGCTGCAGCGCCTGACCGTGCCCTTCTACCGCGGCGACGCGGCCCGCACGGCCGCCAGCGGCGCCGGCCTGGGCCTGGCCATCGTGGAGAAGTCCGTGCAGCGGCTGGGCGGCCAGTTGGCCATCAGCAACTCGCCCGATGGCGGCTTGCTGACCGTGCTGAGGCTGCAGGCCGCCTGAGCTAACCTGCGGCTTCCGACACCGACAGGCATCGCCTGCGCCGCCCCATGACAAGGGCCCCCTTGCTGTTCTCGCTGCTGCTGCACACCGCCGCCCAGGCGCAAGGCCTGGCACTGGAGATGCTGGTCTACCCGAACGCCGGCGTGTTCGAGTCGGCGCCCGGCAAGGGCCCGGGCGGGCCCGGCGGCGCGATGCTGCAGCGTCTGCAGGCGCTCAGCGGCGTCAAGCTCCACCAGCAGCTGATGCCCATCCCGCGGGCCCTGGTGACGCTGAAGCACAAGCCCGGCCACTGCATGGTCGCGCTGACGCGCACGCCCGAGCGCGAAACCCAGCACCTGTGGGCCGGCCCCTGGGCGCGCGGCGCCACCACCATCTACGCCCGCTCGGACGACACGCGGCGCTTCCAGCAGCCGGCCGACCTGCGCGGCCGCAGCATCGTCGTGCTGCGCGACTCCGGGCCGGCGGACTGGCTGAAGGCGCAAGGCCTGCCCGCGCTGGAGGTGAAGGACAACACCACCGGCCTGCGCATGCTGCAGGCCGGGCGGGTGGACTACTGGATCGCCAACGACCTGGCGGCACAGTTCGTCGTGCGTGCCGAGGGTGGCCCGCCGCCGCGGACGCTGCACCACCTGGGCCGCATCGACCTCTACATGGCCTGCCACCCCGACAGCGACCCGGCCGCCGTCGCCGCACTGGACGCCGCCATCGCCCGGCTGCGCCGCAACGGCGAGCTGGCCGAGTTCGGCATGCGCTGAGTCAGCCAGCGCAAAGCAGGCAGACCGCGCGCGCCTCCATCGCGCGGCCCTCGCCCACCGGGCCCATCTTCTCCGCCGTCTTGGCCTTCACATTGATCTGGCCCACATCCACGCCCAGCACCTCGGCCAGCCGGGCCCGCATGGCCGGGATGTGCGGCGCCATCTTGGGCGCCTGCGCAATGATGGTCGCGTCCAGGTTCACCAGCCGCCAGCCGGCCTCGCCCACGCGGCGGTAGGCCTCGGCCAGCAGCACCATGGAGTCGGCGCCCTTGAACTCGGCGGCGGTATCGGGGAACAGCTTGCCGATGTCGCCCAGGGCCGCGGCGCCCAGCAGCGCGTCGGTGATGGCGTGCAGCAGCGCGTCGGCGTCGGAATGGCCCAGCAGGCCATGCGTGTGCGGGATGGTGACGCCGCCGAGGATCAGCGGCCGGCCGGTGACGAGCTGGTGGGTGTCCCAGCCCTCGCCGATGCGCAGGGAAGTCAAGGCAGTCATAGGTGAATTGTCGAACACCCGGCAGCACCTGGACTGCTCCACAATGCCTCTCAACCCGCTAACCCAGCCATGCGCCGGCTCATCACCTCGCTCGCCCTCGTGTGTGGTCCCGCCACGGCGCTGGGGCTGAACCTGATCGTGTTTCCCAACCCGGGGCTGTTCGAGGTCGATGCCGACCAGGCCATCAGCGGCCGCGGCGCCGCGCTTCTGCACAAGCTCGCCGCCGCCAGCGGCCTGGCGCTGAACCTGCAGGCCATGCCCATCCCGCGCGCGCTGAGCACGGGAGCGGCCACGCCGGGCAGCTGCCTGGTGGGCATGACGCGCACGCCCGAGCGCGAATCCCAGTTCCAGTGGGCCGGACCGCTGGCCAGCGGCGCGCTCATCGTCTATGCCCGCGGCGACGAGACCCGGCCGCTGCACCAGCCCGCCGACCTGCGCGGCCTGGGCGTCGTCGTGCAGCGCGACTCCGCGCCCGCCGCCTGGCTGCGCCAGCAAGGCATCGTGCCGCAGGAGGTCAGCCAGCCGGTCACCGCCCTGCGCATGCTGCAGGCCGGCCGCATCGACTTCTGGCTGGCCAACGAGCTGAGCGCCGCACCGGCCATCCAGGCCGAAGGCGGCAGTGCCATCAAGGCGCACCTGGTGGTCATGCGCATCGACGCCTACATCGCCTGCCACCCCGGCACGCCGCCCGAGCTGACGGCGCGGCTGCACCAGACCCTGCAGAAGATGAGGCGCCAGGGCGACCTGGCCGATTTCGGCCTGCGCTGAGTCCGCGCGCGGCCCTGCTATGGTGCCGCGCCATGCGACGCCCCCTGCTCTGTGCCCTGCTTCTATTGATCGCCACCACGACGGTGCTGGCGCGCACGCCGCCGCCCCGTCCTCGCATCGGCGTCGTGCTGTCCGGCGGCGGTGCGCGCGGCCTGGCCCACATCGGCGTGCTGCGCGTGCTGGAGGAGATGCAGGTGCCGGTGGACCTGGTGGTGGGCACCAGCATGGGTGCGGTCGTGGGCGGCGCCTATGCGTCGGGCCGCAGCCTGGACGAGATCGAGGCGCTGGTGAAGGCCGCCAACTGGAACGCCATCCTGGCCGACCGGCCCGCGCGCGAGCGCCTGTCCATACGCCGGCGCGAGGACGACGAGCGCCTGCCCTCGCGCATCGAGTTCGGCTTCGACCTGCAGCGCGGCGCCACGTTGCCCAGCGGTGCCGCCGGCAACGGCCAGCTGGAGGCCACGCTGTCGTCGCTGCTGCCCACCACCCGCGCCGAGGACCCGCTGCGCACGCTGCCCCTGCCCTTCCGCGCGGTCGCCACCGACCTGCTGTCCGGCGCCATGCTGGACCAGGCCGACACGCCGCTGTTCCTGGCACTGCGCGCGTCCATGGCCGTGCCGGGCGTGTTCGCGCCGCTGCGCGTGAACGGCCGCCCGCGCGTGGACGGCGGGCTGGTGCGCAACCTGCCCATCGACATCGCGCGCCAGCTGGGCGCCGACGTCATCATCGCCGTCAACGTCGGCACGCCGCTGCTGGAGGACCGCGAGATCAGCAGCGCGGTCATGGTGGCCAACCAGATGCTGCAGATCCTGACCGAGCAGAACGTGCAGCGCTCGCTGCAGGAGCTGCGGCCGCAGGACATCGTCATCGACCCCGACCTGCCCGGCATGGGCTTCATGGACTTCGACCGCGCCGACGAAGCCATGGCCACCGGCCGACGCGCCGCGCTGGCTGCCGGCGAACGCCTGGCCGCGCTGGCCCACCCCGCCGCCCAGGCCGCGCTGCAGCAGCACCGCCTGGCCACGCCCGAGGCCGCCATGCAGGCGCTGCCGCTGGCCGAGCTGAACATTACCGGCACAAAACGGCTGAACCCCGAGGCCTTGCGCGCCGAGCTGGCGCTGCAGCCCGGCGACCGCGTGGGCCGGGCCGAACTGAACCTGGCCGCAGAACGGCTGGATGGCATGGGCGACCTGGAGCGCATCGAGGTGGACGTGGACGACCGCGACGGCCGCCGCAGCGTGGAGCTGCGCCTCACCGAGGCCGACTGGGCCGCCAGCCGCGTGCGGCTGGGGCTGGAGCTGTACAGCAACTTCGCCGACGCCAACCGCTACTCGCTGGTCGGCATGCACGTGGCGAACTGGCTGAACTCCTGGGGGGCGGAGCTGCGGTCGGTGGCACGCATCGGCTCCACGCGCGGCCTCAACAGCGAGTTCTACCAGCCGCTGGGCCCCGGCTCGCGCTGGTTCGGCGCCGCGCGGCTGAGCTACGAGGCGGGCAGCAACGACGTCTTCAACCAGGGCCAGCGCGCGCTGCGCCTGGCCAGCAGCCTGAGCAGCGCGCAGCTGGAACTGGGCCACCGCGTGGCCGGCCTGGGCGACCTGCGCTTCGGCGTGGGCCGGCTGCGCGCCAGTGACGAGGTGGTGCTGCCGGTCGTCCCGGGCAGCAACCGCCGCTCCCAGCTGTACGGCCAGCAATACCTGGAACTGCACACCGACTCGCTGGACTCGCTGGCCTTCCCCAGCCGCGGCCAGTGGACCACCGCGCGCGTCGAATGGCTGCAGCCACGTGGCGAACCCAGCGTCATCAACGCGTCGCTGCTGGGGCTGAAGGCCTTCAGGCTGGGCGAATGGGCCGGCCAGGTCTATGGCGAGCTGGCCCATGCCGAGCGCGGCCAGGCGCGCTCGCTGGGCGGCTATCTGCGCCTGTCCGGCACGCCGGACGGCGCGCTGGTGGGCGAGAACATGGTGCTGGCCCGCGTGGTGATGGCGCGCCGCATCGGCGAAATGCCGGTGGGCCTGGGCGGCGCGGTGCGGGTGGGCTTCTCGCTGGAGACCGGCGCCATCGGCGCGGGGTCAGGTCTGAAGCTGTCCAACCTGCCACGCCACGGCTGGCAGCAGGCGGTCAGCGGCTTCCTCAGCGTGGACACGCGCTTCGGGCCCTTCTTCCTGGCGCTGGGCGCCACGCGGGGCGGCGAGACGGCGGCCTATCTGCTGCTGGGGCCCACCTGGTAAGCCACGGAAACTCAAGCTCCAGCCGCACCGGTCGATAACAGCACCGGGAGGGTCTGCGCCACACGGCACAGGCCCGACGGTGCTCGCCCAGAGCGACTGGAGATTGCAATGAAGACGAGAACCCAACGCACCATGCTGCTGCCGACCCTGCTGGGGGCGCTGATGTTCACGCTCGTGGCGCTGGCCACGCTGCGCGTGGCCCAGGCGGCCGACAACGCCAGCGCCAGCGCCACTGCCGAGGTGCTGCAACCCATTGCCATCACCAAGTCCGCGGACCTGGTGTT
This sequence comes from uncultured Roseateles sp., assembly GCA_946480605.1. The sequence continues at coordinate 12,925 of CAMLKW010000029.1, read as the reverse complement.
CGGCAATGTGGTGGCCGGCAACGGCGTGGTGACCCTCGCCACCGACGGCACGCGCACCAAGGCCGGTGCCACGGCGCTGCCCACCGGCGTCGCGGGCGTCGCGGCTCGCTTCGACGTGACCGGCTCCGGCAACAACACGTTTTCCATCGACTACACCGGCAGCAGCACCGTGCTGACCAACGGCACGCCGGCCGACGACATGGCGGTCAACTGGATCACCGAGGCCGTCGGCACCACCACGCCCTCCGGCAAGACCGACGAGACCACCGACGCCACCACCGGCACGCTGAACGCCGGCGCGGCCTACATCTACGTGGGCGGCAAGCTGACCGTCGGCGGCGCCCAGACGGCCGGCACCTACACCGGCACCGTGCAGGTGACCGTGGCCTACAACTGAGGCCACTCGGGCATCGCCACCATGAAAGCCGCCCACCTGCACTGGCGTAGCGCCGTCCTGGCGCTGCTCAGCACGCTGCTGGTGGCCGCGGACGCGGCGCGCGGCAGCGGCGCGCTGGCACGGGCCAGCGCCAGCGTCGTGGAGCCGGTGGCGGTGACGGCCTGGCTGGGTGCGCCGATCAGCGTGCAAGACCTGCTGGCCGCGCGCGACGCGCCGGCCGGCCCGGCCACCGGCGGCCTGGTGCCGCAGTTGCCGGCCGCCGGAGCGCCCCCGCTGCCACCGCAGCTGCCAATGGCGCTCATCCTGGGCGCCGTCGAGTCTCGCTCGGCCTTCGGGCTGGACCTGGCCCTGGACCCCGGCCTGCTCGCGCGCGGGCCGGCCGCCGCGGTCGTCGCCGCGCCCGAGCATGACGGCGACAGCCCGCTGGTCATCACCGTCTCGTTCAACTGAGCCCATGCGCCGTGCGGCCCTGGCCCTGCTGCTGGCTGCCAGCGCCGCCGCGCCGGCGCAGACGCTGACCAACACCGGCGCGCTGTCGTTCGGCAGCTTCACGGCCGGCGCGGGCGGCAGCGTCAGCGTCTCGCCGGCCGGCGCGCGCAGCAAGAGCGGCAGCGTCATCCTCGTCAACCAGGGCGGCTCGGCGGCGGCTGCGCAGTTCACCGTCAGCGGCACGCCCAGCGCGCTGTACGACATCACGCTGCCGGCCGACGGCACGGTCTTCCTCAGCGACGGCGCCGCCGGCAGCATGGCCGTGAACGGCTTCACCAGCAGCCCGGCTGTCAGCGGCATGCTGTCCGGCGGCGGCACGCAGACCCTCACCGTGGGCGCCACGCTGACCGTGGGCAATGCGCAGACGCCCGGCAGCTACAGCGGCAGCTTCAACGTGACGGTGAATTACCAGTAGCGAACAGCGCCGGAACTCCGCCGCTTTTGCGCGCTTCGGCCGCAGTCGGTCCGGCCACCATGCCGGCATGCTTGCAACCCGCTCCGCCACCCGCCTGGCCGCCTTGGCCTTGCTGCTGCTGTGCCGCCCGGCGCTGGCGGACCTGATGCTGTTCCCGACGCGCATCGTGTTCGACAAGCAGCGTGCCGCGCAGGTCGAGCTGATGAACCAGGGCAGCACGCCCGAAACCTACCGCATCCACCTGGTGAACCGCCGCATGGGCTCCAACGGCGAGTTCATCGCCGTCGACACGCCCGGCCCCGGCGAGCAGTTCGCCGAGCCCCTGCTGCGCTACTCGCCGCGCCAGGTCACCATCCCGCCCGGCGGCTCGCAGATCGTGCGCATCCTGCTGCGCAAGCCCGACGGCCTGGCCGACGGCGAGTACCGCTCACACCTGCAGTTCGATCGCGTCGCGGAGGCCAGCGGCAGCAGCAGCGTGGAAGACCTGGCCAAGCGCGATCAGAAGGCCGTGGGCGTGGTCATCCAGGCCCTGGTGGGCGCGTCCATTCCCGTCATCGTGCGCCAGGGCGAGACGCATGCGAAGCTGGACCTGACCGACATCGCCGTGCAACCGCCGGCCGCCGGCAGCAGCGCCGGCCTGCTGAGTTTCCAGATGCGCCGCGAGGGCAACCGCTCGGTCTATGGCGACCTGCTGGCCAGCTTCACCACGGCCGAGGGCGTGACCTTCGAGCTCGCCCGCGCGGGCGGCGTTGCCGTCTACACGCCCAATGCGGCTCGCCGCGTGCAGCTGCCGCTGCAGATGCCGGCCGGAGGCAAGCTGCCGCCCGGCGTGCTGCGACTGAGCTTCAAGGAACGCCCGGAGTCCGGTGGAAAGCTGGTGGCGGAGGCCAGCGTCAGCCTGCCCTGAGGGGCGCCATGGCCCGCCTGCTCCTCACGGCCCTTGCTCTCGCCGGCGCGCTGGCAGGCGCACAGGCGGCGCCCGACGACGACACCTCGCCGCTGCGCAAGCTGGAGGTACAGCTCGACGGCCGCACGCTGCGCGAGCCGCTGGACCTCTACCAGACCGACTACCAGGTGCTGCTGCCGCTGGCCGCCGTGTCGCGCCTGCTGGGCTTGGACACGCGCGTGCAGGCCGCCCACGGTCGCGCCGCCGGCACGCTGCCCGGCAGCGGCGAGGCCTTCTGCCTGGACCTGAACGACGCCAGCATGCGCGTGGGCGAGCGCCGCTCCAGCTTCGAGCCACGGCTGGCCCAGGTCATCGCCGACGACATCTACGTGTCCACGCAGCTGCTGTCGCGCTGGCTGAAGCTGGAGCTGGCCGTGGACCTGCCGCACTGGCAGCTGCGCCTGCGCACACCGAACCCAACTGCCGTCGCCACGGCCCCGGCGCCGCCTCCCGTCGCCGCCACGCGCCGGCTGGACGACAACAACCTGCTGGTGCTGGAGGTGCAGCTGGACGGCATGGTGCTGTCCGACAGCCTGGCCGCCTACCAGGACGGCGGCCAGACGCTGCTGCCGCTGGGCGAGCTGGCCCGGCTGCTGACGCTGGCCATCCAGGTGCAGCCCGAGCGCGGCAGCGCCAGCGGCACGCTGCCTGGCGACAAGCGCTTCGGCCTCAACCTCGCCGACGCGCAGGTCACGCTGGCCGGCCGCGAGCAGGGCTTCGAGCCGCGCCTGGCCGGCTTGGTGGGCGACGACATCTACGTGTCCCAGCGGCTGCTGGGCCGCTGGCTGCCGGTGGACCTGCAGCTGGACCTGGCCGCGCTGCAGCTCAAGGTCGTGCCGCGCGAGAAGCTGCCACTGCAGGCGCGGCTGGAGCGCGAGCGCCTGGCCGCCGCGCTGGCCGGTGCGGGCGCCGTCGACACGCGGCCCAACTACCCCTACCAGCCGTCCACGCCGGGCCTGATCGGCGTGCCCAGCATCGACCAGTCCTTCGGCGCCGACGCCCGCTTCGGCCGCGGCTCGCGCCAGTACAAGGCCGCCTACACGGCCTACCTGACCAGCGACCTGCTGGGCATGGAAGGCTCGGCCTATGTGCTGAAGACGCGCGACAAGGCCCGCCCCGACCTGCGCCTGACGCTGGCCCGCCACGATCCCGAGGCCGAGCTGCTGGGTCCGCTGCGCGCCCGCGCCGTGGCCCTGGGCAACCTCGCCCTGCCCAGCGTGCGCAACCTCATGCCGGGCAGCGCCACCGGCAACGGCGTGTCGGTCAGCAACCGGCCACTGGACCAGCCCAACAGCTTCGACCGCCACAGCCTGCGCGGCGAGCTGCCGCCGGGCTGGGACGTGACGCTGTACTACAACGAGCAGTTGCTGGGCTTCCAGAGTGCGCGCGCCGACGGCCAGTACGCCTTCGACGACCTGCCGCTGTCCTTCGGCAACAACGAGTTCCGGCTGGTCTTCCACGGCCCGCTGGGCCAGCTGCGCGTGGAGCGGCAGAGCTTCATGCTGGACCGCGCCAGCCTTCAGCCCGGCGAGCTGCAGTACACGCTGGCCTCGCAGCTGGCCGACGACGGCTCGGTGCGCAGCGTGGCCCAGGCCGAGCTGGGGCTGGGCCAGCGGCTCACCGGCCAGTTCGGCTGGGTGCGCCGACCCGGGACACTGAGCCGCACGCCACAGGACTACGGCCAGCTGGGCCTGCTGGCCTACTTCGACCACATGATCCTCAGCTCCCAGCTGAGCGGCCTGCGCGGCGGCGGCCTGCTGGGCGAGCTGGGCATCAAGACCCGCCTGGCCGGCATGGCCGTGGATCTGCTGCACACGCAGCGCCAGCGTGACTTCGCCAGCGAGCAACTGGCCGGCGTGCGCCAGCGCACCGAGCTGCGGCTGCAAGGCGGCTGGCGGCTGTTCGGCCTGCCGCGGCTGGTGCTGGACTTCAACGCCCAGCGCAACGCCACCGACGGCGGCGGCAGCAACACGCAGTTGGGCCTGCGCAGCTCCGCCATGCTGTGGGGCACGGCCGTGTCCAACAGCCTGCGCTGGCAGCGCACCGGTGACGACACGCGCACCGACGGCGCGCTGCAGCTCAGCCGCCGCATGGCCGACATCGGCTTGTCGGCCCAGTTCAACTACCGCGTGCAGCCGGGCGCCAGCCTGCAGGCCGTGGCCATCAGCGCCGACCGCAACCTGGGCGACGGCTACCAGCTCAGCGCCGGCCTGCTGCGCAGCATGGACACCGGCCTCACGCTGGCCTCGGCCGGCTTCAGCAAGAACCTGGGGTCATTCGGCCTGGCGCTGAGCGCCAGCTACTCCAACCAGCGCGAGCTGGCGCTGGGCCTGCAGCTGTTCGTCGCACTCGACCGCGACCCGCGCAGCGGCCGCTGGCACCTCGACGGCCAGCCGCTGGCCGGCAGCGGCGCCGTGTCGGCACGCGCCTTCGTCGACCGCAACATGAACGGCATCCGCGACGCCGACGAGGAGCTGGTGCCCAACGCCGGCTTCATCCTGAACGGCGGTGGCCGCCACCCGCGCCTGACCGGGCCCGAAGGCACGGCGCTGCTGAACCGCCTGGCGCCGGGCCGCTATGCCGACATCGCGCTGGACCCGACCACGCTGGAAGACCCGCAGTGGCGCCCACTGACGCCCGGCACCCGCGTGCTGCCGCGGCCCGGCCGAGTCGAGATGCTGGAGTTCCCGGTCATCGTCACCGCCGAGGTGGAGGGCACGGTCTGGCTGGTGGAGGCCAACGGCAAGAAGCGCGGCATCGGCGCGGCCCAGCTGGAGCTGGTGGACCACGACGGCCAGGTGGTCGCCACCACGACGAGCTCGGCCGATGGCTACTACCTGTTCCACCAGGTCGCGCCGGGCCTGCGCCGGCTGCGCATCGCGCCCGATCAGGCCGCCAAGCTGAAACTGCGGGGGGCGCTGGAGCGGGATGTGGACGTGCCGGCCAGCGGCGACTTCCTCAGCGGGCAGGACCTGGAGCTGCGCCTGCAGTGAGCAGGCGCTCGGCCAGCGCAAAGTCCTCCGGCCAGGTCACCTTGAAGTTGGCCATCGACGCCCGCACCAGCCGCGGCGCCAGGCCCAGCGCCTCGACGGCGCTGGCCTCGTCGGTGGCCGCGGCGCCCTTGGCCTGCAGCGCGCGCTCGACCAGGCCCAGCCGGAACATCTGCGGCGTCTGCGCGGCCCATTTGTCGCGGCGGTCCACGGTGGCGGTCACGCGGCCGTCGGCATCGCCGGCCTTCAGCGTGTCGGCCACCGGCTGGGCCAGCAGGCCGCCGACGGCGTCAGCCTCGCAGGCATCGATCAGCGCATCCACCCATTCGGGCCGCAGCAGGCAGCGCGCGGCGTCGTGCACCAGCACCCAGTCGTCGTCGGTGGCGCCGCGACGGCGCAGCTCGGCCAGGCCGCCCAGCACGCTCTCGGCGCGGCTGGCGCCACCGACGCGGGCGACCCAGGCGGTGCAGCCGGGCAGCGCCGCCTCGAAGCGCTCGTCGGCCGGCGACAGCACCACCAGCGTCTGCGCGAGGCGCGGCACGGCGGCCAGCGCCGCCAGCGTGTGGGCCAGCATGGGCCGGCCGGCGATCTCGACGTATTGCTTGGGGCCGGCGGCGCCGGCGCGCTCACCGATGCCGGCGGCGGGAACGAGGGCGAAGAAACGGGGGGTCGTCATCTCCCAGATTTTCAGCTCTCGTGGCCCGGGTTCTGGCGCGCCAGGCGCCGCAGCAGTCCCGGCCAGGCCAGCGACGCGCCCGAGCCGCGCATGACCTTGTCGCTCTGCGCGCGTATGCCGGCCAGGATGGCGGGCGGGATGCGGATCAGCTCGCCGCCGCCGGCCTGCGCCGCGACCTGGATCTCGCAGGCGCGCTGCAGCATGAACATCTTCAAGAAGGTGTCGGCCGCGCTGCGGCCCAGCGTCAGCAGGCCGTGGTTGCGCAGCATCATCAGCGAGGCCTTGCCGAGGTCGGCCACCAGGCGGACCTTCTCGTCGGGGTTCAGCGCCACGCCTTCGTAGTCGTGATAGCTCAGCGACGCCAGCGGGAACAGGCTGTGCTGCGAGATGGGCAGCAGGCCCTCGCGCTGCGCGCTGACCGCCACGCCGGCCACCGTGTGCAGGTGCATCACGAACAGCGCGTCCTCGCGCGCCTCGTGCACGGCGCTGTGGATGATGAAGCCGGCAGGGTTCACGTCGAACTCGCTGGCCTCGACCTTCTCACCGGCCTGATCCACCTTCACCAGGCTGCTGGCGGTGATCTCGTCGAACATCATCCCGTAGGGGTTGATCAGGAAGTGGTGCTCGGGGCCGGGCACGCGCGCCGAGATGTGGGTGAAGATCAGGTCGTCCCAGCCGTGCAGCGCGGCCAGGCGGTACAGCGCGGCGAGGTCGCAGCGGACCTGCCATTCGTCGGGGGCGATTTGCTCGGGTTTGGCCATGGTTGTCTCCTGCCGTTGTCAGGCCAGCATAGGCCGCCGCGGCGGGCGTCGGTGTCGCGTCGGCGGCTGCGGGGACAATCGCAGGGCCATGCAGTTGATTTCAGACCTCCGCCAGCGCCTGCGCGCGCTGGGCGCCAACCCAGCCCACGAAAGCCGCGTGCTGCGCCACTGGCTGCAATGCGTGCCGCTGCACGCCGGCAAGCAGCCGCTGCAGGGCTGGCTGCCCAAGGCGGTCATGGAGGCACTGCCGGGCCTGTTCACCGAGCTGGACGGGCTGCTGGCCGTCAGGAGCGAGCATGCGGGCGGCGACGGCCTGTCGGCCCGGTTGCTGCTGGGCTTGCAGGACGGCCAGACCGTGGAGACCGTGCTGCTGCCGCGCGACGGCGTCTGCGTGTCCAGCCAGGTGGGCTGCGCGGTGGGCTGCCGTTTCTGCATGACCGGCGTGGACGGCCTGATCCGCCAGGTCGGCAGCGCCGAGATCGTCGGGCAGGTGGTGCTGGCCCGGCGCAAGAACCCGAAGTTGAGGAAGGTCGTCTTCATGGGCATGGGCGAGCCCTCGCACAACCTCGCCAACGTGCTGGACGCGGTCACGCTGCTGGGCCGCGAAGGCGGCATGGCGCACAAGCAGTTGGTGTTCTCCACCGTGGGCGACGAGCGCGCGTTCGCGGCGCTGAACGACGCGGAGGTGAAGCCGGCGCTGGCGCTGTCGCTGCACACGACGTATGCGGCCAAGCGCGCCGACCTGCTGCCGCGCGCGCCGCGGCTCACGCCCGAGGAACTCGTCGAGGCGGCCGACGCCTATGCCCGCGCCAGCGGCTATCCCATCCAGTACCAGTGGACGCTGCTGGACGGCGTCAACGACGGCCCCGACGAGCTGGACGGCATCGTGCGGCTGCTGAAGGGCCGCTACGGGCTGCTGAACATGATCCCGTTCAACACCGCCGAGGGCCTGCCCTTCAGCCGCCCCGACTGGGAACGCGCCCGCGCCATCGCCGCCGAGCTGTCCAGCCGCGGCGTGCTGACCAAGCTGCGTGACTCCGCCGGCCAGGACGTGGAAGGCGGCTGCGGCCAGTTGCGCGCGCGTGAGGCCAAGGGCCGGCCGGCCCGTGTCGTGAGGATTCACGCCTGACGGAGGGAAAGCCACCGGAAACGGTGACGTCCAGGACCTTCCCGCCCCGCAGAATGCGCCAGCCGCAGCGAAGCGGCGAGAAGAACATCCCTCGGAGAAGACATGACTCAGCCCTGGACCGCACGCGGTCGCGTCACGCTGGCAGCAGCAGGCCTGGCCCTGTGCCTGCAGGCCAGCGCAGCGCCCACCGTCAACAAGTTCGAGCCCACGGCCCAGTTGGGCGGCAGCACGCTGCAGCTGAACGGCAAAGGCACGCGCGTGCGCCTGGTGTTCAAGGCCTACGACATGGGCCTGTACACCGCCAGGCGCGCGACCACGCCGGCCGAACTGCTGGCGCTGCCCGGCCCCAAGCGCCTGCAGTTCACAGCGCTGCGCGAGCTGCAGGGCACGGAGCTGGGCCGGCTTTTCCTGCGCGGCATGGGCGACAACACGCCCAGCGCCCAGATGACCCGCCACACGCTGTCGACGACGCGCCTCATCGAGATCTTCTCCGGCAAGCCCAAGCTGATGCCCGGCGACACCTTCGCGATGGACTTCATCCCCGGCAAGGGCACGCAGTTCTACATCTCGGGCCAGGCCCAGGGCGAGCCGGTGGGTGACGACGAGTTCTTCACGCTGGTGCTGAAGATCTGGTTCGGCGACTCGCCGGCCGACGCCAAGCTGCGCGACGCGCTGCTGGACGGCGGCAAGGACTGACGCCGCCCCGGCGTCAGTTGCCCAGGGCGACGCGCGCCATGTCGAAGCGCGTGCCGTCGCCATGCGGCTTCACGTGCACCACACGGAACTGCTTGCTGGTGCCGACGCGGAACTCGTACTCGCCGACCGGCGGCGCGCTGCCGTCGCAACTGAGCGTGTCCGAGTCCTTGGGCGGCTTCACGCGGGCAGCCGGTTCGCGGCAGTCCAGCACCCGGCCGTGCTGGCCGAGCGCCGTGGCGTAGAAGGCGGCGACGCGGACCGGAGAGTCCGCCACCTGGAACTTCATCGCGCTGACGCGCAGGCCAAACGCACCCGCCCAGGCGCCCAGCGTGACGGCCGGCTTGTCGCCCTGGTTCTCGCTGTAGGGGACGGCCCCCTGATAGCCGGGCAGGCCCACGTCGGCCAGCGTGGCCCGCTCGTTGGCCTGCAGGCCGAGGCTGAAGCTCTTGCCCTCGTCGCCGGCCCAGGCCGGCGCGGACAGCAGGCAGCCGGCCAGCAGCCAGGCGGTGGTGCTCTTGCTCATGCGATCTCCTCGTTGATGGGGCGCAGCCTACCGGCCGGCCCACGGGGCGAGGAGCGTCCGACGATGCACCGCAGCGCCGGACGGTCGGGCTGCAGCCGGCCGCGACGGAACGGATCAGCCGCGCTGGCGCTGCGCCACCCACTCCATGACCAGCTCGCGCAGCACCGGCATGGGCACCTGGCCCGCGGTCAGCACGACGCGGTGAAAGCCCTTGATGTCGAACTTCGCGCCCAGCGCCTTCTCGGCCTCGGCGCGCAGCCGGGTGATCTCCAGCTGGCCGATCTTGTAGCCCAGCGCCTGGCCGGGCCAGACGATGTAGCGCTCGACTTCAGACACCACGTCGCTCTCGGCCATGGACGAGTTGTCCAGCATGTACTGGATGGCCTGCTCGCGCGTCCAGCCCTTGTGGTGCAGGCCGGTGTCCACCACCAGCCGCATCGCGCGCAGCTGCTCGTCGGACAGGCGGCCGTACCACTGGTAGGGGTCGGTGAACAGGCCCAGCTCCTTGCCCAGGCTCTCGGCGTACAGCGCCCAGCCTTCCACGTAGGCCACGTAGAAGCTGCCGTGGCGGCGGAACTTGGGCAGGTTCTGGTCTTCCTGCGCGATGGCGATCTGGAAGTGGTGGCCCGGCGAGGCCTCGTGCAGCGACAGCGTCTCCATGCCGAAGATGGGCTGGGCCTTCAGGTTGAAGGTGTTCACGTAGAACACGCCGGGCCGCGAGCCGTCGGTGGACGGGCTCTGGTAGGACGCACCCGCCGCGCTCTCGGCGCGGAAGGCCTCGACCTCGCGCACCTCGTAGTCGGCCTTGGGTTGAATGTCGAACAGCTTGGGCGTCAGGCCGTTGATCTTTTTCTGCAGGTCACGGTAACCGGCCAGCAGGTCTTCCGGCTTGGTGAAGTAGTACTTGGGGTCGTCCTGCAGATGCTTGAAGAAGGCCTTCAGGTCGCCGGCGAAGCCCACCTGCTTGCGCACGCCTTCCATCTCGCCCAGGATGCGCGCCACTTCCTTCAGGCCGATGGCGTGGATCTCGTCGGGTGACAAAGGCAGCGTGGTGGACTGGCGCACGCGGTGCGCGTACCAGGCCTTGCCGTCGGGCAGCGCCGACCAGGCCGTGCTGGCGCGCGCCTTGGGCGTGTATTCGTCGCGCACGAAGGCCAGCAGGCGGGCATAGGCGGGCAGCACTTTCGAAGACAACAGCTCACGCATCGCGGCGGTGATGCGCTCGCGGTCGGCGGTCGGCACGGCGTCGGGGAAGTTCTTGATCGGTCCCCAGAACAGGCTTTGCTCGGGGTCGGCGACGGCCAGCGCGGTCAGCTGCGGCAGCACCTTGTCCATCACGGCGCGCGGCTGGGTCACGCCGGCCTTCAGGCCGTCGCGCATGTTGGCGATGCTGCCGTCGAAGAGGGGCACCGCCAGCGTCAGGCGCTTGATCCAGTCGTCGTAGTCCTTGGTGGTCTTGAACGGCTGGATGGACTGGCCCGACCCCATCTGCGCCAGGAAGCTGGGCATGCCGCCGATCTGGCTGATGGGCTGCATCCACTCGGGGAAGCGTTCGCCGGCGAGGTTCTGCTCCAGGTCCAGCTTCAGCATGCTGTAGGACACGCGGTCCTTGGGCTCCAGCCTGGACTTGTCGAAGCCGGCCAGCGCCTTCAGCTGGCCTTGCAGCTCGCGCCTCGCCTGGGCACGGTAGGCCGCGGTGGTGGTGTCAATGAGGCGGTCGTTGTAGCGCGGGTCGCCCAGCGACGTGGCCAGGATGGGCTGGCGTTGCAGCACCAGCTCCCATTCGGCATCCAGCCATTGGTGGAAGCGTTGGCTCTCGCTGAGCTTTGGACTGGCGGCAAAGGCGGGCAGGCTGAGGGCGAGGCTGGTGGCCAAGAGGCTCAGGGCGTGACGACGGCGCATGGAATCTCCGGTAGGAAGTGCCGGCATGCTGCCATGCCGCTGTCACCAGGCCAAAAGGCAGGGGCAGATCAGGCTCCCTAGAATCCCGTCAGGCCCCGCTTCGGGGCTGTTGTCGTTTGTAGGTCCGCATGACGTTGTCCTCGCTGCCGGTGATCCAACCGGGCAAGAAGTTCACCCACCCCCGCCCCCTGGGTTCTGCCGATTCCCTGCTGCTCGCCCGCTTTGTGCAGCAGCAGCGGGACGCCGGCAGACTGGCCGCCGTGTTCACGGCCGAACCCGGCGACACGCAGCGGCTGGAAGACGAGCTGAAGTTCTTCGCGCCGGAGCTGAAGGTCGCCGTGTTCCCGGACTGGGAGACGCTGCCCTACGACAGCTTCAGCCCCCACCAGGACCTGATCTCCGAGCGCCTGGCCACGCTGTGGGAACTGCTGCAGGCGAAGAAGAGCAAGAGCATCGACGTGGTGCTGATGCCCGCCTCCACCGCCCTCACCCGCCTGGCGCCGCCCAGCTTCCTGGCCGGCACCACCTTCAACTTCAGGCAGAAGCAGCGGCTGGACGAAGCCTCGCTGCGCGCACAGCTGACGCTGGCCGGCTACACGAACGTGAGTCAGGTCGTGCAGCCCGGCGAATACGCCGTGCGCGGCGGGCTCATCGACCTGTTCCCGATGGGCTCGGCCGTGCCCTACCGCGTGGACCTGTTCGGCGACGAGGTGGACTCCATCCGCGTGTTCGACCCCGACAGCCAGCGCAGCCTCTACCCCGTGCCCGACGTGCGCCTGCTGCCGGGCCGCGAGTTCCCGATGGACGAGGCCGCGCGCAAGGCCTTCCGCAACCGCTGGCGCGAGAAGATGGACGGCGACCCGACCAAGTCGCGCCTCTACCGGGACATCGGCGAGGGCATCGCCTCGGGCGGCATCGAGTACTACCTGCCGATCTTCTTCGAGCAGACGGCGTCGGTGTTCGACTACCTCGGTGACACCGCCGCGCTGGTGCTGCACGGCGAAGTCGACGAGGCCATCCAGCGCTTCTGGACCGACACCAAGGAGCGCCACCGCTTCCTGCAGCACGACCCCGAGCGCCCGCTGCTGGCGCCGCAGGAGATCTTCCTGACCGTAGAAGATTTCTTCGGCCTGACCAAGCCGCACGCCGTGCTGTCGGTACGCGGTTCGGAGCCCGTGGATTTCGCCCGTCCGCTGCCCGACGTCAGCGTGGAGCGCGGCGCCCAGGAGCCGCTGGCACGCCTGGAAGCGCACCTGAAGAGCACGCCGCACCGGGTTTTGCTGCTGGCCGAGAGCGAGGGCCGGCGCGAGAGCCTGCTGGAGCAGCTGCGCGACAGCAAGATCGACCCGCCGTCGATGAAGGACCTGGCCGAGTTCCGCGCCAGCGACGAGAAGTACGCCATCACCGCGGCGCCACTGGCCGCTGGCTTCTTCTGGGTGGACGCCGAGCATCCGGTCCAGCTCATCACCGAGACCGAGCTGTTCGTCACGACGCCGACGACCCGGCGCCGGCGCAAGCAGGAGCAGGTCAGCGACGTCAACGCGCTGATCAAGGACCTGTCCGAGCTGAAGGTGGGTGACCCGGTCGTGCACATCAACCACGGCATCGGGCGTTATCAAGGTCTCGTGAACATCGACCTTGGCGACGGCCAGAAGAGCGAGTTCCTGCACCTGGAGTACGCCGACAAGGCGACGCTGTACGTGCCGGTGTCGCAGCTTCACCTCATCGGCCGCTACACGGGCGTGAGTCCCGAAGAAGCACCACTGCACAAGCTGGGTTCCGGCCAGTGGGAAAAGGCCAAGCGCAAGGCCGCCGAGCAGGTGCGCGACACGGCCGCCGAACTGCTGAACCTCTACGCCCGCCGCGCCGCGCGCGAAGGCCATGCATTCCGCTACTCGGGCCACGACTACGAGGCCTTCGCCGCCAGCTTCGGCTTCGAGGAAACGCCCGACCAGCGCGCCGCCATCCACGCCGTCATCCAGGACCTGATCAGCCCGCAGC